>NZ_CP195119.1:1913977-2232973 GCF_052056915.1 Methanosarcina sediminis | reverse complement strand
CGAATGAGGAACTCGGTTCCATGAATATGATTAAATCCGAATTCATGGAAGAAGTGATGTTTCCGGAAAAGGAGGAATATGAGGAAATTATGGATTTTGAGACGCTTTATGCTATTGACAGCCAGCAGCAAAAGGCGGTTAACACCTTTATCCATTATTCAGAAAAGCTGCGCCGCCTTGTTGATTCCCTTCTCTACCAGAGCCTGGAAAAGGCAGGAAAGATCGAATATTTCTTTGAAGAGACACAGCTAAGGGACATCCTCTCTGATGCTTTCTTAAACAATATTTTCCTGATCGATGAAAAAGGCCTGGAGGTTGAAAAAGAAATCCCTGCCAGTTTGCCTGAAATTAAAGGTGACAGGGAAAAATTGACAGTCCTTTTTACTGCTCTTGTCGACTATGCCATAAAATTCATTCCGCAGGGAGGAAAGCTGGCATTGGAAGCAAAAGAAGAAGAAGATAATGTCCACATAGTGATCGTGGACAGTGGAAAGGGCATAAGTAAAGAACTTATACCCTATCTCTTTGACCGGCTTTACCAGGTCAACGACTCCGTAAGTCGCAGGTATCAGGGGCTTGAATCGGGGCTCTATATCTGTAAAGACATTGTCGATGCCCATAAAGGAGAGATCTGGTTCGAAAGTGAGGACGTTTCGGGTACCCTTATGCATGTGAAACTCCCAAAGTGATAACTCTTTGAATGGTAATCCCTTTAATGTTAAATCCCAGAATTTCAATGCCTTGAATTAAAAAATCCGGAATTAGAAGTGAGTAATTAGAAGTGAGTAATTAGAAGTGAGTAACGAGAAAGAAGGAGGAATTAAGGCAAACAGGGTAGAAGCAGGATTAAAAATAGCTTATTTAGTTCTGGGAGGGGGGCTTTTTGTCAATATAAAAATTTCATGTACTGGATGCAGGATAACTCAGTGTAGAAAATGGCGAGTGAGTTGGAATGAAACTGGAATTGTTGGGAACTTTATTCCTATCTGATAAGAGAAAAGATCTTCTGCTACTGTTGATCGAAAGGCCCAGGGAAATCGAAGAGATCAAGAACACTCTTAATGGGACATCGAGTGCGATTATGACCCAGATCAAGATCCTGATAGGGCAGGGACTGATCATCCATGAGGGGGACATGTACAAACTTTCAAGCATGGGGGAAGTGATCGTAAACAAGATGGAGCCCCTCCTTAATACCCTGAACGTATACGAAGAAAACAGGGATTACTGGCAAAACCATAACGTAAATTCCATCCCTTCCTCCCTCCTGAACCAGATCGAAGTTCTGGGGCACTGCGAACTCGTCGAGCCTGAACTGGACCGGATGTACGATCTCCCAAAGCGAATCGAAGCCGAACTCTTTAAATCAACGTACCTAATGGAAGTTTCCTCTTATTTCAGTCCTGCCCTTTCTTCCCTGTATCTCAAACTAATAAGAAAGGGGATCAACGTTTCCTTAATTATTACCGAGCCTGTCTTTGAAAGGTTCAGGAATGAATACGTTGAACTCCTGGAAGAGTACCTCAATAAGGAAAATGCGAATTTGTTCGTCTGTGCTTGCAATATAGGGCTTGCCTCGAGCACCGTCACTGACCGCTTTCTTGCCCTTTCCTTTTTTTATAAAAACGGAATATACCACAACCATGCACTGATGAGTGTTGAAAAAGGCTCCATAAGCTGGGGAGAGAGCCTTTTCCTTCACTACAGGAAAAACTCACGGCAAATTACCAAATCGGAACTCTAAAATCTAATTAGAAACATAAATACAATTAAAAAATAATCCGGTTAAAAATAATCCAGTTAAAAATAATCCAGTTAAAAATAATCCGGTTAAAAATAATCCAGTTAAAAATAATCCGGTTAAAAATAATCCGGTTAAAAATTATTATAGATAAACATGGTTGATTACAATTTAAGAGACCGTTTCCTGAATGTGTTGAAGGGGAAAACCGTGGATAGGGCGCCGGTACTTTCCGTTACCCAGACAGGAACTGTTTCTCTTATGGAAAAATGCGGGGCTTTCTGGCCTGAAGCCCACAGCAACCCTGAAAAAATGGCAGCTCTCTCTCTGGCTGCCCATAAAATTACGAGACTGGAGGCTGTAAGGTATCCTTACTGCGTAACAGTACTTTCAGAAGCGATGGGGTGTAAGGTTAGCAGGGGAACAAAGGAGACCCAGCCCTATGTAACATTTCCTCCCCTTGGAAACTCAGGGGAATTGCCGGAAATTCCGTATTCCTTGCTGGAAAAGGGCAGGATCCCTACGGTTCTGGAAGCAACTGCTCTCCTTAAGAATAAAACTGAAGGGTCTCTCCCCCTAATTGTGGGAATAGAAAGTCCGGCTGCCCTTTGTTCCAGGCTTCTGGGGGCGGACAACTACCTGAGACAGCTTCTTAAATCTCCTGACTATATCAGGGAATGCCTGGAAATCAATACTGATGCCTGCATTGAGTATGCAAATGCCCTTTTTGAGGAGGGTGTGGATGCGGTCTGTGTTCCGGACGGCATATCAGGCCCTGACATTTTGAACCTGGAGATTTTCGAACTTTTAATAAAACCTGCTTACAGGCGTTTTTGTAAGCAGGTAAAAGGGCCCAAAATACTGCATATGTGCGGAGATGCTTCCCTATTTCTTGGAACCCTCTCTGAATGCGGTTTTGAAGGAATTAGTGTTGAAGAAAAGGTCCGGGACCTGAAAAGTGCAAAGAAAAATCTCGGAAATGGGATCTGTCTTATAGGAAACGTTGCCAGTTCTTCGACTCTCCTTTGCGGCAGCCGTGAAGATGTAAAAGCGGAAGCAAGAAAATCCCTGGAAGGCGGGGTTGATATCCTTGCTCCGGGTTGCGGAATTGCGCCCCTGACCCCTCTCGAAAATATGACGGCGCTGGTAGAGGCCAGAGATGAGTATTGCGGTTCTGTTTTTTCCTGTTTTGAAGACTGCAGGTCCAAATGTTACGAATCCGAATCTTATGGGTCAAGATGTCATAAATCCGAATCTTATGGATCAGGATGTCATGAATCCGAATCTTATGGGTCAGGATGTCATGAATCCAGATATCGTGAATCTGAATCTTATGAATCTAACTGTTATGAACCCGAATACTGATATCCGACTTAATAAACTTTAAATTCTCCTTTATGATTTGAATTCACTTTCTTAACCTGAATTTGAACTTCTCATTGATATAACCTCATCGATGTAATATCTTCTTAATCAGGTATTTTTCCGTTTAAAAGGACCTGAGTTTTTCCTTTATTTTTGAGATTTTTTGAGAACATTATGTTTCGGGAATAGGGCATTGATATTATCAAAGTGTTTGATAATTTCCGGGATTCTTCCTATACTCGTGGTCCTGTCGGTGTCAGGGGTCCGGAGATATTCCGGCAGACTGTCAATATCGAAACCCCTTTGAATCCTTGAAGTCCTGTCAGCATCAAAAGCTTTGAAAATATTGGGAAATAGGTTTCTATCAAAAGGCCCGGAAAAATCATATCTATGGAGAAAAACGCCTTCGGTTATGCTATATATTAGCCAGTGTATATTTAAAATTGTAAGTGCGGTTTTACAGAATGTGTGTTACTGTTAACCGTGATGTCTGATAGAATCTCAGACTTTGTTTAACGGGCGCAAACAGGTGGTTTTTAAGGGCATTTTTGCCTGAAGAATTATGAGACGCCCATTTTTCCTAAATGTAGGAGGTTTAATATGGCAATCGGAAATGAGAATCAAGGAGCGGAAGCTATCTCCGAGGAAGAGATATTCAGGCAGATGGCTGAAGCAGTTGTCGAAGGAGACGACGAAATCATAGAAGAACTTGCAAACAAGGTACTGGAGCTTAACATTGACCCATATACCGCAATCGTGGAAGGGCTTACCAGAGGCATGTCCGTTGTAAGTGACATGTATGAGAACGGGGAAGCCTTCGTCCCGAACCTCATGGTTTCCGCAGGTGCGATGTACGAAGGGCTGGATATTCTCTCTCCTTACCTGAAGACTGATTCAACAAACAAGCCTTCGAAGATCATTATCGGGACAGTCGAAGGCGACGTGCACGACATCGGCAAGAACCTTGTCAAGACAATGATGACCGCAGCCGGTTTTGACATGGTCGACCTGGGTTCGGATGTGTCCCTAAGCAGTTTTGTAAGCAGTGCAAGGGATCAGAAAGCCGATGCTATTTCCATGAGCACACTAATGACAACAACCATGCCCGGCATGGAAAAGGTTATTGAGCAGCTCAAGGAAGAAGGGTTAAGGGACTCTCTTCTGGTCATGGTCGGCGGTGCCCCCATCAATGCGGACTATGCAGAAAAAATAGGGGCTGACGCAACCAGAAATGACGCAAGTGCAGCTACCGAATGGTTAACAGGAGCTATTGCCGAACTTCCGGATGCTGATCTGAGGTGGAGTGAGAAACAGATCAGCCTTAACAAAGTAAAGTACAAGGAAGAGCTTGCAAAGAAGGTCACGGTCGAAGCCGTGGATATAGGGCTCGAATCTGCAAAGGCTATCATCGAAGAGTTCGAGAGTGTGGGCGTAAAGACGAAGGAATCTATGACGCACACCGACAGGTCTCTCGCTGCCCTTGCTGATAAAAAGGTGGACCGTCTGCCTGTCTATCCTCTGGCCTGTGGAGTCTTGAGGAAGTTTGCTCCCGTGACCTACAAGGAGTATGCCACAAACGAGGAGGCTTTTGTCCAGAGCGCTTACCTTGGATCAAAGTACCTGGACCTCGATATGTTTGTTGGACTGGTCGACCTTTCCATCACCTCGGCGGACCTGGGATGCGGGATCAAGTTCCCTGAAGAAGATACTCCTTCCTCCGAGGGCCACCTTGAAGACTATGAAAAGATCGAGGTTCCCGAAGTTAAGGAAGGGACCCGGGCCTACGAACTGATTAAAGCAACAAAGCTTGGAAAAGCCAAACTGAACAGCGAACTGGAAACTCCGATGGTTGGCTTCCATGAAGGTCCCCTCCTTACCCTGACCCAGCTCATGGGCGCAAGCCGGGTGCTCGGCGATATCAACACCAATCCTGATGTTGTGCTCAAAGCCGTGGACAAATGTGCGGACTACGTAGCCGAAGTCTCCAGGGCTTTCTTTGAGGAAGATGCCTGTGACGCCCTCTGTATCGACAACCTCTGGTCCAACAACGTCATCATGGGACAGGAAGACTACTGGAAGTTTGACGGCCAGTTTGTGTACAACAAGCACGTCCCGGTCTTCAAGGAATACAACCAGCCCTATATCATCCACAACTGTGCCGACGCTGTCCACTACGATACCCAGATCTCGAAGTTCGGGACCGCCCTGTACAGCTATGCCTACTATCCCTCCGGGAAGGGCAAAGGTTCCTACAGTTACGACGAACTCATCCCGAAGTACGGGGAAACCTGCTGCATGATGGGTGAAGTGGATCCGATCCAGTTCCTGGACAACTCTCCTGAAGGCATCCAGAAAATTAGAAACGACACGGAAAGCAACCTGAGAGGTGCTGTCCAGACCCTTAAAGAGAACGGTTTCCAGTCCAAGTACGTACTGTCTACTGGCTGTGAAATCCCGCCCGGAGCACCTCTTGACACCTCGAAAGCAATGGTCGATGTAGTCAAGGAACTCGGACCTGAACTCCAGAAGCTGATGGGATAAACAAATCCCATCTTTTTTCTTTTTCCAATAAACGCTTCCTGAAAAAAATCCACAAAAAACGAGGTAGCCCTCCGGGGCTCCCTAACCTCCATAAAAGAATCTGCCACTTACATAAAATCCGGTTTGTATTTCAGAAAAATCCAACTTATAAAAAATTCAATTTCAGAATAATCCAAGCTCTTCACTGACCTGCAAGGGAACTTCCTTTCAGGAAAAATCTCCAGGATGTGCTGGCAACCCCTGCAAAACGACTCACAAAACGAACCTGCAAATCAAACCCTACAAAACGAACCCTACAAACCTTCAAAACGAGCCTTCAAACCAAACCTTCAAAACGAGCCTTCAAAACGAGCCTTCAAACCAAACCTTCAAAACGAACCTTCAAAACGAGCCTTCAAAACGAACCTTCAAAACGAACCTGCAAAGTGAACCCTACACAGCGAACCCTACAAACCAAACCTTCAAAACAAACCTTCAAAACAAACCTTCAAAACAAACCTTCAAAACGATCACTTGGATGCCATTGCCCTATACGTCAGCGAAGAGCCTTATCATAATATATTGGTGTTGAGAGGTAGAAATGAATGAAAACTTCAGGAAAGTCCGGAACCGGAATAAACAAGTTCTCGACAACGGTTTCGATGAACATTTTCGGGGCATATGACCACGGTTTCAACTGCTCTTCAAGTGTGGCTTCTTTCAGGTACTCGGTTCTTGAGTTTTGTCCACCGAGGTATGAAATCTGTGGAAGCCCTCTGAAAACGGTATGTTCCTCGATTACGGGAAGACCCGGATTCCTGCAAACGGACAGTTCGTCGAAAGCCGGGGAGCTGTCTTTCCCGGCGGGAATGACTTATTCCGCTCTCGCAGAAGTGTGTGAAAACGATACGGAAAAGAAGCCCTCCTTGAAAAGGCTGGCTTCCGGGTTATTGCATCTGCAGACTTTGCTCAGGAAAATTATCAGTGAATTTTGATTCGGTTATCTGAGACTTCCCTGAGTCATCTGCTTTCCCAAACCGGAAACTCCAGCAGTCAAAACCGTCAGCAGCGATTTCAGATCGGTGCAGGCATACTGACAAATTTCCAATAAACTAAATCAAACTGATGACAGTACCTTTCTCCTCTCTCAGGGTACTGTTATCACATGTATCCCCCAAAGCAGACCTTCAATGCCCAATGCCTTTTCCCTGCACACTAACATTTGTTTTCCAGTGCATGGGGAAACATGGGATCTGGATTCCAGAAAGAAAATTCCCGGGCGGACACCTCCAGAAAGTCCGCATTTGCCATTTTAGCGGGTTTTTACGGCAGGGTCCGAAGAACCGGGGTCAATAAGCCAGGAACGAAAGATAGGACTCGATGCCCCGACCCCAGTAACCTCCAGGCTAAGAGGGCATCAGCCTCCTGAATCTGAGAGTGGTGCCTTTCAAACTCGTATTTGCCATTTTTACGGGTTTGAAAGCTTTCCCACTAAACTGTGATTTCACGACAATCTACTACGACAAGCTACTATCTATTTCTGTTTTGTCTATTTTGCCTGTCTATATTACATGTGTATTATATGTATAGAGGCAGTTTTGGAACAACTATCTTATTTTTTTTCTTTCCATTTTTACTTCAGTTCTACATTCAAAGCTTTCAAATGAACAAATTTTTATTTATGTTCAGATACTTCCTTCAATCAGAACTTCATTTTTATCATATAGGAGAAGAATTTACTCTATACAAACAAGGAGATTAAAATATGCGCAGGGACTACGTAGACCCGGGCTACAGCCCGAAAGACACGGATCTGATCTGTGAATTTCACATTGAACCGGCAGCAGGAGTAAGTTTTGAGGAAGCTTCCACCCATATGGCGGGGGAAAGTTCCATCGATTCCTGGACTGAAATTTCCACCCTGAGCCCCGAGCTTGCAGCAAGGCTGAAGCCCCATGCCTTTTACCTGGATGCGGATACCCAAACGGTCCGGGTGGCTTATTCCGAGGAGCTTTTCGAACTCGGGTCCGTTCCCCAGGTCCTCAGCGCTGTGGCGGGGAACATTTTCAGTATGAAGATTGTGGACAACCTGCGCCTGCAGGACATCAGCTTCCCGAAATCCATGCTCCGGGAGTTCAAGGGGCCGAATTTCGGGCTTCCCGGGGTCCGGGATATCGTGGGGGTTAAAGACAGGCCCCTGATCGGGACAATCGTCAAACCGAAAGTTGGCCTGACTTCGGAAATGCATGCGGAAGTTGCATACAATGCCTTTGCCGGGGGATGTGACCTTGTAAAGGACGACGAGAACCTGACCGACCAGAAGTTCAACGGGTTTGAAAAGAGAGCCGAACTCACCCTGAAACTTGCGGAAAAGGCGGAAGTCGAGACCGGGGAGCGGAAGATGTACCTTTGCAACATCACGGCTCCGACCTGTGAAGAAATGATCCGGCGCCTGCATGTGCTAAAAGACCTCGGGGCAAGTTACGCCATGATCGACATCGTGCCCACGGGTTGGACAGCCCTCCAGACTCTCCGGGAAGCAGCTGAAGACGAAGGCCTGGCGCTCCACGCCCACCGCTGCATGCACTCGGCATTCACAAGGAACCCCAGGCACGGGGTCAGCATGCTGCTCGTAGCCAAACTCTGCCGGCTGATCGGGCTTGACCAGCTCCATATAGGTACTGTCGTCGGGAAGATGCATGGGGATAAGGACGAAGTCCTTTCGATTAGGGACGAGTGTGTACTCGAGACCGTGCCCGCAGATCCCGGACAGAGTGTCCTTGCCCAGGACTGGGGAGATATCAAACCCATGTTCCCGGTAGCCTCGGGAGGGCTTGCCCCAACCATGATCCCGGACCTCTACTCCATCTTTGGAAAAGACGTTATCATGCAGTTTGGCGGCGGAATCCATGCCCATCCTATGGGAACTGCACCCGGGGCAACTGCCTGCAGGCAGGCGCTTGAAGCTAGCATGGAAGGCTTCACCCTGGAAGAATATGCGAAGGACCGGAAAGAACTCGGGGCTGCCCTTGAAAAATGGGCTTGAAAATAAAAATGAACATGAAATTCTCTGAAAAATATAAACAAAATACCTGAGCGGGGTTTTGCGTCTGTGCAGGCTGAAAACGGAAATGGAATAAAGACCCGGGTTTTCCGGGTTTCGGACGAAAATTTTGATGCCGTGCTCGAAGAGGCGGCGGAGCTTATCAGGAAAGGCGGGACCGTAGCTTTTCCCACGGAAACAGTCTACGGGCTCGGAGCGGACGGGCTCCTCCCGAAAGCTGTCCGGAAGATTTTCGAGGCGAAACAGAGGCCGCCGGGAAACCCCCTTAGCCTGCTGATCCATTCCAGGGAAGACCTCCAACAAATTGTGAGGAACGTCCCGGAAAACGCTTTCAAGCTTATGGATGCCTTCTGGCCGGGTCCCCTCACTCTCGTGCTGGAAAAAAGTGATTCAGTTCCCGCAATTACCTCCGGGAACCTCCCGTCTGTCGGGGTCCGGATGCCTGACCACAGGATTCCCCTGGAACTTGTGAACAGGGCCGGAAGACCCCTTGCAGCCCCCAGTGCCAACCTTTCGGGAAGGCCCAGCCCCAGTTCGGCAGCCCATGTACTTGCCGACCTCGAGGGGAGGATCGATGCGGTGCTCGACGGGGGCGCTGTTACGATCGGGGTTGAGTCTACGGTTGTGGATCTGACTGCCGAACCTCCTGTTGTCCTTCGGCCCGGGGCAATCGGGCTCGAAGCCCTCGAAGAAATCATCGGAGAGGTCAGGCTCGGATACGAGAACGCAAATGAAGCGGCAGGAGAGATTTCATCCGAAAAACGAGCCGGGCAAAAGTATGGACATTACACTCCGGATACTGCGGTCGTGCTTGTAGAAGGGGAAGGGGATCAGGTTTCTGAAAAAATCGGGGAACTCGCAGGTATTTTCCAGAAGGACGGGCTGAAGGTCGGGTTCCTGCTGAGTGAGGAAAGTGCAAGTTTCCTGGATTCGAAAGGGCTGCGTTCAGAAGATTCGGAAGAGTGGTTTTTGCTGGGAGGCCGGGAAGAGCCTGATATGGCTGCCCGAAGACTTTTTGAAGGGCTCAGGATTCTTGACTTGAAAGGCTTTGATGTGATCCTGGCTGACGGTTCTTTTAGTAATACGGGACTTGGACTCGCACTCCTGAACCGGCTGAAAGAGGCTGCTTCCACCAGGTTTGAGGTCTGAGGCTTTCCCGGAAAGAGAACATTTGAGGAGGAGAGGCCTTTGAAAGCGGAGAAAAAGGAAATTCTGGAAAAGGAAATGGCATACAAACAGGTCCTGGAAAAAAACAAAAAGATGAATAAAATAAATCTGGGTATCCTGGCTCTCGGGTTATTGCTTACTGCTTTGGGCATCGAGATAGGGAGGTACATCCTCTGGGCCGGGATCTTTGTCTTCTTTGTTACTGCAATATCAAGCATCATCGCTTCAAAGTCCAGGCGCAGGCTTAAATGAAAGTAAAGTGTCTGAAGCTAGAGTTACTAAAGCTAGAGTTACTAAAGCTAGAGTTACTAAAGCTAGAGTTACTAAAGCTAAGGTTACTAAAGTTAAGGTTACTGAAGTTAAAGTGACCGGATTTAATGTGACCGGATTTAAGGTTATTGAAGTTAAAGTGACGGCTAAAAGGGTAAACTATTGAAACTCAAATATATCTGCTGTTTTTCTGGAAAAGAGGCTGCTTCCCATGGGTGAAACAATCGCAAGCGAAGAAATGCATGAGTATTTCAATGAGCTTGAAGCCAGGCTCAAAGAGGCTATCGAGCTCGCAAACAGAGCCCGGGCCAGGGGAGGAGACCCGAAACCCGAGGTTGAAATTCCCCTCGCCAAAGACCTGGCTGACAGGGTGGAAAACCTGATAGGGGTAGTCGGGGTTGCGGCAAAGCTAAGAGAGCTTGAAGAAGAGATGTCCAGGGAAGAAGTTGCCCTTGAGATCGGAAAACAGGTCGCTGAAGGGGTTGTAGGGGATTTTCCTAGCAAAAAGGATGCTGTGGAAGCTGCAATCCGGGTTTCGATGGCAACCCTTACCGAAGGGGTGGTTGCGGCCCCGATCGAGGGCATTGATAAGGTAGAGCTCGGGAAAAACGATGATGGTTCCGAGTATATCCAGATCTTTTACTCGGGGCCTATCCGGAGTGCGGGGGGGACAGCCCAGGCCCTTTCGGTGCTGGTGGGAGACTACGTGCGGCGTGGGATAGGGGTTGACAGGTACAAGCCCAGGCCCGAAGAGGTTGAACGCTATGTGGAAGAAATCCTGATCTACAAGCGGGTTGCAAGTCTTCAGTACACTCCGTCGGAAGACGAGATCCGGATGATTGTCCAGAACTGTCCGGTCTGCATTGACGGAGACCCCACCGAAGAGGCTGAGGTAGAAGGGCACAGGAACCTTGAAAGGATCGGAACCAATCGCGTTAGGGGTGGGATGTGCCTGGTGCTGGCCGAAGGGCTTGCCCTGAAAGCCCCGAAGGTCAAGAAGCATGTAAACAAACTGAAGATGGACGGCTGGGACTGGCTGGACACGCTGATCGGGGGTGCAAAAAGTGGTGGAGATGATCAGGCGGAAGAAAAACCCGTCATCAAGCCCAAGGACAAGTATATCCGGGACCTGATAGCAGGCAGGCCCGTCTTTTCCCATCCTTCCCGTCCCGGAGGTTTCAGGCTGCGCTACGGCAGGTCGAGGAACACTTCTTTTGCCGCAGCCGGGATCAACCCTGCTTCCATGGTCCTGCTTGACGACTTTGTCAGCAACGGGACCCAGCTTAAGGTTGAACGCCCCGGGAAAGCCGCAGCAATGTCTGCCGTGGACTCCATTGAAGGCCCGACGGTCCGCCTTCGCTCGGGCGACCTTATCCGTATAGATAATATGGAGATGGCTTATGCCCTACGCCCCGAGGTCGAGGCGCTTGTGGACATTGGGGAAATCCTGATCAATTACGGGGACTTCCTGGAGAACAACCATCCTCTAATGCCTTCACCTTATGTTTTTGAGTGGTGGCACTACGATTATGAAGCGAACTGCCCTGAAAAAATCCCTGAGGCAGAACTGAAAAATCCCTCTGTAGCCCTGGCGCTGCGGCTTGCGGAAGAATTCAATGTCCCCCTGCACCCTAAGTTCACCTATCTCTGGCATGATCTCTCGCGGCGGGAATTCAAGGCTCTCCGGAACTTTGTGGCCCGAAAGGGGAATTATTCGGCTGACGAGGGTATATTGAAGCTTCCCCTGGATGCGGCATGGGATGAAGGTATCAAACCCGTGCTTGAAAAACTCCTGGTGCTCCACAAGGTGGCAGCCGGGAATATCCTGATTGGAGAAGCCCTTCCGTTTATTTTCTGTCTGGGGCTTGACTCTGCCCTGAATGAAAAAGCTTCAATGCCCGACAAGGATGATATGGTGGAAGCTGTAAACGTCCTGAGTGGTTTTAAGGTCTATCCCCGGGCTCCTTCAAGGATCGGGGCGCGGATGGGGAGACCCGAAAAATCAAACCTGCGCAAGATGTCCCCGGCAGCCCAGGTCCTCTTCCCGCTGGGCAATACGGGAGGAACTACCCGTAACCTGGTGGCGGCAGCTGATTACATGACCTCAATGAACGGGAAGATCGGAGAAATCGAGGTCGAAATGGGGATCCGGGAATGCCCTGCCTGCAGGAAGGAGACGTATTTCTGGCGTTGTGAATGCGGGGAATACACCCTGCCCAGGCTTTTTTGCCCGCGCTGCAAGATCGATGTGCGGGGGGCGGAGACCTGCCCAAAGTGCGGAAGAAAGTCAAGCTCCGTTTCAAATGTGAAACTGGATTTTCGCAGCCTGTACAAACAAGCTTTTGAGAATCTCGGGGAACGGGAAAAGCTGGACATGATAAAAGGGGTAAAAAGGCTTATGAACGGGCAGATGACCCCGGAGCCTCTGGAAAAGGGAATCTTGAGGGCTAAACATGAGGTTTTTACTTTCAAGGACGGAACCATCCGCTATGATATGTCCGATATCCCCCTGACCCATATCCGGGCCGATGAACTCGGGATTACGGCAGCCAAACTCCGGGAACTCGGGTACGGGGAAGACATTTACGGGAAGCCTCTTGAAAGGGATGATCAGGTAGTCTGCCTGAAGGTCCAGGACCTGGTGATCTCTTATGACGGGGCTGAATATCTTCTGCGTATAGCCCAGTATGTGGACGAACTACTCGTGAAGTATTATAATGTAGAACCTTACTACAATGCGGAAACTATCTACGACCTTGTAGGGGCCCTTTTGATGGGCCTTGCTCCCCACACCTCGGCAGGGGTTCTCGGAAGGCTTGTCGGGTTTACGAAGGCTTCGGTAGGGTATGCTCATCCGTTTTTCCATGCTTCGAAGCGGCGGAACTGCGACGGGGACGAGGACTGTGTGATGATGCTTATGGACGGGATCCTTAACTTCTCCCTTTCTTATCTTCCTGAAAAGAGGGGTGGGAAAATGGATGCTCCCCTTGTGCTCACCACCCGGATCGACCCCAAGGAAGTGGACAAGGAAGCCCATAATATCGACGTACCTGCCCGTTATCCCCTGGAATTTTACAGGGCCACGGAAGAGATCAAAAACCCGACGGAACTCGAAGACCTGATGGACCTGGTAAGCGGGCGGCTGGGGACCCCTGAGCAGTATGAACATTTCATGTTCACCCACGATACCACGGATATTGCTGCAGGACCCCTTAAATCTTCTTATAAGACTCTCGGTAGTATGATTGAAAAAATGGAAGCTCAGCTCTCTCTTGCTGATCGTATAAGGGCGGTTGATGCTCCTGATGTGGCTGAAAGGGTGCTGAAATCCCATTTCCTTCCGGACCTCATCGGGAACCTGCGGTCCTTTTCCCGCCAGAAGACGCGCTGTATCAAATGCGGAGAAAAATTCCGGAGGCCTCCTCTTTCCGGAGCCTGTCCGAAGTGCGGAGGAAACGTGATCCTGACGGTGCATGAAGGGTCAGTCAAAAAGTACCTGGAAGTCTCGAAGGAAGTGGCGGAAAAATACGGGGTTTCGGCTTATACCCGGCAGAGGATTGAACTCCTTGACTACGATATACACTCCCTCTTTGAAAACCATAAAATAAAACAGATGGGGCTTTCGGATTTCATGTCAGGGCCCGGACATTAAAGAAAGGTACACGGAATGTGAATTAGCTCGGGAATTGTGAATTAACCCGGTAATTGTGAATTGATCCGGGAATTGTAAATTGATCCGGGAATTATAAATTGATCCGGGAATTGTGAATTGGTCCGGGAATTGTGAATGGAACCAATAGTCGGATTGAACAGGAAATGTTAGCTAATTTCTCCGAACTGTCTTTATCCGAATCCTGAAAGCCGAAAATATTTTCTATACAATAATGTATACATTCTATATATTTATGGGCTATTTCTATAATATGTACTTTATTTATATAGGATCGGTTGTGTTTTTTATATTTTCTACTTCATTTTTATTATTTTTATGTTTTTCTCGCAGCCCGGATTTTGGACCCATGTGCCGATAAAGCTTGAAAAAGCAAAGCGGTTGGGAAGAAGGGTAAAAAGAGAATCTGCCCGGAAGATAAAGTTGAAAAGGTGAATCTGCCGGGAAAAAACGGTCAGAAAGTAAATTAGGGGCAGATGGTTTTATTCCACAGGCAGTCCCAGGGAGTTTATTTGCTCGATTAATTCCGTGAAATTCTCGATTTCCAGTTTCAAAACCTCTTCGCGGCTCATTCCTATGGACATTTCCCCATCCACGGAAAGGCATTCAGGGCCTCTGCGAACAATCCTGTCCACGCCGTCCCGGGTAAGGGTTTCTTTTACTTCCCTGTCGTGGACAAAGGCTCTCCCGGGTAAGAAAACGGTTTCTTTTACTTCCGAGAGGTCCAGGTTTCCGAAGTCTTCGATGGTGATGAGGCAGCCCACGTCCTTTTCCAGGGGAACGACGTTTACTTTTCCTCCAAGGGAATCGAAGATTTCCTTTAGCCTGGGGGCTGCAACCCGGCTCGTAATTACAGTGGCGCTTCTGGTAACGGGGGGCAGTTTCTCAAGGGCTTCAGGAACGTTTCTGATGGCAAAGGGAGAGCCGATAAGGGGGTCTTCCAGGGGAGTGCCGGTGATCCGGATGGAGGGGTGCTTTGCTGCGGAACTGCGTACAAGTTCGGTAAATTCGTCCACGGTGTGCGGAGTCACTCCCGGCATGATCGGGGCGTTGTTCAGGATCAGCCCGTTTTCCCTGCTGTTTGCAAAACGCATGAGTATGGCTCCTTTAGCTCCCATGGTTTCCAGGTCGGAAAGGGTCTTTTCAAGGACTGTCCCGTCGTTTACTCCGGGGATGATCACGATTGCTCCATAGACCTCACAGTGGGCACAGAAATCTTTGAGGACCTGAAGGGAGGCTTCAGGCTCCGGGTCTTTCATGTATTCACCGCGCAGAGCCGGATCTGTTGCAAACACGGTGAAACTCACTTCACTTACCCCGCGGTCGATATAGAATAGGGCGTCGTCAGGCTTGCTAAAGCCTTTTCCGCTGGTATACCCGAGATGAATAGGAGTTTTGAACTGGGATAGGAAAGCTACGAGGTTTTTAAGTTCGGGGTAGCAGCTAACATCCCCACCTCCGCTGATGGTGAATTTTTTCACCTCCTCATTTGCGAAACAGAGTTTCTGGGCGGTGTCTTCCAGAACCATCTGGAGGGGTTTGAAGCCAGAATATGATTCTTTTACCCCACGGGTACAGTAATCACACCCTTTTTTGAAAGGCAGGCAATGTTTGCAGCCCAGGGGCGGTACTTCTTTAACTTTTTTGAAATAACAGTACCTACAAAAGCCCCTGCAGTCAATTCCAGGGTTCCCGCCTACGTCGACAACAACTTCCATATTAAGCTTTCGTATTTGAAGGGATATTACTAAATCTTTATGGTTTTGTTCTGTTTTAGACGGCCATAACTTTAAAAAAAAAATAATTAGGAAATCTCTCTTTTTGGCTCTTAAAATTTATAAAGTATCTTTCTATATCTCGAAGAGTTTTAGAAGCTGTTGAAACGATCGTTAGCTATTGATGCTGTTTTTTTATATAAAACACTAAAAATAGTTTTTTTCTTTATAAAAACAATTTTAAAAAAATGGACGGATGCCCCCTTTCAAGAACACAAAAGATTTAAGTACCTTCTAAGCGAATGAAAGTTCATTGGGAAAGTGGACACTTAAAAACGAAGCGGTACTTGATCTGTAAGAGTAAATTTAACACTCTCGTGGAATGTGACCAGTCCCAAAAATGATTTTTAATAACTTAAGGAGGAAATTAAACGTGTCTGACACAGTAGACATCTACGACGACAGAGGAAAACTGCTTGAGAGCAATGTCGACATTATGTCTCTTGCTCCAACCAGAAACGCAGCAATTCAAAAAATCATCATGGAGACCAAGAGGTCCGTTGCGGTAAACCTCGGCGGCATCCAGAACGCCCTTGCAACAGGCAAGATGGGTGGAAAGGGACGCCAGATCCTTGGGCGCGGGCTTGACTACGATATCGTAGGCCGTGCTGATGAAATTGCAGAAAAGGTTAAGGCTTTAGTGCAGGTCGATGAAGGCGACGACACCAGTGTGACAGTCCTCAACGGCGGAAAGAACCTGCGGATTCAGTCCCCCACATCAAGGATTCTTTCCGGTGCAGACTACATGTCTTCCACCACCGTCGGTGCAGCAGCAGTCACCCAGACCCTTATTGACATGTTCGGAACCGACATGTATGACGCCATGATCGTCAAGTCCGCAATCTGGGGCAGCTACCCACAGACCATGGACCTCATGGGCGGAAACGTTGCAGGTATCCTCAACATCCCCCAGAACAACGAAGGTCTCGGCTTCTCCCTGAGGAACATTATGGCAAACCACGTTGCAGCCATCACCAACAAGTCTGCAATGAACGCCGCAGCTCTCTCCTCAATCTATGAACAGAGCGGTATCTTCGAGATGGGTGGCGCAGTCGGTATGTTCGAGAGGCAGCAGCTCCTCGGTCTTGCATGCCAGGGTCTTAACGCCAACAACATCGTCTACGACACCGTAAAGGAAAACGGCAAGGACGGTACCATCGGTACTGTGCTCCAGTCCATCGTCGGCAGGGCAATCGAAGACGGCGTCATTTCCGTTGACAAGACCGCACCTTCCGGATACAACTTCTACAAGGCAAACGACGTCCCAATGTGGAACGCATACGCCGCAGCAGGTACCCTTGCAGCCACTCTCGTGAACTGTGGTGCAGGCCGTGCAGCCCAGAACGTATCCTCCACACTTCTGTACTTCAACGACATGCTCGAGAAAGAGACTGGCCTCCCAGGCTGTGACTACGGTAAGGTACAGGGTGTCGCTGTCGGTTTCTCCTTCTTCAGCCACTCCATCTACGGCGGCGGCGGACCGGGTGTATTCAACGGTAACCACGTCGTAACCAGGCACTCCAGAGGCTTCGCCATTCCGTGTGTATGTGCAGCCGTATCTCTCGATGCAGGTACCCAGATGTTCACAATCGAAGCAACATCCGGCCTCATCGGAAACGTGTTCGGAACGATCGAGGAATTCAGCGAGCCGATTAAGGCAGTAGCAGGAGCGCTCTAAACAAATTCAGTAAAAGGTCTAACAATGTCAGACTCTGCTTCAAACACGGAAAATCTTATTCAAATCGAAATCTTCCCCCGAAGAATTCTTTCCCCCGAAACAGCCCAGGTCCTCCTGGCCGAGCTGTATAAAGTGGATGGGGTAATTCGCGTTATAGTCCAGGGCCAGAGGTTGCCTGAAAAGGTTTTATCCGGCCCGGGTACCGGGGAAAAGGTGGAGCACCCTCTCAGGAAACCTATTCAGATAGGGGACCAGTTAATTGAGATGAAGGTCAGTGTGGGCAGGATTCAGATGGAACTTGCAAGCCCCGAAGCCAAGGAAAAGGTCCGGGAAGTATGTGATAAGGTTTTACCGTTCCCCTTCGAGTTCAGAGAAGGAAATTTCATGAGACGAAAGGCAACGGTTACTGACTACGCTAAACTTGGTTCTGATGCAGATCCCACTTTGCTTGGCATGGTTGATCCAAAAGCCAAACATGAAGACCACCTCGTCTTCATAGAGAAGAAGGAAGAAGAGTGAATTTGTATGATGTTTGACCGGGAAACGCAGGTAGTTGACTGCCGCTGCGGAATGGGACTTGGAAAAGGAGGTGGGCTTGCCCAGCGAGGGACCCTCTCGGAAGCCGGCCGTTCCGATGTGGTTGCCATTGCGATGAGCCCCGGCCAGAGACATATTACAAAACCGGTCTGTGAAATTACATACGGAATGCGGAAGGAAAATATCCAGGTCAGTGTGCTCGTGCTCTATTCGGGTACGGGGATTCCGGACTCGGGTTTGAGGACGGGATCTTTCGTTATGAGCCCGATGGAAAAGGCACAGATTGAGATGCACAAGTTGGCCGTCATCCACCTTGGAAACATAAGGGACCACGTGGTAAGGAAGGCCAGGGAAATCCTGAGTCAGGCAAACATCCCGGCAATCATTGTCAGCCAGATCCCGGTAGATTTCGAAGATTTTGCAGAAGCAGGAGTAAAGACGAGATTAGTGATGCCAAAGGACGACAATATCCAGACAAAGGGAATTGTGATGGATATGGTAAGCGGAGTAACACGTGGAGACTCCTGTCCCAGGGATAAACTAAACTTAATCGTGAAATACGTGAAATCGACATTAGACCAATTAGAAGATCATAAAGGAGTTGCATAAGATGGCATATGAACCACAGTTCTATCCAGGCGCAACCTCAGTTGGCGCTAACAGAAGAAAGCACATGTCTGGAGACCTTGAGAAACTCAGGGAAATCTCTGACGAAGACTTAACCGCAGTTCTTGGACACCGTGCCCCAGGCAGCGACTACCCGAGCACCCACCCACCACTTGCAGAGATGGGCGAGCCTGCATGCTCGGTCCGTGAAGCTGTAGAAGCTACACCTGGTGCAAAGGCCGGCGACAGGGTCAGGTACGTCCAGTTCGCTGACTCCATGTACAACGCTCCGGCTACCCCGTACTTCAGATCCTACTTCGCAGCAATCAACTTCAGAGGCGTAGACCCAGGTACCCTTTCCGGCCGTCAGATTGTCGAAGCCCGTGAAAGAGACATGGAAGAGTGCGCAAAGGTTCAGATGGAAACCGAAATCAGCTGCCCCGGACTTTCCGGTATGCGCGGTGCAACAGTGCACGGTCACTCCGTCCGTCTTCAGGAAGACGGTGTTATGTTCGACATGCTCGACAGGAGAAGACTCGAAAACGGCACCATCATCCAGGACAAGGACCAGGTCGCAATCCCCATCGACAGGAAGGTAGACCTCGGAAAGCCAATGTCCGAAGAAGAAGCCGCAAAGAGGACCACCATCTACCGTGTCGACAACGTTCCTGCAAGGAGCGACGTCGAAGTAATCGAGTGGGTTCACAGAGTGTTCGACCAGAGAACTTCATTCGGATTCCAGCCCAAGTGAGGTGAACAAGATGTCAGCAGATATTTTCGCAAAATTCAAAAAGTCAATGGAAGTTAAGTTCGCACAGGATTACGGTACAAACCAGTTGGGCGGGAGCGACATTGAGGCAAAGACCTCCAAGTTCCTCAGACTCGGTCCTGAGCAGAGCCCCAGAAAGGTCGAGATGATCGCAGCTGGTAAGGAAATCGCCGAGAAGAGGGGCATTGTAGGATACAACCCCAACATGCACATGGGTGCACCTCTCGGACAGCGCGCAATCACCCCCTACACTCTCTCAGGCACTGACATCGTCGCAGAGCCCGACGACCTCCACTACGTCAACAACGCTGCAATGCAGCAGATGTGGGACGACATCAGGAGGACCTGTATTGTCGGTCTGGACATGGCACACGAGACCCTCGAGAAGAGGCTGGGTAAGGAAGTCACTCCTGAAACCATCAACCACTACCTCGAGACCCTGAACCACGCAATGCCTGGTGCAGCAGTTGTCCAGGAAATGATGGTCGAGACCCACCCCGCTCTTGTCGACGACTGTTACGTCAAGATCTTCACCGGAGACGACGCTCTGGCTGACGAAATCGACTCCCAGTTCGTTATCAACATCAACAAGATGTTCCCTGAAGAGCAGGCAGAACAGATCAAGGCCTCCATCGGCAAGACAACCTGGCAGGCAATCCACATCCCGACAATTGTCTCCAGGACAACTGACGGTGCACAGACCTCCAGGTGGGCAGCCATGCAGATCGGTATGTCCTTCATCTCCGCATACGCAATGTGTGCCGGTGAAGCAGCCGTCGCTGACCTGTCCTTCTCCGCAAAGCACGCATCCCTTGTCTCCATGGGTGAAATGCTGCCCGCAAGGCGTGCACGTGGACCCAACGAGCCCGGTGGACTTTCCTTCGGTCACATGGCAGATGTCATCCAGACCAGCCGTGTAACCCCCGAAGACCCCGCACACGTCTCCCTTGAGGTAGTCGGTGCAGGATGTATGCTCTACGACCAGATCTGGCTCGGATCTTACATGTCCGGTGGTGTCGGTTTCACTCAGTACGCAACCGCAGCATACACTGACGACATCCTCGACAACAACACCTACTACGACGTTGACTACATCAACGACAAGTACGGTGGCGCAGCAGCCGTGGACAAGCCGACCGTAAAGGCCAGCCTCGACGTCGTCAAGGACATCGCAACCGAATCCACTCTCTACGGTATCGAGACCTACGAGAACTACCCGACAGCCCTTGAAGACCACTTCGGTGGATCCCAGAGAGCAACCATGCTGGCAGCAGCATCCGGTGTTGCATGTGCTCTTGCAACCGGAAACGCAAATGCCGGTCTGTCCGGATGGTACCTCTCCATGTACGTCCACAAGGAAGCATGGGGCCGCCTCGGATTCTTCGGTTTCGACCTGCAGGACCAGTGTGGTGCAACCAACATCTGTACCTACCAGGGTGACGAAGGTCTCCCAGGCGAACTCCGTGGTCCAAACTACCCGAACTACGCCATGAACGTCGGTCACCAGGGTGGCTACGGTGGTATCGCTTCCGCAGCTCACTCGACCCGCGGAGACGCATTCGCTGTCAACCCACTGATCAAGGTCTGCTTCGCCGACGATCTCATGCCCTTCGACTTCACTGCACCCAGAAGGGAATTCGGCCGTGGCGCAATCAGGGAATTCGTGCCTGCTGGTGAGAGATCTCTCATCATCCCGGCAAAGTAAATTCATCAAAAGATTAAGTACCGTGAGTAGGCCTTTCCGGCCTACTCTGTCCTCTTTTTTTCTACACTCATTTTTTCGTACGATTCTTACAAGCTTTTTAGCGTGAGGATTCTTTCCATTCACTTTTACTAAAGCGGTCTGGAAGACCAGTTACCCACATGTTCTCAAAGAATCCGGATCTTTGCCATTCCTGATATTGATCCACAATTTTCTGTCGGGAATTTAAGAGCCAGAAGTTAACTAAGAGGGCATACTGTCAATCGAGTTGTTTCATAATCTTTCGTTATGTCTGAAAAAAAGAAGAGATGTAGGTGAGTAAAGGTAAAATTGGGATTATAGTCAATAACCCAAATTCTTTCATAAATCCAGGTGAGAATTTAACCACAGAAAGCACGGAAAACACGGAATGAAGGAAATAAGAGCACAATCTTTCCGTGCTTTCCGTGTCTTCCGTGGTTTTAATTAAAGTGTAAATATTTACGTTAAGGACTATAGTTAAAAAAGTTTACGTTAAGGACTATAGTTAAAAAAGAAAAGTACAATAAAAAGTTTCTTCATAAGCTCATATAATGTCTTCAAATCACGACAACTTTTTTGCCTAATTTGCCTGCGGCTTCCACAAATTCTGTAGTATCCACACCAGGGAATGTATCTATAATACAAATATCAAATTTTTCGTCTAAACAATTCACTAATTCTCTTATATCCATACTATAAACTTCAAATTTGTCTCCGGATGCTATTAATTCTTCTTCACTGCCTGAAAGTTTGACCGGAAAGCCATTAGCCTCTAAATTAATCAAAGTAGTTTCTATTGCAGGATTCCATATGTCATTAAAAACAACTTTTCGCGCGCCGGCTTTAAGGCATGCGATTCCTAAAGTCCCGGAACCACATGTACAATCAAGAACATTAGGCCTTTCATAATCTTTCAAAGCTTCTTTAAGTATCTCTATTTTGGGTGATTTTACATTTGGAAACTCTATATGAATTTCATGCTGATATTTGTATATTCCTAAAGCCCCGTAAGGAGTCTGTATAATATCACATCTCAAATCGCATCCAGCAAGAAGTTCATATACATGAGGATTAGAATCAGAATCTTTTATACCCACGGTTTTTCTTACATCTCCTTTTAAAACCCCTTTAACTTCCCCAACTTCCTTTACAATTTTTTCAGCACATCCTTTATCCACTTTATCAGATATTATTACTAAAGAATCCTCAGGCAAATAGGGAACAGAATTAGTTGGATAGCCAGGAGTCACAAGAGGGGCACATGCATTCCTTAAATTAGCTTTTTTATCTTTTATTCCTTCCTCGATCATTATTTTAAGCACGTGAGACATTACAATATCAAGCTGCCTCTTACCGCATTTACAACTTCCAAAATCGTTATCTATTTCATCCAGGTTAATCTGTTCTGCTAGAGGAGCGAATTTCCTTATTTTTTCTGTTTTGCAATCGCTGCATGGTTTGTAGAATAATTCAATGTCTTTTAGTGCTTCCGAAATAGGCCTTATGCACGTATCTCCACACCTGCATCTTATTTCCATATGCTTAAATACGGATATTCCGTATAAAAGTTATACCATTTCTTATTATTCCTGAATTTTGGTTCAGATTCATCCAGGGGGTAAATGATTTTTCCGAGCGATTGGAGCTTAATTCAAAAAAGAAAATACTGAAATTCTGAGGATTTCTTTCATGCTCATTTATCAAAGTTAAGTGAAATCTGCATTTATAGTCCCTGACGTAAATATTTACACTTACATTAACCACGGAAGACACGGAAAGCACGGAAGGATTGTGCCCCTATTTCCTTTATTCCTTTATTTCCTTTATTCCGTTTTTTCCGTGCTTTCTGTGGTTAAACTTTCACCTGAGATTGGTGACGGAATTCGAGTCCTTGACTATAATCTGCACTTAGAAATCTTGATTGTATCTTCAACTTATTCTTCTGAGATTTTCTCGATTTCAGCTCCGAGTTCAGCCATGTCTTTGAAGAAGGTCGGATATGAGACTGAAATTGATTCGGTGGTGTCGATGGTGGTGTTTCCGGCTACCATTCCTGCGATGGAAAGCGCCATGACGATCCTGTGGTCATGCCAGCCGTGGAGTTCGGCACCTTTGAGTTTTCCGCCGGTGATGGTCAGGCTGTCTTTTTCTTCCTTGACCTCGACGCCGAGTTTTGGGAGTTCCATGGCAAGGGCGTGCAGGCGATCTGTTTCTTTGTAGCGGACATGTTCGGCATTTTCGATTTTTGTCGTGCCTTCTGCGACGGCTGCCAGGACGGCAACCGTGGGGACAAGGTCCGGGGTTGCTCCGGCATCGAAGGTTATGGCTTTCAGGGGCTTTCCACCTTTGATGGTGACCACGCCGGTTTCCATGTCCCAGCGGATGTCTGCACCCATCCTTGCCAGGGTCTGGATAATGACCATGTCTCCCTGTTTTGAGCGGAAGAGGTTTTTGACCGTGACTTCGGAATCCGTAACTGCAGCTGCTGCCAGCAGGTAGGATGCCGAGGAGAAGTCTCCGGGGACGGTGTATTCCTTGAGAGCGTACTTTTGCTTTCCCGGGATGATGAATTTGATCCGGTTGTTGTTGTCCATGTGGATTTCAGCCCCTGCCAGGCAGATCATTTCCAGGGTCACGTCCACATAGGGTTTTGACTTCAGCTCCCCTATGATCGAGAGGGTGGTGCTGGTATTTGCAAGGGGGCAGGCGATCAGGAGGGCGGAGATGAACTGGGAGCTGATGGAACCGTCGATTTGCACGATTGCTCCTTCAAGCTCCCCTTCGACTATGAGAGGCGCCCTTTCATTTTTCCTTGTGGAGCAGGCCCTGACCCCGAGCTTGTTCAGGACTTCGAGCAGGGGGCCGTTTGGCCGGGTCCGAAGGGAATCATCTCCCGTGAGCACGGTTATCCCGTCGGTCAGGGCTGCGACTGCGGTCATGAGGCGCAGGGTGGTGCCTGAGTTTGCAACGTCGATTACGTTGTCAGGAACCTGCGGTTTTCCTTCCACTCCCCGGATCCGGAGGTCTTCACCCCTCTTTTCGATGGTAGCTCCCAGCATCTCGCAGGCCCGGACGGTTGCCAGGGTGTCAGCGGAGAGCAGGGGGCGGCGGATGAGCGATTCTTTGGAGAGGGCTCCGAGGGTAATGGCCCTGTGGGTGTAGCTTTTCGAGGGTGGAGCAAAGACTTCTCCGTTAACTGATGATTTGCCGATAGAAACGCGCATGTAATCAGGACTCCTTGGTAATTGTGAAATTTATTTTCTGGTTTTTCAGGATTTTTTTCGGGCTTCCCGGCTCCCAGGATTCAGGTTTTCATCCCGTTTTTTTCGTCCCTTTTCTTCATCCCTTTCCTTTCATCCCTGTTTTTTCAGCAAACACCTTTTACGATGTTTTCCACCATGTCCCAATCATGGTCGTAGACATGGGCCGAGATGCTGACCGTGGTAATCTTCCCGGGCTTTACGCCGATTCTTTCTGCGACGTACTCAAGCAGTTTCGAGAGCCCGTAGAGGTTTGCAGGGTAGGCTCCTCCGAAGTCGTGGCTCCTGAAAAGGGTTGTCAGGTGCACTTTCCCGTCCCGAATCTTGAAGTCGTCAAGCATCATGCAGGGGACCTCGTTCACTTTCGTGTCCACAGGGGGGATCCAGGTGACGGCTGTCGCTCTCCGGGATGTGGGACTTTCCTTCAGCTTTTCGATCACGTACTCGATCTGGTCTACCTCTTCGTTCCAGTTCCTGAGCCGCTGCCCGTATGTATACTCAAAGTCCTGTACGTTTTCGCCCGAGATCAGCTGTTTTGCGTACTCCTCAAGCCGCTCCTCATTCCAGGCAGTATCCGCGGGAATCCGGTTGGTATAGGGGTCCTCGATTACTACCATTAAGTCCATAAACTCCCTGATCTGGCTTCCCCTCTCGTCGGTGATTACCTGCCCGTGGTTCCAGATGATGTTAAGCCCGCGGTACCATGCATCAGAGATGTTTTTTGCCCTGATGATCCTGCCAATCTCAAGCTTTTCTTCCATTGAAAATTCCCCAATTTCATTTTCGGGTAAAGTGTGGATGGATGATATAATAATTGTTTATTTAT
Organism: Methanosarcina sediminis; assembly: GCF_052056915.1. Classification (GTDB taxonomy): domain Archaea; phylum Halobacteriota; class Methanosarcinia; order Methanosarcinales; family Methanosarcinaceae; genus MTP4. The sequence goes on along the minus strand of NZ_CP195119.1, from coordinate 2,208,002 downwards.
AAAAATCTTCTTTAGATTTGACGCTTTGAACTGTTTGCCGAACTATTTCAGCGTAATATGGCATAATAATGGATGAATCGAATATATTGCTTTGTCGAACCTTTTCGATTCTCAATCCTTTTTTTTCAGTCTGTTGTTTTTATGCTTTATTATATTCTGTTTTTGTTTATCGTTTTGCCTTTTTATGTCTATCTATTATTTTCTTTTATAAGTGTTTTTTCTCAGATTTGCATTTTTCAGCATGAACTGTGCTAACATATAACATGATATGCTTATAAAAATACCGGTACATGCCTTTCAGTCCCCAGCAGAAAATGGGAACAAACAGGAAAGGGTAAACAGACAGGAACATAATAAATGAAGAAAAGAAAAAGAAATAAAAAAGTAAAAAAGAAAAGGAAAAAAGGAGAAAATCCGGTTTTATTTGCCGGGCAGGCTTTTTCAGAACCTCATAGCTCTGAGCCTTTTGACCCGTTCATCGGTTACCGGATGGGTCCTGAAGAGGGACTGGAGCCCGCTTCCTTTCAGGGGGTTTACGATGAACATGTGGGCAGTGGTCTCTTTTGCCGGAATGTCCCTGATGCTTGGCTTGTAATGGGTGTTTCCGTATTCGAGCTTTTCCAGGGCATCGGCAAGAGCCCAGGGTTTTCTGCACATTTTTGCCCCTTCCGCATCGGCTGCAAACTCCCGGGACCGGGAAATTGCAAGCTGGATAAGGGTTGCTGCAAGCGGGGCCAGGACAGCCATCACGATAAAGCCGACGATGTTGTTTCCGCCGTCGTCATCCCTTCCGCCAAAGCCGCCGAAGATTGCAGCCCAGCGAGCCCAGGATGCGAGCATGGTAATAACCCCGGCAAGGGTCGCAGCCACCGCACTGATCAGGGTGTCCCTGTGCTTGACGTGAGCCAATTCGTGGGCAAATACCCCTTCAAGCTCCTCATAAGAGAGCAGGTTGAGAATCCCGGTGGTCGCTGCCACAGCCGCATGTTGCGGGTTCCTGCCTGTTGCAAAAGCGTTTGGCATTCCGGACTCAACGATATAAACCTTGGGCTTCGGAAGCCCGGCCTTCATAACGAGCCCGTCCACAATCTTGTGCAGGTTCGGAGCCTCCGAGGGGGAAACCTCCCTTGCCCTGTACATCTTGAGCACGATCTTGTCACTATACCAGTAACTCCCAAAGTTCATGACAACCGCAAACAAAAATGCGATTATCATTCCGCCCGTACCTCCGAAGTATTGCCCGATCAGAACCAGGAGTCCTGTCAGAGAAGCAAGCAGAATAGTGGTTTTAAACATGTTCTTCATGATTTATCACACGACGTCCTCCCAGGCTAACGTCTGGGTTTTCAGTCTTTTGAATAAGGGTTTTTATTATACGCTTTATAGATTTTTATAGTTGATGTAGTTTTGGAATCATGTTTGGTTTGATTTCAAACTACAATATAGGGGGTTAAGGTATATATTATTTGTTGAAAGAAATTTTTTAGAAAGAGGGTGGACATTTAATGATATTTAACTTTAGGTTTTACACGTACAATTTGTTGGTCTGCGATTTCATGTTCTGTTTTTCAAGTGAAAATTTTGAATTATGCAGCAAGAAATATTTATAACCTATCAGACCTCTTGTACAAAATATGAAATCAGATCTTGATGACATACCTGCTCTGATAAATGAAAACAAAACAAGAAAAAAACTCATAGATCCTGTTTTGAAAAAATACGGTTGGTATAAACAGTACATAAAGGAAGAAGTGAATTCCGTCAAGTCTGATTTTGCAGGTAAACAATTAGTTTACTTTAAAGGAAGCTTTCAAAAGGGTGTTGATAGGTTCATTGATTACGTTTTACTGGATGAAAACAACAGTGTTCTTGCGATTATCGAGGCCAAGAGTTTTGCGAAGGACGCGAAATCAGGAAGGATTCAGGCAAGGACATATTCAAAGGATATTGAAAGCCAGGTGAACCGTAAGGTCCCTATTTTTCTTACAAATGGCAGAAAGTGGTTTCTTATTGATGAAGATGGTATTGAAAGAGAAGTAAGTGGACCGTTTTCTCAGGAAGACCTCAAGAGACGGAATGATCTCTTTCACAAAAGGGAGGTTCCGAAAGATGTTGCAATCAACGATGAAATTGTTGACAGACCGAGAAGTGTTCAGATCGTTAGAAAATTGAGTGAACATTTCTCCGAAGGCCATCGGAAAGCTCTTGTGCATATGGCTACAGGCACGGGCAAGACCAGAGTTGCAATGGCAATAATCGATTTGTTGATAAAAGCAAACGTGATCCAGAATGTGCTCTTTCTTGCTGACCGGACTTCTCTTGTTGACCAGGCAAAAACTAACGGTTTTCAGGAATTCTTTACAGAGCCGGTTGAAGATTTGCGTGAGGGCTTTTCCACAAGTGGAAGGCTTTATGTCTGCACGGTACAGAGCATGATGAGCAGGAAACCGAGGATTTTTGTCGAAAGGTTCAGTCCTGGTTTTTTTGACTTGATCGTTTTTGACGAGGCCCACAGATCAATTTATGATGCGAATAAGGCTATTGACAAATATTTTGATGCGATCAAAATAGGGCTTACTGCCACTCCCAGAAAACACGAAGCCAAAAGTACGTATGAAATGTTCGATTGTAAGGAAGAAGGGCCTACTGTTGAATATTCGTACGAGGATGCCCTCAGGGACGGAGTACTGGTCCCTTATACTGCTGAAATCATTGAAACTGAAGTCCTGTCTGAAGGAATCAAAGGAAAGAAACTTTCTGCTAAGCTAAAAGATGATCTCCGGCGGCAGGAAATTGATCCGGATTCCGTAGATTTTTCCGGTTCAGAGTTTGACAGGGTTTTCATGGATGACAGGACAAATGAATTAATTATCCGGGAATTTATGGCTACATGTTACAAATCGGATGAGGGAAAACCCTGTAAATCCATATTTTTCTGTGCAAGTAAGCGGCATGCGGAGTATATGAAGAACATTTTCGGGAAATTGTTCCCGAAAATGGGTAACGAAGTGCAGGTGATTACTTCCGGTCACTACAGAGCAATAGATGAAATAAAAAGGTTCAAACTGGAGTCCGAACCCAGGATTGCACTTTCGGTAGGTATGCTCGATACCGGGGTTGACATCCCTGAAGTTTGCAACCTTGTTTTCGTAAAACCGGTGTTTTCCGGGATAAGGTTCTGGCAGATGATTGGCAGGGGGACAAGAAATTTCGAGTCCTGCAAGCACCCAGAATGGCTTTCTGAAAAGACGAAAAAGGACTTTAAGATCTTTGATTTCAAAATTGGAGGCCATTCCAACATCAAATTCCACGAATTCAAGGTTTCAACGGAACGTGCTCCGCAAAAGGATGTGCTTACGAAAATATTTGATAACAGGGTCAACCTGCTTGAAAAACCTCTCACGGATGACCAGAAAAAACTGATTTCCGGAAAGGTCATCCAGAGTGTTGAAGCCCTTGACACCTCTTCATTTTTCGTCAGGCCAAAATCAGATATTGTTGACAGGGTTAAGGAACATTCCTTCGATCTTGAGAATTATATGGAAGACCTGAGGAAAGAGATAGCTCCCCTTCTGGTCATGAATCCGGGTGAAAATGCGGATGTGTCTTCCTTCATCCTGCAAGCCGAAAAACTCTTCCCCCTTATCCTTGACTGTCGGTATGACCAGATCTATGAAATCCGAAATTATGTGCGGGAAAAGGCTGCCAATATCCTTCAAAAAGAAGCAAGCCTCATGGTAGTAAAAGAAAACAAAGATAAGATCACAAAAGTCCTGCAGCCGGAATTCTGGCAAGACCTCACTTTTGAAGATGTGGAATTCATTGTCCGGGAACTTGCTCCTTTAATGCTGTACTATGAACCGACCCCCGGAAAAATAGCCCTAATAAATAAGAAAGATACGGTTCTTACAAGAGAGCACTATGAAAGAGAGGTAAAGGAAGACGAAGAACTCCTCATCTTCCTGGATAAGAACCCCTTGATAAAAAACATCAAAGATGGCATGGGAATCACCTCCCTCGAACTCAAAGCCCTTGAAAAACAACTCTCTTCCCTCCGCCCTGAAATCACAGTAGAAAACATCCAGAAATTCCGCCAGAAAGATTTCATAGCTTTCCTGAAAGAAATCCTGGGCATCCCCAATGAAGCCGATCCCAAAAAGCTGATAGAAAAAAAATTTGATGAATTTATCATCCGTAACCATTATTACAGCTCCCATCAGATGAACTTCCTAATCCTGTTGAAAAAAGTCTTTGCCGAACGCAAGTATGTCGATATCTCAGACTTTGGAAAGCCTCCCCTTTCCGACGAACATCCGCTGGACTATTTCCAGTTATCTGACCTCCAGTTCCTTGTGAATCAGTGCAACGAAATCCAGGTTGCGTAAATTCCTGCCAGAATGTGTGTCAACATAGGTTGACAACAAATATTTATATACTTTTAGTGTTTACTTCTCCTTATGGAATTCAAGTCTGTATCGGCAAAGATGCCAATCGATGAGGTCTCCAGGTTCAAAGCTTTTTGCGAACGCAAAGGTATCTCTCCCGCAGGCCTGATCAGGGAACTGATCCTGCGTGAAATGGAGTCTCCCATTCCGAGCACCGTTGCTGGAAAAAACAAAATCCACTACAACAGGGAAACCGACAGCTTCACCTGGGCAATTGAACGCGACACCGGGGAAGAAATCGATGTTGTGAAAAGTGTTTCTTCTGATTTTCTGGAAGATTTGGTGAGTACCCTTGTCGTTGCTCTGGATGAAAGGATAGCTTTCATCGGAAAATCAAAAGACGGGTCTGTGGCAGTGCCAGGAATTATTTTGAGAGGTGGAAAATGAAAAAATTACCTGATGAGTGGACTTCCTTAAAATTCGGAGAACTATTTTCTTTTGAAAAGAAGTCAAAGTTCAAAGCATCAGAAGGGAAAAATAAAGGTACTTACAAATTTTTCAATTCAAGTAACGTGCAAAGCAAATACATAGATTCTTTCACTTTTGATGGAGAATTTTTAGTATTCGGGACTGGGGGAAACGCTAGTGTACACTATGTAAATGATAAGTTTTCTACGAGTACTGACTGTCTTGTTGCAAAAAAAACCGATAACCAGATCCTTTTGAAGTATGTCAATTATTATTTGATTACTAATATGCACCTTTTAGAAGCAGGATTCAAAGGTGCAGGTTTAAAACATATTTCAAAGAATTATATTCAGAATATTGTAGTACCTTTCCCCAGAAATCTAAAAACTCAACAGAAAATTGTTTCCATCCTTGAAAAAGCCGAAAAACTCAAGGAATGGAGAAAAGAAGCCGATGAGCTGGCCGACGAGTTTTTGAAAAGCACTTTTTTGGAGATGTTTGGGTCTCCGGGGAAGAATGAAATGGAATGGAATTTAATTCCACTTGAAAAGGTTTGTAGTGAAATATATCGTTACCCTACTTTTTATGGAATTGATTATATTGAAAAAGGCACTCCAATCGTTCGAATTTCGAATATACTACCAGATGGTCCACTTGATCCTGATGTTTCAAACTACGTGTTTTTTGACTCCAAAATTAACAATAAGTTTCCTCGAACGATATTGGAATTTAATGATATAGTTATGGCAGTAAGAGGTGATGGATCTACTGCTAAGAGAATTGGTTTGGTCAATACCTTTAATTTAGTCGGTGCAAACATAAGTCCAAACCTTTTAAGGATAAAAGCGGATGGTTTCAACTTGAATCCTATTTATTTGTTCCATTTCATGACTTCTTATGGTGGGCAATTGTTGTTACAAAAATCAGTAACAAGAACAGCTAAAAAAAATATTACTGCAGGAAATGTAAAAAAAATATCTATTCCAATCCCTCCGATGCTTCTACAAAAAAAATTTGCAACTTTAGTAGAGGATACGAAAAAAATGCAAGTTAATCAAAAACAATCACAAAATAATATTGATTCTCTCTTCAATGCCCTCATGCAGAAAGCCTTCAGAGGTGAATTAGTATGTTAGAATCGGAACTCAAATCAAAAATAAACCAGTTATGGGATAAATTCTGGAGTGGAGGAATTTCCAATCCTCTTGAGGCTATTGAACAAATTTCTTATCTAATCTTTATGAAACGCCTCGAAGATGAGGAGAATGAAAGAGAACAAAATGCCCTATTGAGAGGGGAGAAGTACGAAACCATATTCGTAGATAAGAAAGGAAAATACCGTAAAGATTTCAAATGGTCTGATTGGACAGGTTACCCTGCAGAACAGGCTCTGAGCCATGTTAGAGATGAGGTCTTTCCTTTCTTGAGAAACCTTGGTGAGGAAAATTCTTTATACCGGAGGTACATGAAAGATGCTGTTTTTGCAATTCCTACCGGCTCTCTTCTTATTTCAGCTGTAAAAACCATTAACGATCTTAAAATAAAGGAGCAGAACCGTGATGCTAAGGGTGACATTTATGAGTACCTCCTTTCTGAACTGAAAACTGCAGGGAAAAACGGACAGTTCAGGACTCCAAGGCATGTCATAAAGATGATGGTGGAATTAGCAGACCCAAAAATCGGAGAGAAAATTGTGGATCCGGCATGCGGGACTGCGGGGTTCCTTGTGGGGGCTTATGAGCATATCCTGAAGAGCAATACCTCTGAGGAGTTTATTAAAATTTATGATGATGGGGCTGAAGGCAATTTCAAAGGGGACAAATTGAGTGTCAAGCAATGGGAAACTTTGAAAGAAAGCACCATTTACGGTTTCGATTTTGAGCAGATGATGGTAAAGATTTCGCTCATGAACCTGATGATGCACGGGATCACGAACCCAAACATCCAACTTAAAAATACACTTTCAAAGCGGTACAGTGAAGATAACTGCTATGATGTGGTACTGGCAAATCCGCCTTTCAAGGGGAGCATTGACGCTTCAGAAATGAGTGATAGGTTGGTCATTTCTACCAAAAAGACCGAGATCCTCTTCCTTGAACTCATGTACAACTTGCTCAGGACAGGCGGGCGCTGTGCGGTGATTGTGCCTGATGGGGTCCTGTTCGGAAATTCAAAGGCTCACAAGCAGATACGACAAAAACTGCTTGAAAAATGTAGGCTCGATGCGGTTATTTCCATGCCTTCCGGGGTGTTCAAGCCTTATGCGGGAGTATCCACGGGAATTCTTGTCTTTACCAAAGGTGAACCTACGGAAAAGGTCTGGTTCTATAAGATGGAAGAAGATGGATTCACGCTGGATGATAAGAGGACTCGCATAGATGGGAAGGGGGATATTCCGGATATCGTTGAGAAGTTTAAGAAAAGGGATACTGAAAAGTTTGAGGATCGGAAGGCAAAGTGTTTCTTTGTACCATTTGAGGAGATCAAAGAGAATGATTATGATTTGAGTCTCTCGAAATATAAGGAGATCGAGTATGAAGAGATTGAGTATGAAGAGCCGGAGGTTATTCTGCAGAAAATCGGTGTTCTGGAGGATAAGATAAAAGCAGGAGTCGATGATTTGATGGGGACATTGAAGGGAAATATCTGAATATTATCCATTATTTCTCAATGATTCTTATTTTTTACTATTTTTTTCAACTTTATTGTTTATAATTTCTATTTTTATAGGTATTTTTAGTACGTTCTCAACATCCCTTTCTCTCTTATCAGGTAAACTTGATTTTTCTCCCCTCATATTAACAAAAATCACTTTAAATATTATAGAGTAGCATATTACCGTTTATTATTTTAATCTGAAAACCTATTTATACATTTCTTGCCTAAACATAGATATACATTGACTCAACGTTGACTTAAGTATAAAGTTATTTATATGATCAATTACATCTATACCAAATTGGTGTTAAAGGCTGGACTGGCAAATTTTTATGGAATCGGTGATTTTATGGAAAGTAAGGGGAAAAATTCTGGAAAAAAAGGAAAAAATCTTGCAGGTCTCGTCTTTTTTATGGATTCTATTTGTTATTCCACTGTAGCAGCTGCGATAGCTATCCTTTCTTGGATTTTTTATTCTATAGATTTGATTTCTTTAGAACTTGAAGTGAATATAATACTTTTGATGATGGTTATTTTCATCTTGCATCAATTGTTTGGAAAAGACTCAAGTTCCAATCTTTAAGCCGTAATTTTTCACATTTACACCCCTTCCTAAATGCCTACTTTTTTGATATAGTTTTATGCATGATTAATTTATAGCTAATCCTTACTTAAAAGCTCAGAGCATTTTAATGTTGGAAATAATTCAACATGTTATCTTCAAACATTGCGTTTTGACTATAGTTAATCATTTTTTATTTTTTTTCTGGAAATTTTTCTGCTTATTTCTGTATTCATTTTTTCTGATTTTTATAATTTTATATGTCTCGAAAAGATTCCTAATGAATAATAAGAATATAATTTTCCAAAATACTATTTAAAAATCTTTTTATACATTTAGGGTCAATACACGGCAAATGGCTCTATCGTTTTTCACATTTGAATTATCTTCCATTATTAAAATCTTTTTCATATTTTTTATCTCGATCTTTGTCCCTTATTTATATATTAAAGTAGTTGCAGGCATTGTAAATAGACTTTTGATAAGGATTATAAATGCTGATTTTTCAATTAATCCTACAAAAGTAATTTCTTTATTTTTTGGATATGTTTTCGGTACTATTTTATTTGCTTATATTATCTATCAACTATTTTTTTCCAAATTATCATCCATGGACACGACTAATGTTTTTCCTATTGTCTCTGCGTCTGCTCTAAGCTTTTGTTTTGTTGCCCGGATTATCACGAGGGAACAAGGTTACATGTATGGAAAACAATACACTGCAATTTTAGGTTCTTTGGCATCAATAATGTTTTTCATAAATGTTTGCGGTGCAATTGATTCTATGTGTTTTGAATTTGATCTTTATAACATCATTAAAAATCTCTATCCAAGTGCTTTTAACCATGTAAAAGAGGTTTCTATTTTTTTGAAAAACTGTGCCGGTTATATTCTTGTAGGTTCCTTTGCAAATTCTTTTTTTGGTGAATATTTACTAACGATGGGTGAACCTACTAAAAGATCTTTGCCTACTTCTCTTGAGAAATTCTACTCTAATTTCGTTTCTATTAGTGGTAAAGAAAATATCTATCGTAAAATGAATATTATGGTTTATAGAGAAAGAACCCAAAATCAATCGTCTTCACAAGATGAGATTAAATCTATAAAAGTAATTTCTAGAACACTTGTTGGTTTTAAAGATATAAGTGGTAACATCAATACACTTTTAGATGAGAAAAAAGTTGATTTCAAAATAATTGCTCCTTACGTATTTAAAAAAGATCACCCCGTTGAAGGCATACCTACAGAACATGCATCTGAACTTGATTTGGATGATTATTATCGTTTTCTTAGAGGAAAGGAGCCTGGAACATTAGCTAAGTTCTTGGATGATTATTATTTAAGTTTGGACCCCGAAGGGCAAAATTTTCTTGTTAAGTTTGCCAGATTCTTTGGGCGAATATTTACTAATTATTTAAATGGATTAAATTTAGAAATAAATACGTTAGGTAAAGAAAAAAAATACGAGAACACCCTTTCTGATCTCAATAAATTAGAACAGAAAGGCAAAATAAACTGGAGTAAACAAAATTTAGAAAATTTTAGGATTCTAATTGTAAATGATAGAGAATTGCTTTTAATCGTAAGCAGTGGGGGTATAAGCGGTGGAAAAACTGGGCTTTATACCGAGGAACCATACATAGTAAAATATTTTGTTCATCTCTTTGATGGTTATTTTGATCCAGATAAAGTAAATAACAATACTGAAATAGTTCTAAACTATTGAATTAAGTAACTTTTAAATGATTGATCTGTTCTCTTTGCCTGTTTTTTATAGCCTCAGAAATTGATTATGTAAACAATTATGTAACTGTCCATAAATATTCCCTTTCTATCACTTCATACTCCAACCTCACCATCCCACCCTCATACCTCTCCGTCCCCACAACTCTCAACCCTATCTCCTTCCCGATCCTATCAAACAGCGGAATTCCGCCCCCCAGAATAATCGGCACCACGAAAATAATCAAATCCTGCACAAGGTCCTGCTCAAGAAAGACCTTGATTATCTGTGACCCTCCAACGAGCCAGATATCCTCCTCCGTATTTTCCTTTAGCTGGCGCACGAATTTCCCGATGTCCCCGGAGACGAACTCGACGTTCTTTTCGAGGGGTAGAGGTCCTTCTTTTCCGGACTGGCGGGTGAAAACATAGGTCTTTTTTTCTCCGTAGGGCCAGGGGACTCCAAAGCTCAGGACCTGTTCGTAGGTCTTCCTGCCCATGAGGACCGTGCCGATTGAGGCGTAGAATTCGGAATAGCCGTAGTCGGTATCGGAGTTTTGTCCGGGGTCGGGGAGCCAGTCTATGCTTCCGTCGGAGCGGGCTATGTAGCCGTCGAGGCTGCAGGCGATGTAGAGCTTTATTCGGGGCATGGTTTGGGGCTCGGTTTGGTTTCCGGGTTGTTTTTACGGTTGTTGGGATGTAAATCAATTTGCTTTACACAGGGCTTTGTTGTTGAAGTGAGCGGGGCAGAGGGTTGAAGTTCATTTTTTGGGGTGGGGTTTTTGAACGTAGCCTCGGTTTGCTTCTAGCGTCCCCCGGGCAAAATATAAAAATAGAGTTGTAAAAATGGAACACAGTTTTTTCTCCTCTTCTTTCAGGGCATTGCAAAGGGAAAAGCCGCTCGTAAACTGGTAATGTTTAATTGTTGAAATGGAACATTATTTATTTGTTAAAATAGTATCCATTTTGAACAGATAATTGTCTAATCAGGGTTGGATCAGGTTGGATGACATTGTAGAATTATCAATTCCCATAAAATATGAGTCTGGTAAAGACTACTCTATAACAGTTCAGCATATTCCTTCTTCGAATACTTATATCATTTCTTACAAAGGAGAATTCAAGACTGGTTTCTTCCGTAAAAAGTTCGCTCCCTATCTTCTCAGTAAATTTGGTGAAAGGAGTGTTTTGATTGCTGGAAAAGCATATCCTTTTTTGGAGGTTATGGGGATATTTTTATCTTCAGTTTTGTCAATGCGGCTAGTTTCTTTACTGCCTGATATTCCTTTCTCTTTGGGGTTTCTATTCGTATTAATATGGAGTTTCTGCTATTTGCCCTTTTATTTTAAGTATCAATCTTCTGAAGTTTCCGAGTGCCTGCATGATGTTCAATGTAAAAGGTGCGGTCGAAAATTTGCCTGTGATGAATCCAGAATCCCGGATTTCAGGGAAATAAGCAGTCCTGTAAGCTACTCGATTGAAATTACCAGGTACTGGAAATGCAGATATTGTGGTTCTGAAGATGCAAGAACAGGCTCTGAAGGGCTTCTTGCTGAAAAGGGGGATGGAATTGGGAGTTTCTGGTTGAACAGAATTAAATGTGCAGGATGCGGAAGAAAGCGTGCATATGAAGAATTTAAAAAAGAAGATAAGTTAACAAAAAAACATTTTATGGGTGAAACGATTACTTTTACCAGATATTTTAGATGCAGGTTCTGCGGGTATGAGGTAATTGAAAGGTTGGAGTCCTCATCTAACTTTTCGGATATCGCTGGCTGATTGAAATTTCGGGATTCTTTTGAGGACTTGGCATTTTTGGATTTTAACTCACTTCTTATCATAGGTGATGCATGGTTCAGGCCGCTCGTAAACGAGCGGGACCGGACAGACGGGGATACGGTATTCACGCAGTTTTGGTTTTCTCCTCCCAAAAGTCGAGAACTCCTTTTTTGATTTTGAACGTTCTCAATGTGCAAAATCCTGTTAAATCTCTATATTTTGCGCCTAAAATGCCAAAAAATGCAAAATTTTTGCAAAATTGTCAATTAAACTTATTAATCTGAACCGCCATATACAATATTATGCTCCTGGAATTCTCCGTTGAAAACTTTCTCTCCTTCAAAGACAGGGTTAGCCTCAGCCTCGACTCCAGTGCGAGCAAGAAGCTTTCCTGCAACCTTATAGAGGTCTCGGAAAAGGAGCGACTGCTCAAGTCGGCTGTGGTTTACGGGGCAAACGCTTCGGGGAAGTCGAACCTGGTAAAGGCTCTCTTTTTCATGCGGAACATGGTTGCGCATTCGCATAACTTCAATATAGATACGAGGATTCCCGTTACGCCTTTCAGGCTGGATAGGGAGTGCCTGGAAAAGCCTTCCTGCTTCGAGCTCAAGTTTGTTCATGAGGGGGTCAGGTACAGGTATGGTTTTTCCTGTGACAGATGGCGGGTTATCGATGAGTACCTTTTCGAAAGGCCGGGGAAAAGGGAAAGGGCTGTCTTTAAACGGAAGAACAGCTTTGAAAAAGACAGTTCTGCCAAAGGAATCTCGGAATTTCACTTTCCTGTAGACAAAAAGCAGCAGGAACTTATCAGTTCCCAGACCATCGAAAAAACCCTCTACCTCTCGCGGGCGACGCAGCTCGGGTATGAGAAAACCAGGCCTGTCTACGAGTTTTTTACCGGGAGCCTGCAGGTAAGCCTCACTTCGGGCTGGGAGAACTATACCCTTGAGCGGATGCATTCTGACGAAGTGTTCAAAGCCAGGGTTATTGAGGTGCTGAAAAAGGCTGATTTCGGAGGGATAGAAGAGATCACGGTCAAAAAGCTAAAAAGTCCTTCCCCAGCACCGGAATTCGTGTTCGAGTACTCCCCTACGGATGCCTTCAAAAGCTCCGGGTCTTCCGCCAGGCCTGCCGCTATGTCTGCCAGTGGGTACGGTGGGGCTTCCGGTGGGGCTTATGGGGATTCTTACGAAGTAAGGATCAGGCACAGGACAGAAAGCGGGGATGCCGTATATTTTGACCTGCGCGAGGAATCCGAAGGGACCCGGAAAACCCTCACGCTCCTGGGGCCTCTCTTTGACGTCATGGATGCAGGTGGGGTTCTTTTCATAGACGAACTCGAATCAAGCCTCCACCCGGAAATTACCCGGCTCCTTATCCGGCTTTTCAACAGCAAAAAGAACAGCCGGGCGCAGATGGTCTTTACCACCCATGACACTAACCTCCTTGACAATGAACTCTTCAGGCGGGACCAGATCTATTTCTGCACCAAAGAGCCTAACCGGCATACGGAGCTTGCTTCCCTGCTCGATTTTGACATAAGGCAGGAGATTGATTTTGAGCGGGCTTACCTGACCGGCAGGGTTGGGGGGGTTCCGATCGTGGATGAAACTCTGCTTTATTGACAATAATTGACTGAAATGATTTATTGACAATAATCGGCAACAGTTTGTTTATAACTGTTGACAATAATTTATTAATGGGGTTTGGGAAGGGCCGATTATGGTTAGAAAGAAAGGGAAAAAGCCTATAAAAACTGCCTGGATCTTCTGTGAGGGTGAAAAAACGGAGTCCTACTACTTTAGCAAATTGAGGGCAGAGGAAAGGCTTGAAAGGTTGAGGATCAAGGTCCATTCTTCTGAAAATAAGGACCCTGTTGGCCTTGTGAATTACTCCGTCGAGTTCAAAAAGCACAGAAAGGACTACCTGTCCGGCGATCTGATCTTCTGTGTTTTCGACAGGGACCTCAATTCAAATGCGGCACTTGCAAATGCAAAGAATATTGCAGAGGAAAACGGCCTTTTCCTGATTTTCTCGAACCCCTGTTTTGAATACTGGATACTTTCGCATTTCGAATACTACCCGCAGGCGATAGAAAAGGACCTGCTCAAAAGAAAACTGGACCTAAGCCTGGGCGAATACCGAAAAAATGACTCTGAACTCTACACAAAAATAAGGGGCAGGCTAGATGATGCTGTAAGCAATTCCAAAAAAGTCCGTGAAAAGCACCTGGAATACGGTGTGGAAATCCTGAGCAGGGAGAGCAATCCTTTAACGCTTGTTTTTGACTTGATAGAAAAAGTCAATGATTTCAAGTAGCAACCTTTCTTCTTTATAAGGACAAATGTTGCTCAAAATGTCCATGTAGAGTGAAAAATAACCGCTAAATTGGTCTCCTATTCAGGGTCAAATCTCTGTTAAATCGGTCTCTTATGAAAGACCAAAACTTGCCTATAATGGTCTCGTATACAAGACCAAATTTCCTGAAACCTGTTTTTCCTGCAGGATAATCCAAAAACCATCCTCTAAATCACAACCTTTATACCTCTCCCCTTCCCAAAAATTCATACATGTCCCCCTCAACCCCCCGGCAAGCAATCCCCCTCAAAGTGGAGCACTCCACAAAAGACCGCCTTTACTGGAACTTCTTCAACATGATTCCTTTTCTAATCGGTTCCATAGCAATTGCCAGGGATTCTTTCAAATGGGTGGCAGTTTATATAGGCATAGCCCTCTTTTTCTTCCTTGTAATCGAGTTTCGTTTCACCTGCACCCACTGCATGCACTATATCCGGAGCAAGGGATGTGTAAAATGCATGATGCTTCACGGGGTGCCCAAACTCTTCAAGGTCCGGCCCGGCCCCCACAGCCCGCTCGAAAAGGTGATTACTGCAATCGGGGCTCTTCCCATGTTTCTATTTCCGGTATACTGGCTGGTAAGGGACCCCCTGCTGCTGGGTGCCTACATCGTTGCCTGGGCTCTCTTTGGGATGACTGCAAGGAGATATGAGTGTATTCGTTGCATTAATTTCGAGTGCCCGATGAACAGGGTGCCTGCTGAGCTCAGGAAGGAGTTTGAGGAAAAAGAAGGCTATTATGAAAGGTAGAACTTTTAAGATGAGTAGTGCGTCAAGATAAGTAGTGTTTTTAAGAACGGTAGAACTTTTAAAAAAGAAGAGGACTTTTAGGAAAACGATAACTGTTATGGTTGCTTTTTTTGCTGGAGAATATTCTAATGTCAACCTCTGATTCACAGATCCCCCTAAAAACAGAACACGAATTTAAGGACTTCCTTTACTGGAACTTCATAACCCTGGTTCTGCTATTTCCGGCAGCACTTGCAATCGGCATGCGCTCTACAGGGTGGCTGCTTGTCTATATTTTCCTGGTTGCTTTCCATTTCTATGTCCTTGAGCAGCGTTTCTTCTGCACTCACTGCCCTTACTATGCAAGGGAAGGAAAATGCGTAAACTGCATGATGAACTGGGGCTGTCCTAAATATTTCAAGCCGAGACCGTATCCCCCGAGCAGATTCGATATTGCAATAACGTCCCTCGGTTTCATCATTGTTATCTTCTTCCCGCTTCCCTGGCTCTTGAAAGAACCGTTCCTGCTGGGGGCTTACTTTGTTGCCATTGTCTTTTTCCTGCTGACCGTGAGGAGGTATGAATGCGGACGATGCGTTTATTTCGGCTGCCCTTTTAACAGGGTTCCGGATGATGTGAAAAAGGAGTTTGAGGAAAGTGAAGGCAGGGTTGAATAATTCTAATTGCTTTTACATCAGATTTTTTCAAAAGAGTATGCCCATTTCCCCTTCTTTTTCAGCTGGAAAAACCCGCCTTCTGTCAACCTTTTCACGATTTCCTCTTCTTTCAGGTGGTGGTCGCTGAAGGAGAGGGTTCCGCCGGGTTTCAGGATGCGGTGAAGTTCTTTCAGGATTTTGTCGGGCTCGCTCAGGGTGTGGTAGGTGTCGTAGAAGAGAATAAGGTCCAGGCTTGAGGATTGAAGGCCGGTATCGCAGTCTGAAAGAATGGTTTCAACATTTTTTAGGTTCTTTTTAAAAGCCAGGTCTTTGACCATCTCTATTGCGTGCGGGTGGATGTCCAGGGCATAGACTTTTCCTGAATTTCCTGCAAGCTCTGCGGCTGCAGGGACGTACCCTCCAGGGCCGCAGCCGTAGTCCAGAATCCTGAAGCCCGGTTCTATTTTCACCTCTTCAAGGATCTTCCGCCTGGGCTTGATGAAGTCCCGGAACCTGAACATGAGAGCCATGGCATGGAAGTGAAGGTCAGACATCGGTTCGTCCATAATATTCCCCCTGCCGGTTTGTAGAAATCGTTTTTTTACCCGGTTTGTATTTTTCCCTGCTGTTTTTCCCCTATGAACATTATTTGAAATTCTTGAGTCTTATATTTTGTCCGCAAAAGTTGTGAGGCTTGTATTTTTATATGCAAAAGTTGATTTGTTTGAATAAAATCTGTCTCTTTTTCAAAAAATTAAGTAAACAAATATTAAAGTAATTGATTACATACACTTATTCATAAATTGAAATCCGATGCCAATACGCTATGAATATCTGTGGGGGGTGGTAGCTTGGCTGAGGTTTCCGAATATTCGATTTCCGGACATTCCAAATCTAAAGATAAGTCTGATAATAGTAGCGCTCCTGATTATGGCGCCCTTAATAGCCGTGTTTCTAATAGCCGTGTTTCTAATAGCCGTGCTCCTGATCTATTACAGGGCAGCGCTTCGAATATTGAGTTTCATTCTGCTTCCGGAATGCACATCATCACATACGGAGGAGAGTACAAAAGCGATTTTTTCCTGAAAAGGCTGGCTCCTTCCCTCGTCAGTAATTTTGGCGAGGAAAGAATTTCGGCTGCTTCCGAACTCTTTTCATACATGTTCCCTCCGCTTCTCGTTATGTTCTCTTTTCTCTTCTCAGGCTTTCTCTCTTCTAACCTGGGAGTTCCCTTATGGGTGGATACCTTCATAGTCGTTTTCGGAATAGCTCTCGGAGTGCTTGCGGTGGTGCTTGGGGAACAGTTTTCCAGAATCGCGGACTACCACAGGGATGCCCGGTGCAGGGCATGCTGTGAACCTTTTGCCTGTGAAGAGTTCGAAATTCCGGATGTAAAGGAACTCAGCACCCCTCACAGCTACAGCGTAAAAATAACTCGCTACTGGAAATGCAAAAACTGCGGACATGAAGAAGCCAGGACAGGGAGTGAAGGAATTGTTACCTTTAAGGGAAATCCCGGAGTTTTTACTCCTCAAAAAATGTCATGCAGGGTTTGCGGAAAAAACGCTGCCTGCGAGGAATTCAAAAGACCGGATGTAAAGGAAATCAAGCAGAAGTTCTGGGCATTGATTACCACAACCAGGTATTACAGGTGTAAACACTGCGGGCAGGAAGATATTAAGGTGGAAAAGCAACGAATTTGATGCCCTTGGGACAGTGCATCAGGTATTTGAGAAGCAGTGCATTTGATACTTTAATAAAGTTTATCCGGTTAACTGTTTTTTTGAAAATGCAAGGGATCACAAAGCTTTAATTGAATTGGGATGTAAGCAGATGCTAAGAACACATTAGTAGAATTTTATTTCTGATTCCGGTGGCCCTCCATGAAAATCGCCTGTATCCAGATGAACATCTCCCTCTGCTCAAAAAAGGAAAACCTTGAGTGTGCCCTTTCCCTTGCAGAAAAAGCAGTCTCAAAAGGGGCTGAACTACTTGTTTTCCCGGAAGTTTTCTCAACCGGGTTTTGTTATGAGCACATAAAGGATGCAGCTGAATCCGTTTCCGGCCCCACTCTCGAAGCCCTCCGCTCTTTTTCAAAAGAACACGACTGCATTCTTGCAGGCTCGATTATAGAGAAAATGGAAAATGCGGGAAAAGAACCAGGGTCGATAGAAAGGGATAAAGTAAGGGGTGAAGTCCGGAAAGAAGAGCAGGGCTCGTTCCAGTACAACCTCGGCTTCTGTATCGAATCCGGAAAGCTGGCCGGAACCCACCGGAAAACTCACCTCTACGGCCCTGAAAAAGAACACTTTGCGCGCGGAAACCGGATTGCTCCTATCCGGCTGGAAAAACACGGACTTACTATCGGGCTCATCGTCTGTAATGAACTCCGCTACCCGGAAGTTGCCAGGAAACTGGCCCTTGAGGGCGCCGACATCCTGGTCTCGGCTGCTGAAATCCCTGACTTTTTCGGGTACCCCTGGAGGACAATCTCCCTTTCCAGGGCTCTGGAAAACCAGCTCCCACACGTTGCCTGCAACAGGGTAGGAATAGACCGCTATTCGACTTACCTCGGAGGCTCTTTTATCGCGGACGGCTGGGGGAGCATGCTGGCAGAAGCCGGAAAAGAGGAGTGTGTCCTGGTAGGGGAAATCGATCTGGAAAAGGCAAAAGAAACCAGGGAAACAACATCCATTTTCGGAGACCGAAGGCCTGAATTGTATTGAAATTTGTTGAATCGTATTGAAATGTATTTAATTACGTTGAAATTTCCAGAAAAAAGTTTGAGTTAGGAAAGTGGTGGCTGGCTTGAAGAAGATGTGTGCGGTGCAAAAAAGGGCTTATTTCCGGGTTGTTCTGGGGCTTGTTTTCTTCTTGGTTGTGATGGTGGCGGTTTTGAGGTATTTTTTCTATTGAGCTTCTCTTTTGAAATCGGGATCCTGAATCCTATTTTTTTAATTTTTAATTTTTTATTTCGGGGTCAGGCCGCTTCGCTTCGCGAGCGGGGACAATAACGACGGGGATGAGGCTATTCACGCAGCTCTGGTTTTCTATCTTTCAGCAGAAACCTTCGGCTCCCGAAAAAAGAGCTCTATAGAGAAAAGAGAAAATTCGAAAAACGTTCCCCGATAAAAGGCGAATCCTGATAAAAAGAAAAAGTGTAGTGGAGGTTAACCCTGTCCCGGGCTAACCTTCCAGTTTTCAGTTTTTAGTATTCATTATTCAGTATTCGGAACCAGGGCCGGTTTTTATCCTTTCAGTTCCTTTACGAGCATCTCGCGGGCGGTCTTTGCGTCTGCTGTGCCCTTGGTCTTTTTCATGACCTGTCCGACCAGGAAGTTCAGGGACTTTTCAGCGCCTCCAAGGTAGTCCTGGACGGCGGCTTCGTTTTCGGCGATTGCTTCTGCGACGGCTTTTGTTACCAGGTCGTCTTCGGCTTTGAAGAGGCTTTTTTCCTCGATGATCTGCAGAGGAGTCTTTTCTTCCTCGTCGTCCAGGGTGCTGCGGATGACTTCCACTGCAGCCCTGTCGCTGATCTTGCCGTCGGTGAAGAGGGCTACCAGTTCGACCATGTCGGCGACTTTGACAGAGTTCGTGATGCTGTGGTCCTTGTCGTTGAAGCATCCGATGGCTCTGCCGTCGTATGAGGAGATTACCAGGTCGCGGTAGTTTAATTCGCCCAGAAGGACGTCGGCGACCCAGGTGGCTGCCTGTTTGGGGTCTGTAGCTTCTTTACAGACGCCTTCATAGAAGTCGGCGAGCATGATCTTGGAAGTCAAGGCTTTTGCGTGCATGTCCGCTATGCCGTACTGCTCAATGAAGCGGGAGCGTTTGGCGTCGGGAAGTTCCGGAAGGGTCTTTTTGATCCCCGGGATCCAGTCGGACACTTTCATCGGCATGAGGTCAGGTTCTCTGAAGTAGCGGTAGTCCTCTGCTTCTTCTTTTGTCCTCATTCCTATGGTTACGCCCCGGGCTTCGTCGAAGTGGCGGGTCTCCTGTGTGATCTCGCCTCCGCGGCGGATCACGTTCTTCTGGCGCATGATCTCGTAGAGGAGGGCTTTCTCCACGCCTTTGTGGGAGGAGATGTTCTTGACCTCAACACGGGTGCCGCCGTAGACCGAGACGTTTGCGTCCATCCTCATGGCTCCTTCCAGGTTGCCGTCGAAGACGTCCAGGTACTCGAGGATGTTCCGGAACTTGTCCAGGAACCTCCGGGCTTCCTTGGGGCTCCTCATGTCAGGGGCTGTAACGGTCTCGATCAGGGGCATCCCGGACCGGTTGTAGTCGATCAGTACCCCTTTGGACTTTTCGATGCTCCCTATATGGACCAGCTTTCCGGGGTCGTCTTCCATGTGGGCTCTCCAGATCCCTACCTCATGTTCTCCGTCTTCACCCTCGATCACTACCTTCCCGTTGCTCACGATCGGGTAGTCGTACTGGG
Source organism: Methanosarcina sediminis (assembly GCF_052056915.1). GTDB lineage: Archaea > Halobacteriota > Methanosarcinia > Methanosarcinales > Methanosarcinaceae > MTP4. The sequence goes on along the minus strand of NZ_CP195119.1, from coordinate 2,188,245 downwards.
TTGTCTGGAAGCCTCTGGGCAGGTCAGGATAGAAATAGTTCTTCCTGTGAAACTGCGTCTCCTCCGCAATTTCCCCCTCAAGGGCAAGCCCTACCTTGATTGCGGCCTTCACAACTTCCCTGTTCAGGACCGGCAGGGCTCCGGGCAGGCCCAGGCAGACCGGACAGGTGTGGGTGTTCGGGGCTGCGTCATGGTAGTCGGTCGAACAGCCGCAAAACATCTTGGTATTGAGCTTGTTTAGCTGGACGTGGATTTCAAGCCCGATTTTCACGCCGTCAGGGTTCTCGTAAACCATTTATGCCACCTCCGGAGGTCTCTTTGTATGATGATCGGTATTCTGTTCAAAGGCATAGGCAGCCTGAAGTATGCTAGCTTCGTCAAAGGGCTTTCCTATGACCTGAAGTCCGATTGGCAGCCCGTCGGTAAAGCCGCAGGGCACGGAAATTGAGGGTACGCCTGCCAGGTTGATGGGACAGGTGTTGACGTCCGAGAGGTAAAGGGTGAGCGGGTCTTCGATCTTTTCCCCGATCTTGAAAGCAGGGTTCGGCATGGTGGGAGCCATCAGGACGTCTGTCTTTGAAAGTGCTTTGTCGAAGTCCTGTTTTACCAGGGTCCTGACCTTCAGGGCTTTGAGGTAGTACTTGTCGTGGTACCCTGCGGAAAGGGCATAGGTTCCAAGGAATATCCTGCGCTTTGCCTCAACCCCGAAGCCTTCTGCCCTGGTTTTGGAAATCATGGAGTGCCAGTTTTCTCCCTTCTCCCGGTACCCGTAGCGGGTCCCGTCAAAGCGGGCAAGGTTGGAGGAAGCTTCGCTCATTGCGATGATGTAGTAAGAGGCAAGGGCGTAAGGGATGTTTGGCATCGAGACTTCTTCCCAGGAGGCACCCAGGTCCTCGCAGCGGTGGATCGAGTCCCACACCGCCTTTTCAACGTCAGGGTTTATTCCTTCCCCGAAGAATTCTTTCGGGATCCCGATTTTCAGCCCTTTGATGTCATCTTTCAGGGCTTCCTGGTAGGCTATCTTCCTGTCGATCGAGGTTGAATCCCTGCTGTCATACCCTCCGATCACGTCCATCAGGGCTGCGATGTCGCTTACGTTGTTGGCAAGGGGGCCTACCTGTTCCAGGGAGTTTGCGTAGGCAACTACCCCGTACCTGGAAACGGACCCGTATGTGGGTTTTAGCCCCACGATCCCGCAGAAAGCTGCAGGGCAGCGCACCGAGCCTCCGGTGTCCGACCCGAGGGCAAAAGGAGCTTCTCCACCTGCAACGACTGCTGCACTTCCTCCTGAAGATCCACCGGGTACTCTTTCGAGATCCCAGGGGTTCAGGGTGGGGCCGTAGTGACTGGTTTCCGTGGAAGAGCCCATGGCAAACTCGTCCATGTTCGTCTTTCCGAGGATCACGGCCCCTGCTGCCTGGAGTTTTTCTATCACGTGGGCGTTGAATGGGGGGACATACCCTTCAAGGATTTTCGAGCCGCAGCTGTTTTGCATGCCCTGCACGGAGATGTTGTCCTTGATCGCGATTGGCACTCCTGCCAGGGGGCCATCATGGCCTTTGGAATCGATTTCCTTTGCCTTTTCAACTGCCTTTTCCGAGACCGCGACATAGCCGTTGAGCTTGCTCTTCCCTATAACTTCAAGGTAGCGGGCAGTGACTTCTTCGGCCGAACTCTCCCGGATCTGTTCTTTTACCTGAGCAACACTCATCCATTTTGCTTCTGCCATTTTTTCCCCTCACACGATCTTCGGGCTCTTGAAAGCCCCATCTTGCTTGTGTTCGGTGTTTGCAAGCACTTCTTCCTGCGGGAGGGATTCCTTGACCACGTCCTCCCTGAACACGTTGAAGACCTCAGCCACGTGGTAGGTGGGGGGCACATCTTCGGTCGGCAGTTCGTCCAGCTGCCCGAAATAATCCAGTACTGAGTTAAGTTTTTCCATATATTCGGTGGTTTCCTGCTCGCTAATCTCAATACGGGCAAGCCAGCCGATATGTTCTACATCTTCTTTTGTGATCATGAAATTTCCTCAAAAAAGAATAATCTGAATAAAAGGATATTGACTCTGCATACTAAAAACAAGTCATGAAATAAATATATATTCTCTTCCTCCACAATCTGTTGCCGGCGGGCAGATGAAGGGTAGCCGGTAAATGTCCGCTTAGCAGCCGGATGGGAGCCAGTGCGCAGTCAGTCTGATGCGATTTTTTAGAGCTTTTAATCAAAAAATTTTCACACCTTTTCCCTCATGTGCAGGGCGTACATCTGGACCTTCTTCATTTTGGCGAGGTTGAGGACTTTTTCGAGTTCGTTGTCGGTCAACTCTTTTGCTTCGATGTATCCGCTGTCAACGGCTTCCTTGAAGATTTCGTAGCCCATGGCTGATCTCGCGAGGACTGTGGTCCAGCCTTTGGGGCTTCCGACGCCGCCAAAGGAGATGTCCGAGTTTTCCCCGGTAAGGTCCGTGCAGAATTTGCAGGAGGAGCTCCGGTATTCGTCGAATTCGCTGAGTTCGAAGGTGCGGGTTTCCCCATTTTCGAGGAAGACTTCGAACTTTCCTTTCCTGATTTTCATGGCGTCGACGTCTTCGAGCAGGATCCCGTAACTCTCAAGCACTGCTTTGATTCCTTCGTAGGAGAAGGTGTCCATACAAAAGAGCCCCAGTTTAAGGACCTTGGCCCGCATGAAAAGGTGCAGTAAGCCGTGGGAACTTTTCTGCATCTTCGTTACGGCATCGATGTTGCAGCTCGTACCCACGAAGGCGATGCTGTTCATCCCCTGCTTTATGGCGCTCATGAGGGCTTCCAGGGTCATGGAATGGGAGTAGATGCTGCCTCCGCTTTCCAGAATTTCTTCCCGGGTTTTTGCAACCATGGGCATGGGTTTCCAGGGTTCTTCTTTTGACTGTCCGGTTACCACGGCGCAGTCGATGAGCCCTTCATCAAGGGCGTAAAGGAGAAGGGAAGTCACTACCCCGCCGTCCTGGCCCTTTAATTCGGGAATGGCCGATTTTGCGGCGTAGGCATAGCGGATGTTTCCTATAAGCCCTTCTTCTGTGGTGATGGTCCGCGGGCACTGGTAGTAGCAGACGCCGCAGGCTTTGCAGGGGCCTACAAGTTTTGGTTTCCCTTCTTCGATGGTGATGCACTCGCAGCTTGCGGCGCAGGCTCCGCAAAGGGTGCAGATCCCCGGTTTGATGATGTCGCGCTTTAGTTTTCCAAAGGAAATTTTTTCCTTGTCGCTAAGGTTTCTTTTGAGCCGGATAACACTCTTTTCCAGCACCTCGAATTTTTGCTTGCATTCGGGACTGCAGAAATAGTACGGTTTCCCCCCGTAGTCCGAAACGTATTCAGTACTGTCTGACACAATTTTCTTGCAGATAGGATCAAGTGGCATTAAAAGCCTCCAATGCAGGTTCACACGAAAAATTAAGGCAGTATACGACTCCCCTCCCCGGGAGATCTATTTGCACCAATCCGGAAGGGTTAGTCAACTGGTGTGTCAATTACAATGTATGTGGTGTATGCATGGTGTATGTTGTGTATGCAAGGTTTCATTTGTAATTTCACCACATTTATATATTTACAATCTTTATATTTAGACGCTGTACGCTTCCCTTATTAAAATATCGGTCAGAGCTTTTGAATTTCTCGGGGTCTGCAGGTCGGAAAGTGAGGTGAAAGTGTTAACGGTGTAAACACTGGTGAAACTGAACGAGTATAAATGAAATAAAGTATTGTGTGTCGGGGCGTAAACCCCTATCTCTTTCCCTTTCCAGGCTGAAATCAGGGGCAATTTGTCCTTTCGATTGTGTAAAATCCGGATCAATAGACTCTCAGGGGTCTTTTTGGAAACATTATTATATGCTCTGGTTAATACCTTCCTCTATACTTCGAATAAATTGTGTTCTTGTTAAATTCCTCTCTCGGAACCCTTTGCAGGTATCCTGAAGCATCCCTTTGTTTACAGCCTTTGTTTACAGGAATCTTTTAAAATTGTAGCTCATAAATTAGTCTTATAAATTGCAGCTCATAAATTAGTCTTATAAAATACAACTCATAAATTAGTCTTATAAAATACAACTCATAAATTAGTCTTTTAAAATACAACTCATAAAATTTACAGATTTTAAGAAGGAATAAAAATGGCTCTGAAACCCAGAATTGCTGAATCCCCCCAGGTCCGTTTACTTGACCTGAAGTCAAAACCTTTCTTCATCGTGGCTTCCGTGGAAGTCGGAAACACCACCACGAAATGCATCCTGACCGCTACCAACATGGATACAGGCAGGACTCATATTATCAACAAGGTAGTGAAGATGACCAGGGATGTCCGGGGTCCGAAACCCGGAGAAGTGGTTTTTGGCAGGACGCTTACGGGCGTGGAACTGACCCGGCAGTCCATTGCGGAGCTTGTGAGCAACAGCCTGCTCGAGTCCCTGGATAAAGCCAACCTGGATATTAAGACCGACCTCAACTTTGTTGTCCGTTCCACAGGGGTTGTTGCGGGTTTTGATTCTCCGGATGAGGTCGGGGAATTCGTCAAAGCCCTTGCAGAGGGCTGTCTCCTTGCCGGCGTTCCCCCAAAAAACATGACTCCTCCGATGTCCACCTCAAATATCCCAAAAAAGTTCCAGAAATACAGCAAGATGGAAAAGGTGGTTTTCGACGGGGCTGTTGCAGGAGTCCTGCCTCCAATAGGCTCCACAGGAGTTGAAATTGTTGCGAATGAAATGGAAGGAGAACTTGCAACGGCAGGGATCAAGGAAGCAGCCAAAATGACGGACGTGGATTTCAGGAATCCCTGTATCTCCATTGATTTCGGGACCACTCTGGACGGAAGGATAACAAGCCCTGACTTGCCCTATGCAAAGACCGTCGGGAACTTCTGTGGCTACGCGGGTGCAATCCCCGACGCCATCATTCGGGGTTCAAGGGTCGTGGACGCTAAACTGGGAACTGCGCTCGATGTTCTGAAAGGCGAAAAGCCTACTTCTTTCCTGACCCTGAAAATGAAGGGCAAGGTAATCCAGGAATATACAAAGAGAATTAACGACCTTATCATTATAGAAAAAGTCCCGGAACACAGGACGAGGTACGGAAGTGTGCCAGTGAGTTCCGAAGGGGCTAAAGAAGTGGGGGTCGTGCTCATCGGCTGTGATGTTGGAGAAAACGGGTCCGATATGGGTAAACTGAGCGCAATCGGCATGGAAATCTGCAAGAAATATGGGGTACAGGTTATCTCGGCTGTCATTGACGAGGTAATGGCGGATGTTACCTGCAGGCTGGTTAAAGTTGCAAAAGATGAAGGCCTGGTCTTTGAGGACAGCACCATTGGGATCACAGGCAGGGCCGGAATTACCGGGAACAAACCAAAACTGATCCTGAAATGCCTGGATGAAATGGGCATTGCCCCGAAAGTCGATGAGCGCGTTGTTTTCGTGGACGACGGGCTTGCCCGGGGTGCAGCTGTCATGGCCCGCTGCATGAATTCCCTTGGAACACCTCAGTATCCCCTTGGAGGCCGGCATGGGGGGAAGTGTATCCTTGCTCAGAGGGTCAAATTGCAAAATAAATGAAGCAAATAAACAACGAAAATAAAAAATGAAGCAAATAAACAACGAAAATAAAAAATGAAGCAAATAAACAACGAAAATAAATAACTAAAGTAAATGGACAAATAGGCAGCTGAAAATAACACACAATTTTTCAAAAAAGCGTTGAATATAATATCCTTAATAGAGAGGGCTGGAGTATTAGCCTCCTGCCCCTCCTCCGGTCGTTTTTGAAAGATCGAAAGCTGCCACGTCCTCCTTTCCTCTCCGGATAAGTTCTTCCATTTCTTTGGCTGTTAATTCCTTTTCTTCTTTCTTTTCCTTGAGTTCAATGTGCGTGACTTCCAGGGTTTCATCCCTGTACCAGAGGTTTGTTGCCTCGAGCAGTACCCAGACTCCCTGTTCATCTTCTTTTATCTCGCTTACGCGGCTTATTGTATCAGTGTTGACGTATTTGACAACGTCCCCCACATTGATGGGTTTATTGTTTCGGCCAACAGCCGTGATGACTTCAGCTTCAGCCATTATTTCACCTCGACGGCTCCCGGGGCATGCTTGCTTTTACGACCCCGCAAAGTCCTTTGTTTCTCAAGATTGACTGCTTATAGGTTATCCCGTCCCTGTAATAAACTTTGTGCGGCCTTTTTCCCTGATGGAATGCTCGGGAAAAGGGGCTGGAAAGGAAACACGGGTCCTATTTTGCGGCTTTTCCGGAAAAAGAATGGGTTGACTATAATATTTTGGGGAATTTTGTGAAATGGACGGGGAGTTTAAGAAATATCATCTAGTGTCAAATAAATTCTAAATGTCAGATGGGAATTGGCAACTGGCACAAAATAATGGAAAAATTAAATAAATTAAAAAAAAGAAAAAAAGATGTTAGTTGTTGTTGATCTCTTTCTTGAGTTCTCCAAGGAGGGCAACCCTTTCGGCAAAGGCATTGTGTCTGTGGATACTTTCCTCATTGACTTGCTTAATGGTAATCACTGCGTCGTCGGGAAGGTTGGGGAACTCTTTTACGACGTTATCGGCCATGGTCCTTACACAGTCTTCCACGAATTTCGGGTTTTTGTGGGCGGTTTCCACGACGGCCTTTTCATCGGAACGCTTCAGGACTTCAAAGACGCTGGAACTCATGGAGTGCTCGATGATTTCGATCAGGCTTTCCAGGGACACGTCGAAATCGTGTGCCACCTTAATCGAGATTGTACCCCTCCCGCGCTGGTTGTGAGTGGCCATCGGAACCCTTTCCAGGAACTTGATGATGGTCTCTTCTTCAATGCCAAGGTTAGCAAGTTCGGTTGCTGCCTTATCCCTCATGATTTCCTGGGCGCAGGGGCAGGCAGTCATCCCTACCACTTCAGTCCCTATGAGTTTCTTTACATCAAAGTAGTCGTCATCGCCGCTGCCTCTTACAGCCGAAGCTTCGGCAAAAATGTTCACGACTTCCTGGCATTTCATGCCTGTGGCCGGGGAAGCACGCCTGACCATGTATTCACTTGTCATCCTGACTTCTGCCTGGTTGGCATATTCGTGGCGGCCTAAAAGGTTGTGTGCGATATCGCTGCAGAGTTTCTCAATCTCGTACACAGGCATGCTGAGTATATTCTCCAGCACCTCGTCAACGGCTTCGAAATTGCGTGAGAGGTTAGCTCCCTTCCTGTCAGAAGGCAGGTCAACAAAGACGTCAAAGGTTGAAATCAGTACGATTGGACGTTTGTCTCTTCTTTTTATTTCAACGAGTTTTTTTACGTTTGTAACCCCTACCCTCGTGAGGTTGATAGGCACGCTCGGTTTGCTGGCCTGGACGTCGGGGAGGTTGAAAATACAATTTTCCATGTTAACCAGATCCATAAAAAGATGAATGTTCGATTTTATACGGATAAATTTGATTGGTACGGATTTTGCAATCTTGCAATTTTATATGCATTTGCAAAATATAATAGCCATTAGGGGTTATAGCATGTAAAGCTTATGCTTTCTATTTTTCAGTTCTTTTCCAAAAGTACAATAAAACATTCTTTTCCAAAATGCTATTACCCGTTTCCTGAACCCATATTTGGGTATATTTCCAACAAGCCATAAATATTTAAATATTTCCCATACAGAGCACAATATAGAAAAATTTAGTTTATATAGAGTTCACGGTTTTGGGTAATTTTTCACCAAAACACTAACTATAGCCAACTTCCTGAAGAAAGACTTTATATACTTTAAAACTTAATCAGTGTCTAGCAATACAATTTGCGAGGTGACCTTTATGTCCAACACAAGAAATTTTGTTTTACGAGACGAAGCTGGCAATGAGCACGGAGTATTCACCGGAAAACAGCCTCGGCAGGCTGCTCTCAAGGCTGCGAACCGTGGTGCCGGCACAAAGAAGAAGCCGGAAATCATCCGCCTCAGGGAACGCGGGACAAAGAAGGTGCACGTTTTCAAGGCATGGAAGGAAGACGTCGAAGCCCCCAAGAACAGGCCTGACTGGATGCCCGAGAAAATCAGCAAGCCCTTTGTCAAGAAAGAAAGGATTGAAAAGCTCGAGTAAATTGCATTTGTCACAGCCCCTGCAAATAGGGGTTATTTCTTTTTCTTTCCAATATTTATATATTCATTTTCCTGGAAGGGACTTTATTTTTCAAAACTTTCCGGGATCGTTTATTTCAGAACCTTTAAAGGAAATTCCTCTTTATACGACGTTCTGTTCTCTAAAGAAAATTCCTCTCTTTATGTGTGAAGCTTTGTTCTCTAAATGCAGTTCTGGTTTTTTAAATGAAGTTCTGTTCTCTAAAGAATATTCCTCTCTTTATGTGTGAAGTTTTGTTCTCTAAATGCAATTCTGCTCTTCTCGGATTCCTTATCCTATAAATCTTTTTTGAGCGCCCGGAGGATCTTTATGGTTCTTTGAATCTTTTTTCTTCAATACCCTGGGGTTTGGGGTTTCTTTTAACGATAGGTTTAATAGCAGAACTTCTGATTCCTAGGTCATGTCACTGAAGCGAGAGAATGTGCTTATCGAGGCCCTGCCTTATATGCAGGAGTTCTATGACTCGGTCATGGTCATCAAGGTTGGTGGAAATGCCATGGTCAACGTACAGGTCATGGAAGACATCATCAAGGATATCGTGCTCCTGCGTTTTGTGGGGATCAAGCCGGTGATCGTGCACGGGGGCGGCCCTGAGATCACGGAAAAGATGACGCGCATGGGGAAGAAAGCCGAATTTGTGGAGGGGCTTCGCATAACGGATGACGAGACCCTGGAAATCGCCCGCATGGTCCTGGTGGGCAACATCAACACGAAAATGATTTCCCTTATAGGGAAGGCCGGGGGCAAGGGTATAGGGCTAACGGGCCACGACGGGAGAATGATTCTCGCCCGCAAGAAAGCCGTTCAGAAGGTTATGGTTGAAGGCGTGGAAACCGAGGTTGATATCGGCTGGGTGGGAGAGAGCGAGGTCATCAATCCTGAAATCCTCCGGATTGTGCTTGAAAAGGGCTATATCCCTGTAATCTCCCCGATTGCCGTGGACGTGGCAGGCAACGCCCTGAACATCAACGCCGATACTGTTGCAGGAGACATTGCCGCAGCTCTCAGTGCCAAAAAACTAATCCTCATGACCGACGTCTCCGGGCTCCTCAGGGACATGAACGATCTCGAAAGCCGTATCTCCCGCATCACGCTGGATGATGTCGATCCCCTTATCAGCGAAGGAATTATCCGGGGGGGCATGATTCCGAAAATCAAAGGAGCGGCTGTGGCCGTAAAAAGCGGGGTCGAGAGGGCTCACATTATAAACGGTAGTGTTTCTCATTCCATGCTTCTCGAACTCTTCACAGACGGCGGAGTCGGGACAATGATCTACGGGCCTGGCTTTGAGCCATAAGAAAATAAAAGTTCGACTAAAAAGTTCGGCGGGAAGAAGAAGTATTCAATAATAAAGGACGGAAGGTATGCCGACCTGTTTATGATGACAAGGTGCCGGCTTCCCTTTCTTTAAATAAGGGGGATGAACCCTCTCCTGTTCTTACTTTTTGTTTTTCCGATTATTTTTCTGCCAATTAATTTTTCTTTTTTTCTGTCACTCTAAAATCGGCGTCCCGTACGTAAAGTCCTCTATTTCGAGTACTTTTTTCCAGAGCTCTTTGCATCCGCAGTCGACTTTTTTGAGGTCTGCGGGGTCCTGGGTCAGGGAGAATTCCCTTATCTCGTCTGCGACATCTCTGCTGCATATTTTGCAGTTGTGAGGGCCACGTTTTGAGCCTGCGCCGACGGGGTCGGACATCATGGGAAGGTCAGGATGGGCTGCTTTTGCCTGCTTCAGGATTTTTACGATGCTCCAGAGCCAGGGGGGGCGGTACTGGCCTTTTTCCCAGAGGGACTCGACCAGAGTTCCTTTCTGGACGTTACAGAGGTTGATGGAGATGGTGTCCGAATAGGGAGCAGCGTCGTCGATGGAGCGGAGGATGTCTTCCATGGCCTGTTTTTCGGAGAGGAAGAGGGGTTTTAGCATGAGGTAGGTTTTTACGGTTACCCCGTGCTTTTTTGCTATCTCGGCGGCGCGGACGAAGTCCCTGAAACTGAAACCTTTGTTGATGGAGTCTTTCCTGATCCTGTCGGAACTGGTCTCAAGACCAAAGGCAAGTTCGAAGGGCTTTTCTCTCATAATGCCGAGGCAATCCTGCACGTTTTCGTCGCTTACGAAGCCGGGGCGGGTTTCCACGAGCACCTTGACCACACGGGGGTCAGCTGCCAGGGCTTCGAGGATTATGTGCCGCGCTTCGAGGGGGACTTCCTGGTCATCCAGGAAACTTCCTGAGGTGAAGATCTTGATCATGAGCTCCGGAAACTTTTCGGCTTTTTTCATCGCTTTTTCAAGCTGGGCCTTATAGTCTTCCAGGGTAGGGGGTTCGCTTGCGCAGTCGTAGACATAGCCGCACATGGTGCACCCTCCGGCTTTTCCCCAGCGGCACCCTGCGGTCTTGAAAATCATCGTCAGGGTCTTTGTCTCTACACCGTTTACCAGGTCGCTTCCTGTCCAGCTTGCCGCCGGCACGTCTGTTGGGGAAGGCCTGACCTTTATCCGCTGCCGGATATCGAGTACTGCTTTATTCAGGGACATGGTTGTGAAAACTCGCTTTAAAGCTAGGTTTGTCGAATACTTTTCAAAAAAAAGAAAAAGATTGTTTGAAGCCTTTTCCGGCTTTATTCGAACTCAATGGTCGCAGGCGGTTTTGGCGTGATGTCGTAGACAACCCTGACCACGCTCGGGATCTCGGAGGTGATCCTGGACTGGATGTGCCTCAGGACGTCCCAGGGCAGTTCCAGCGCTTCTGCGGTCATCCCGTCCCGGGACCCGACAGCCCTGACTGCCATGATCCAGCCGTAGGCCCGGATGTCGCCCTTGACCCCGGTCCCTTTACCGATCAATGCGGCATAGGTCTGCCAGGGGCAGAACCGGTCCAGAAGTTCTTCTTCTACAATGGCGTTTGCCTCACGGGTAGCTTCGAGCTTCTCTTCGGTAACTTCCCCGAGCACGCGCACAGCCAGTCCCGGACCCGGGAAAGGCATCCTCTCGCAGATTTCCTCTGGCATTTCAAGCGCCCAGGCAACTTCCCTTACCTCGTCCTTGTAAAGGTCGTCAATAGGTTCCACAATTTTCTTGAAATCAACTACTGAAGGCAGTCCACCCACGTTGTGATGGGACTTGATCCCGCCCTCGGACTCGATCCTGTCCGGGTAGATGGTGCCCTGGATCAGGTACTCAGCCTGCAGCTCCTTTGCTTCCTCTTCGAAGACCCGGATGAAAGTCTCTCCGATTGCTTTTCTTTTCTCCTCGGGATCTGTGATCCCCTTGAGAGCTCCCAGGAACCTGTCCTTCGCAAACACGATGTGCAGGTTCATGTGGGAAAAGATGTGGGCGATCCTTTCGGTCTCCCCTTTCCTCATGAGCCCGGTATCTATATAGATGGGGTGCAGCTTCTCCCCGATTGCCCTGTAAGCCAGCTCCGCACAGACCGAACTGTCCACGCCGCCGGAAAGAGCAATTATCGCCCTCCCCTCGATTTCGTTTTTGATCCTATCAATTGCCTTTGGAATGAATTTCTCGGTTTTTACCATCGAAATGCTCCTTTGAATGGTACTTTTATTCCTTCGGATTAGTTACCTTGAATTAGACTTCGAATTGATTTCCGTTGAATAATAACCGTGATTGGTGAAAGCTAATAGAATTATTAGGATTTGATTATGTTTTAGTTGGATATATGTGTCAGTGCATGGGGGTTTTGATATTTAAAGGTATAGTAGGTGGATGGTCCACTATTATATAGTGACATTTTGAGACACTTAAATGTTAGAAGGTCTTGCGTGGTACCCCCTTTGAATCGGTAATCCCGCATTCTTTCGCAGGTGCATTTCTACGCGGCTGCAAACCCGGATGTAAAACAGGGAGTTTCAACCATGGTTCACTTTGACCAGAACAACCCGGCAACCTATAAGCTTCCGGAAGCCATGCGCAGGCAGAGGGGCCGAAAGCTTGCGTTTACCTCCACTACCACCGTCTACGGGGAAACAAAAGTTATGGCAACCTTGAAAAACTACACCCCCCATCTCGATTTCCCTTTACGGGGCGTCCAAACTTACCTGTGAGCCCTTGGTAACCTTGTATTCCCACACCTTTGATATGCAGGCCCTTAAAGCATTCCCTCGAGGCCTTCCCTGAGCTTGAGCTCGCCTTTCCACCAGCCAGAAATCTTTGAAACGTCGGCGCGGGAGTCACGGACATCCCCTGCACGGGGGTCGGCATGGACTATTTTTCCCGAGGAGCCGGTGAGATCCAGGATGGTTTCTGCAAGTTCAAGGATGGTTATGCTCTTTCCCAGGGCAACGTTGAAGACTTCCCCGTCCCCGTGTTCCAGGGCTGCGGCGTTTGCCCGGACAACGTCTTTTACGTGGACGAAGTCCCGGGTCTGGAGCCCGTCTCCGTAAATCGTAAGGTCTTTTCCTGCTTTTGCCCTTTCCAGGAAGATGGGGATTGCCGCTGCATAGGGGGATTTCGGGTCCTGACGGGGGCCGTAGACGTTGAAGTAGCGCAGGCAGGTGGTCCGAAGCCCGTAGTCCTCGTAAAACATCCGGGCAAGGTACTCCCCGTCCAGCTTGGAGATCGCGTAAGGGGAGGCAGGTTCAGGGTACATGTCCTCGCGCTTGGGGAGGGCGGGGTTGTTTCCGTAGATCGCCGCCGAGGAGGCGGTCACGAACTTCTCGACTCCGGCTTCTACGCAGGCCTGGAGCACGTTCAGGGTCCCGAGGGTGTTTGTCCTGAAGGCTTCGGCAGGTTTTTCACAGCTTAAGGGGACGGAGACCAGGGCCGCCTCATGAAAGACATAGTCCATGCCGGAAACAGCTTTTGACACGGCGGAGGGGTCACAGATATTCCCTTCGAGGAATTCGATGTTTTTGTGTGCAGGGACGTTTTGCAGGAAGCCGGTTGCCAGGTTGTCAAAAACCCGGACTCTGTGCCCTTCATCCGCAAAATATTTGGCAATATGGGAGCCGATGAACCCTGCCCCGCCTGTAACAAGTATATTCATGGTTTTTAGAGAAGGGGGGAAAAAACATAAAATTTTCCGTGTGAGTCGGAAAGTTCCGGGATACATTTTCATTCCGTATTTACACCTGTTCTTCAAATCCGTTCTTTGAATCTGTTCGAATTTATGCAGACTCTCTAAAGACTCTTTTAAAAAGGGAAAAACTTTTCATAGAAAGGAACAATATGAGTATGGGGAAGTTAAAAACTTGAAGAAGCCCAGGGGGAATTTTTCATTATAAATGGTAATCGGATCTTGGAGTGGGTTCTTTTAGGAGCCTGGAGTGCAAGTTTTCGAGAGCCTTGGGTATAGGCTTTTCGGGGACCGGAATACAAGCTTCAGAGCTTTGAGTATAAGCTTTTCGGGGACCGGAATACAAGCTTTTCAGAGCCTTGGGTATAAGCTTTTCGGGGACCGGAACACAAGCTTTTAGGGACTGGATTGGGATCTTTTTTGAGACCCGACCCGGATACCACACTGCATATCCTCCGGTATCCAGCTAACAAATAAATTGAAACCGTAACCGGACCGGAGTACAAGGATTCCATTTCAAAATTAAGAACTCATTCAATAGGACTTACTTGATACATCAGGTGTGGAAAGAAGAAAGTGATTAAAAAATTATTCTCAGAGGGAAAATGGCCGGAAATAAACGATTTCCTTTGGACTTGCTGCTGGTGGCAGGTCTTGTACTCCTGACAGATATCTTCGTGCTGACGCCGGGGCTTAACGGGAGTTTTATCAGGGTGGTGTTGGGGATACCCATGGTGCTCTTTTTGCCGGGGTACACGCTGGTGGCAGCGCTCTTTCCAGGAAAAGAAGACCTGGACTGGATCGAGAGGGTTGTCCTTTCCTTAGGGCTGAGCATTGCAGTCGTGCCAATGATGGGGCTCTGGCTGAACTATACGGCCTGGGGGATAAGGCTCATGCCCATAATTGTGAGCCTTTCGGTTTTTACGCTCCTCATGTGCGGGGTTGCATACTACCGGAGGCGGAACCTTCCCGGGGAAGAAGTTCTTGTGTTGTCTTTCAGGGCTGTGGCTCTTGACCTGAAGGACGAAATCCTGAAAAAACCGGAAACAACAGTAGAGAAAATCCTCATGGTGCTCATGGTCTTTTCCATTCTTGCATCGTTGGGGACCCTTACCTATGCTGCTGTGGTGCCGAAAGAGTACGAGCACTTTACGGAATTCTATATACTGGGGCCAGAGGGTATGGCAAGCAACTACCCTACAGAGTACGTGCTTGGTGAAGACGGGACTGTCATTGTGGGGATTGTAAACCATGAGTACCGGACAGTAAACTATGCGATGGACACCCGGCTTGATAACAGGTCCCTGGACCTTCCCGAAAACATGAAATATATCAGCCTGGCCCATAACGAGAGCTGGGAAGAAACTCTAGAAATCACGCCGCCTTTCGAAGGGACGGACATGAAACTTGAGTTCCTTCTCTTCAACGATACTGAAAAGGAAGTCCCATACCGGGAACTGCGTCTCTGGATAAACGTAAGTGAAAAGGCTGAGGAGGCCTGAACATGGCAAGCCCGGAACTGGTAGACGAGACTTATGAACATGAAAGGAACTCCGCATCTTTCCTGAACGAAATAGATCAATTCGAAAGGAAAAGGGAGTTGGGGAAAAAAGTGAGTGAAAATAGCGAAGTCCAGGAGGAGCCTGAAAACGCCTTGCCCCGGCACAGGGGAGTTCTTGAAGCTATCCCGTTACTGATTGTCGCTTTTGCCGAACTGATGATCTACGAGGGGAGTCTGGATGAAGCCATAATGGCGCACACCCTGCTCCTTATAACCTTGGTAGTGTGCATTGCGCTCATCAAGGACCGTGAGATACAGCGGACCTACCAGATCCTGATGCTCCTCCCGATCCTCCGTCTGGTCAACCTCGCAACACCTGTCTTTTTTGAAGATACACTCTATGCCCTGGCTTTCATCTACGCCCCCATGGCAATCCCGGTAGCAATTATTGCCGTATACCAGGAGTTTACCCTTGAACAGATGGGCCTGACTTTGAGGAGGCTCTGGCTCTTCTTCCCCTTAGCCGTCTCCATGGGCGCGGTTCTTGGCTATGGGGAGTATACCATACTCCAGGTAAGTGTAAGAGATGCTCTTATCCCGGACCTGAGCCTTGCAAGCCTCCTGAGCCTCGCAATCGTGATGATCTTCTTCGTCGGGCTAATCGAAGAACTCATCTTCAGGGGTCTTCTCCAGACAAGGCTCGAGTCGTTCCTGGGCCCTGCCGCAGGCATCCTCGTTGCAAGTCTTCTCTTCGGACTCATGCATGCAGGTTACGGCAGTCTCACTGAGATCCTTTACGCCATCTTCGTGGGAGTTTTCATAGGCCAGCTCTACTACAGGACAGGGGACCTTACCCTTGTGGTTCTTATCCACGGCTTTATGAATATCTTCGTTTTCGGGATTTTTCCCCTGATGGGACTGTAAACGGGCATGTTCCAATTCGAAAGGCTGTGCTGTACCAGCCGAGTTGCGCCAGCCGAGTTGCGCCAGCCGAGTTGCGGCTCGGCAGTGCGCGGTCCGTTTCGGTCGCTTTGCTCCCTCAAGCGGACTTAAAAAAGAGGCTGGCATTTATACCGGTCGCTTTGCGGCTCGGCAGCAAATACATTTATGGTGCTTTTTACCCTCGTTTTTCCGGGCGCGGATCTATTTTGCGGGGGGTTTGGAGGCGGGGCTGCCTGATATGAATAAAACCAAATCACTTAAATAAATATAAAGTGTATCCAGATAAAAATTTGGGTAGTTGATAAGTTATATTTTGTGAATAATTAAGTGCATCCTGGTCTATTACAGTAGGTCAGGAGAAATATTTCATATAAAAAAATTCATATATAAAAATAATATGAAGGGATTTTATGGCATTTGGTGAAAAAAACCCGTTCGCGGGCAAAGTCCTGGTGACGGGCGGGGCTGGTTTTATAGGGAGCCATCTGGTGGATCGCCTGGTGGAGGATGGAAATGAGGTGGTGGTGCTGGATAACTTCAGCTCGGGAAGCATGGGTTTTATCGAGCAGCACCTTAATAAACCGAATTTTGAACTTATAAGTGGAGACATGCTTGACACAAAGCAGCTCGAAAGGGCTCTTTCAGGCATAGATTTCGTCTTCCACGTAGCTGCAAACCCGGATGTAAAACTCGGAGTTTCGGATACGAAAGTCCACTTCGACCAGAACATCTTTGCAACTTACAAGCTCCTGGAAGCCATGCGGAAAACCGGCGTTGGAAAAATAGCTTTTACTTCGACTTCCACTGTCTACGGAGATGCAAAAGTCATGCCTACTCCTGAAGACTACGGCCCTCTCATCCCTATCTCCCTTTACGGGGCCTCCAAACTTGCCTGCGAAGCCCTTATCACTTCTTATACCCACACCTTCGACATGCAGGCCTGGGTATTCAGGTTTGCAAATATAGTCGGCCCGAGAAGCACTCACGGGATTACCGTGGACTTTATCCGCAAATTGCGGGAAAACCCGGCCCGGCTTGAGGTCCTGGGGGACGGGAAGCAGGAAAAATCCTATCTGCACGTCTCGGAATGCGTGGAATCGATCCTTTTTGCCATTGAAAATAGTACCGAAGAAGTCAACATCTTCAATGTCGGGTCAGAGGATACCATCAGTGCTACCCGGATAGGGGAGATTGTTGCGGAGGAACTGGAGCTTTCGGATGTCGAGTTTACCTACACCGGCGGGAGCAGGGGCTGGAAAGGAGATGTCCCGAGGATGAGACTCGGGATTGGGAACCTGAAGGGAATAGGGTGGAAGCCTGGATATTCTTCGGAAGAGAGTGTGAGGGAGACGGCGAGGGCACTGCTTTGTGAAAAATAATCAAATAATTTAAATAATTATACAGAGTAATTAGCCCGGAACTAAAAATATTTACAAACACGCCAGGCCGGGAAAGCCAGGGGGCCATAAAAATCAAAATCATTCCTGGAAGCCGGCCAGGTGCGCACGGATAAAATTCTCAAATCAGCCATTTGATGCACATTTTATGGTAAACAGCTTCCGTAAAACAGTTTCCGGTGAACAGCATTTGAAACATATTGTTCTGAAGCATATATTCTGAAGTATATCTGAAATAAAATGGGGGAAGAAATGAATTCGAGCGGGTTTAGAATCCACAATTCTTCAAAAGTATACGGCTCTTCAACAGTCGGTGAAGGAACAATTATCCTGGAAAACGTGATTCTGGGATATCCCGAGCACAAAATCCTGATGGAAATCCTGAAACAGGGCCTGGAAATCGAAGACTACGATTTTCCCGGCTGCACAATAGGTCCGGATTCGATCGTAAGGGCGGGGAGTACAATCTTTTCCAGGGTGAGGGCCGGGAAGAATTTCAAAACAGGCCATAACGTGATGATCAGGGAAAATACCGGCATCGGAAACAACGTACTCATAGGGACAAACGTCATTATCGATGGCAACGTCAGGATCGGGGATAATGTGAGCATCCAGGGAAATGTTTACATTCCAACTAATGTGACTATCGAAGATAACGTCTTTATCGGGCCCTGTGCCGTACTTGCAAATGATAAATATCCTATAAGGAAAGAGTACCCTCTCAAAGGCCCTGTCCTCCGGAAAGGGGCATCAATAGGTGCAAATGCAACTCTTCTTCCGGGTGTTGAAATAGGGGAGGGCGCTATGGTGGCGGGAGGGGCTCTTGTTACGAAGGATCTCCCTCCATGGAAACTGGCAGCCGGAGTCCCTGCAAAAATTCTTGACCTGCCGGAAGATTTGAAAGAACTGAACAAGATCTAAATAAATCGGAATAAGATCTGTAAGATCCGAATAAGGTCTTAAAGAACCAGATCTACTGAGATTCGAATAAGGTCTTAAAAAACAGATTTAATGAGATTCGAACAAGGTCTTAAAGAACCAGATCTACTGAGATTCGAACAAGGTCTTAAAAAACAGATTTAATGAGATTTGAATAAGGTCTTAAAGAACCAGATCTACTGAGATTCGAACAAGGTCTTAAAAGACATGAATTCGAACAAGGTCTTAAAAGGCACAGAATAAATTTAAACACAAAAAGAAGATCCACCATGATCCCAGTTGCAAAACCGCTGTTAGGTCCGGAAGAAATTAACGCAGTAACCGATGTCCTGAAATCGGGTATGATTGCCCAGGGCCCGAAGGTTGAAGAATTCGAATCTGCTTTTGCAGAGTACACCGGGTGTGAGTATGCAGTTGCTGTAAACTCGGGCACTGCTGCCCTCCATGCCGCTCTTTTAGCCCACGGGATAGGAGTGGGGGATGAGGTAATAACAACTTCTTTTAGCTTCATTGCAACCGCAAACAGCATCCTCTACACAGGGGCAAAGCCGGTATTTGCGGACATTGAGCCGGATACATATAATATAGACCCGGAAAAAATCCGGGAAAAAATCACTTCGAGAACAAAAGCCATTATGCCGGTCCACCTTTACGGGCACCCTGCAGGGATGAAAGCCATCATGGAGCTTGCCGAGGACCACAACCTGGCCGTCCTGGAAGACGCCTGCCAGGCGCACGGAGCCGCTTATTCCGGGAAGAGGGTGGGGGCTTTCGGGACAGGGGCATTCAGTTTCTACCCTACCAAGAACATGACTACCAGTGAAGGCGGGATGCTTACCACAAATGACCGGGAAGTTGCGGAAAAGGCAAGGATGATCCGGGCCCACGGTTCCCACACCCGCTACCTGCATGAATGCCTGGGCTTCAATCTGCGGATGACCGACATTGCAGCCGCAATCGGGCTTGTGCAGCTAGGAAAACTCGACGGGTTCATCACCTGCAGGCAGAAAAACGCAGAACTGCTCTCAGCCGGGCTCAAGGGAGTTTCGGGCGTTTCAATCCCCGGGATAAAAGCCGGCTGCACCCACGCTTTCCACCAGTACACCGTCAGGGCTGAAAAGCGCGACGAACTTGCTGCATTCCTGAGAGAGAAAGAAATCGGGACAGGTATCCACTACCCGATGCCCATTCACAAACAGCCTCTCTACCTGGAACTCGGATACAAAGACTGCCTGCCGGTTTCCGAAAAGGCAGCAGAAGAAGTCCTTTCCCTGCCGGTTCACCCCGGCGTCACAGAACCCGATGTGCAGCAGATTATCGCTGCCGTCAAAGAGTTTTACGCTAAGGAATAACAATATAGTCAGACATCTAATTCTTAAACTAGTTTCGAACGAAGATTTAAAGCACGGAAGCAAACGGGAGAAAGAACAACGGGGATACGCAATTTATGATTGATATGGCGTTTTTAGTCCGCTTGAGCGAGCAACGCGAGCGAAACGGACCCCGTGCTGTTGCGATTACATCGCAACTAAAAGAAAAATCATAGATTTTTCTGATCCCGATGCGCAATTTGGGAAGTGAGAACCTTGATCAGAGTAGGAGTAATAGGCACTGGAGCCATGGGCCAGAACCACGTCAGGATCTACAGTGAAATGGAAGGTGTAGAACTTGCCGGGATCTCGGACGTTGACTTTGAACGGGTGGACGCCATGGCTGCCCAGTTTGACACGAAACCCTTTACGGATTACAAAGAAATGTTTGCCGAAGGTCTTGATGCGGTCAGTGTCGTTGTCCCGACCAAGCTGCACAAGCAGGTCGTCCTTGACGCCCTGGAAGCAGGCCTCCACGTCCTTGTGGAAAAACCTATCGCAGACAGTATAGAAAACGCAGACCTGATGATCGAGGCCGCAGAGAAGGCGGGAAAGATCCTGATGGTTGGCCATATCGAGAGGTTCAACCCTGCGGTTATCAAACTCAAGGAAATCATGGAGTCCGGGGTCCTGGGCAAGGTCGTTTCCATCTCCACCCGGAGGGTCGGCCCCTATAACCCCAGGATCCGTGACGTTGGCGTGATCCTGGACATCGGGGTCCACGACATTGACATCATTTCGTACCTCTACGGCAAGAGAGTAAACCACGTCTACTCCGTGGCAGGTGCGGACATCCATTCTTTTGAAGACCATGCCTCAATCATCCTCCGCCTGGACCACGAATTCGCAGGGGTCGTGGAAACAAACTGGCTAACCCCTCACAAAGTAAGGAGGCTAACAGCCATAGGCGTTAACGGCGTCGCTTACCTGGACTACATCGACCAGACCGTAGAAATCCACGACAACGGCTGGATCCGGCAGGCTAAAGTGGTGGAAAGCGAACCTCTTAAAAACGAACTGGAACACTTCATAGAATGCGCTTCCACGGGCAAAGCCCCAAAAACCTGTGGTGAAGACGGCAAACATGCCCTGGAAGTAGCCATGGCAGCCATCCGCTCATATGAAGAAGAAAAACTGATCAAGATTTGAAAGTCCGAAATGCTGTCCTTATTGAAGTGGTACTCATGAGCAAACTTAAAACTCTCCTCGAAGCCCGCGGTCCGATAAAAAAGGTCGGAGTCCTCGGCATGGGCTACGTCGGTATCCCTGCAGCCGTCCTTTTCGCAGACGCCTCCTGTTTTGACAGAGTCCTGGGGTTCCAGAGAAACTCGAAGTCCTCAGGCTACAAAATCGATATGCTCAACCGGGGAGAAAGCCCTCTCAAAGGTGAAGAGCCAGGCCTGGAAGAGCTGATCGGTAAAGTAACAGGTGCCGGGAAGTTCGAGTGCACTCCCGATTTTTCGAGGATCTCCGAACTGGACGCCGTTACCCTTTCAATCCAGACCCCCTTTGCCAACCCGAAAGACCTGACTCCTGATTTCAGTGCCCTTATTGAAGGCATCAGAAACGTCGGGAAATACCTGAAACCCGGCATGCTCGTTGTCCTGGAGTCCACCATTACCCCAGGCACAACCGAAGGCATGGCAAAGCAGATCCTTGAAGAGGAATCCGGGTTAAAAGCGGGGGAAGACTTTGCCCTTGCCCATGCTCCCGAAAGGGTCATGGTGGGGAGGCTCCTTAAAAATATCAGGGAACATGACCGGATAGTGGGAGGGATTGATGAGGCCAGCACGAAGCGGGCAGTTGAGCTTTATTCCCCTGTCCTCACGGTCGGAAAAGTAATCCCTATGTCTGCCACTGCTGCCGAAGTTACCAAGACCGCAGAAAACACTTTTCGGGACCTGCAGATTGCAGCCATCAACCAGCTCGCCCTCTACTGTGAAGCCATGGGCATAAACGTCTACGACGTCAGGACCGGCGTGGACAGCCTGAAAGGTGAGGGAATTACGCGAGCCATCCTCTGGCCCGGGGCCGGGGTTGGGGGGCACTGCCTTACCAAGGATACTTACCACCTGGAAAGAGGTGTAAAGATCGGGGAAGGGCAGCTGGACTATCCCGAAGGTGCGGATTCCATCTATGTGCTTGCCCGGAAGGTCAACGACTTCATGCCTGTTCACATGTACAACCTGACCGCTGCAGCCCTTGAGCGGATTGGGAAAACGGTTGAGGGGGCAAAGATTGCCATGCTCGGCTGGGCTTTCATAAACGACTCCGACGATGCCAGGAACGCCCCCTCCGAACCCTACAGGGACCTTTGCCTGCAAGCCGGAGCAGAAGTGAGGGTCCACGACCCTTATGTCGTAAATTACCCGGACGTTGAGATTTCGGCTGACCTGGAAGAGGTTGTCAGAGGTGCGGATGTCGTGGTTGTTTTTACGGGGCACAGTGCGTACTTTAATGTGAAGGCCGATTGGCTCAAAGAGCTTAGCGGGAAGGAAAACCCGGTCATTGTGGACGGAAGGAATGTTGTTGAGCCGGCCGAGTTTATTGAAAAGGGTTTTGTGTATAAGGGAATCGGAAGGGGAGATAAGAACGGGCACGAGATAAAGGGATGAACGTGAAACTGTGTAATAATCATTAATAATCCTGAATCTCCTGTCTTTTATTTTTTGCAGGTATTAAGGGCACTTCCCTACATCCTTACTTTTTTATTTTCAACTGGCATATTTGCGCCAACCGATTTACGCTAGCCGTGTTCTGCTTCTGAAACACGGGGTCCGGTTTGCTTCGCTTCTTTATAGTCCCAAACGTAAATATTTACACTTCCATATAACCACGGAAGACACTGAAAGCACGGAAGGACTGTGCCCCTATTTCCTTTATTCCGTGTTTTCCGTGTTTTCTGTGGTTAAACCTTCACTTGAGATTGTGAAAGGAATTTGGGTCATTAACTATAATTGGTCTTGAAAAGTGTAATTAATTCCTGGATTCACTATAACTGGGATGAAAAACCGAGCAGCGTTTATTCCCTTATCCCAGTGCTTATTTTTCCGTTCACCTGTGAACTGCCTGCCCGAAAACTGCCATGGCTTAAAAGTAAAAGAGAAAATGGTAGAGACTGAATAAACAAAGCCGAACCATCCGTCCCGAGAGCCGAGATTTCCTCAAAAGCCCTCATAAGGTCCTCTCACTTTGATGGAACCGAGATTCCTGTTTTTATAACATCTTTCTGATTGTCGGATGTCTTATTCAGGCTTTCCGGATAGTTTTCAATGAAGGAGACCATAAACTGGGTGGCATCTATTTTGTCAGCCAGGAGACGATCCTTTTTTTGTTTCCATTCACTCTTGAGCCCGGGGGTCCGGAGAAGTTCCGTAGCTTTATTTATTGCCTTTTTTGAATCATTGAAACTGAAAATCAAATGATACTTTTGTTCCAGTTCAACGAAATTGCCCATGTCATTTTCACCTGCAAAAGAATTGTACCTTATAGCAGGGGTACCCAGGACTGCAGCTTCCGTTACAATTGTCTGGGTGTCAGCAACAACCATTTTGGCGTAATATAATGCGTCATGAATCCTGTGTTTTGGGATTTTTATAGCGTATTTTTGCAAATCATCCGGCAAATCAAGTTCGGATGAAATATATACTTTAGAGTATGGCTCAATATCCCTGACAAGTTTTCGTTTTTCTTCAAGTGTGAAGCCCCTTACTCCGACATCGTGAACGGCATCAAAAGCATTGAAACGAAGCAAAACGAAATCAGAACCTGGAGATATTTCCAGCAATTCGTAGATGGAGGGGTCTGGTTTGAAATAATTGGAATGCAAGTATGCAAATTCCTTATACGCATTTATTTTAATGTGTTTGGGACCCAGATTCGCGTTAAAAGCCGAAGGGGTGATTATAGCCCTGACTATTGGCTTAAGCATCATAAACTGGACGTTTGTGGGTTCCGAATCCGTGAATATGGCACAGGTTTTTCTTAAGAGCAAGGATGTATAAGCCGAATAAAGCCCGATTCCGATCAGAAGGTCGGGGTTTTCTTTCCTCAAATAGTTCCAGGCTGAAAGTACACTGAAGGGGAAATTAAGAATTTTCCCGTACTTTGAATCGGGAACATCCGAATACATGAAGTAGTTTAAGCCAATTTCTTCCAGCAATTTCAGGGTGTCCCCATAGTTTCTGGCAAGAACCAGAACCGTATGCCCTCTTTTCTCCAGTTCCCGGATAGTGTACCTGTGAAAATGTACGTGGGCCGGGGTATTAATAAAGAATGCTATTTTCATTTTACCACTCTTGCAATGATTTTGCTTCCACTTTTTCTTCAGGTAACTTTGCGTCCAGGAGCTTAATTCTCATAATTTCTAAAAAAGAGGCAATGCCAAACATAGCAATCCCGATGGCTATGTACATTATATTTAATGTGAAAAGAGCAAAAAAGCCAGCCACTATGAAAAAACTCCCAAAGATGTAGAATATTCCAATAGGATTAAGTTTTACTACATATTTGTGCCATGACCTCCACAATAAGGCTTTTATGAGGTAGAGACTGGTTTTTAGTATAAATCCCGGGTAGTGGATGTTTGACTTTTCATCAGCGTATTTTGCGGGGATTGGTATGCTTTTAACATTTATATCATAAATGTTTAATTTTACAAGCATATCATTTTCAAATGCATAACCTCTGGAGATTTCGTCTAAGTTTAGATTTTTCAAGGCGTAACTTGAGATTGTAGTATAACCATTTTGAGGGTCAGAGACGTTCCAATAGCCTGAAATCATTTTGTTTAAAAATGTTAAAAGATAATTACCCAGAGAACGCCAGTTACTCATCCCTTTTCTATATCTGGAATTCACCAATCTGTTTCCCTTTGTGTAATCGGCTTTCCCATCTATGATCGGGTCCAATAAATCAGGCAAATACTTAGGGTCCATCTGATCGTCTCCAGCCAGCACAGCAACCAGATCAATATTATCCTCAAGTGCTTTTTTATATCCCGCAGTTATTGCAGATCCTACTCCTCCGTTTGCCTTCCGGATCAAGACAACTCGGGGATCTCCAAAATTGACTATTTTTTCAGCGGTGTCATCCGTAGAACCATCATCAACCGCATATATTATATCTACATACCCGGGGATAGACCCAAGTGTTTTTTCGATAAGTTCACTTTCATTATATGCAGGAATGGCCACCCCAACCAGCTTTTTGCGATACATAGATCACACCACTTTCCCATCGGCGACGACTAAAAACGGGTCTGTATACCGGGCTGAATACTATTTCGTAACCAGGACTGCGCTTCTTATGGAAACTTCTCCGTTAAAGGTGGGGAGGACCCCCGCTATTTTCCGGGAATCCGTCCCGCCGGTGAAGGAAGTTTCTCCCGGTGCTGAGATTTGAAAACCACTCTCCTGAGCGGTCTCCAGAAAAGCTTCTTCTACCACTTACTTTCAACCCCCTCTTGAAAATATAAGCAGGAAATATTAGCAGTTAATTCTAATAATATTATAATTTGACAGCAGATAAACCAATATAGTTTTTCTAATGAAAGGCCGGTTTTTCTTTACTTAAATATGTCGATTTCAAATCACTTAAAAAGATAAAAAAGATTGCATAATAGCATTCGGCAAACCGTTGTTAAAATTAGTAAAAATGTAAGGGTGCCGGGAAAAAGGTGTTCAGATAACACCAATTTTAAAAAATTACATATATATGCACATTAAAATGATAAAAAAGTTTTAAAAGAAACCGGGGGCAGGCAAATTCAATTACATTTTATTAGACGTTCCCGAACCTCTCCCTGGCTCAGGACTCTCCTCGGGCAGCCCCGGAAGCACTGATACGGAGGGGCCAGAAAAGGGGGAGTTGCCGCATGGAGGTGGAAATAAAATAAAAGAAATAGGAGAATATGAGGGGTATATAGAAAATTGAGATAAGTGCTGAGTTTTCAAAGATATGAGACTTTTACTGTAGTATGAGACTTTTACTGTAGTATGAGACTTTTACTGTAGAGCCTGCACAAGTTATGAACAGAGGCTAGCATATTCCCAGGTGATTAGTGATAGACCCCTTCTGATTATAGGCCAGCCAATATATAGTGAAGACTATAAGAAAAGTCATGTATGAAAACTATATTTTACCATTTACCTGCAAACGGCATACTCATAAACAGTAAGTTTATTTTTGCTTAGTCGACGGCCTCCTCTCCGATCTTCTCCGGAACAACCTTGGTCGAATTACATTCAAACAAACTGAAAAAAGGATAAAACAAACTGAAAAAAGGATAAATTATACTCAAACAAACTGAAAAAAGGATAAAATTCACAAAAAACACCTTTAAAACCGCTTTGATATTTATACTCCAGTAATCTTTTAACAATTTTCAGGGAAAGGCCGGCTGCCTTCGGGGGCCTCCGGAAGTCTTCTAAAGTTTCCAGAGGTCTTCGGGATAGGCTTTAAATCAGGCAAGAGTTGCCAGCACCTTAAAAACAACGATTCCGAAAAAAGAAACCAACAATGGCAAGATAGCTGTATTGAGCGAGCCGTTCAGGTCCCGGGACCACTGGCTTGATGCCGAGAGCACTTCCTTGAAGGAGAGCAGGAGGATCAGGCTGACAGTTATTATCGCCCCATATTCCGGGTAGTAGATCCCCGTGGATATCGAACAGGCACTTACGCCTGAAACTGCAGTATTAAGTATCAAATTCCCGGAAACCGTTATGGAACCCGCAAGCAACTTCATCCCCCCGATTAGAGAGATGAAACGGTACATATAAAAAACTTTTTAATCATGTTATAATATACGAAAAGAGATATTAAACCGAAGAGAATACAATTAAAGAATAAAAAATATGAAAAAAAGATTGAAACTAACATAAGCCCTTAAAAATCATGAAAAAGCCCTGAAACAGCCCATATTGAAAGCAAACTTACAGGAAAAATTCATAATGATTTCAATCATAAACAGTTTTTTAAAAATAAGTTACGCAGGCTGTCTCAAAACTATGCTTGATCGCACATTTGGGTAAGAAATATTAGGAATATTTATCTTTTTAAAAATATGTATTACATATAAGTATACTATTTGATAAAATTAATTCCAGTGTTTCACCATGTTCAAAAAGTACGATCAAAAGCAGCAATTTTTACTTCCATTAAGCCTGGAAGAGTTTGTTCCTGAAAACCATATTGCCAGAGTGTTAAACGACCTCATAGATCTCGTTGATATTAGTGATATTGAGTCCACTTACTCTGAGGAAGGTTGCCCTGCCTATCACCCAAGATTTCTTTTAAAAATCTTACTCTACGGGTACCTTATAAACATTAGAAGTTCACGCAAGATAGAGCAAATGACACAAACTGATACTGCTTTTATGTACCTTGCAGCTATGCAAAAACCTGATTTCCATACTATTTGTCGATTCCGTTCAACTCATCTTGACCCGATTAAAGAAATATTTTCACAGGTTGTCACGTTTTGTAAGGAAATGGATATGATTGGTTCCAGTATTTCGATCGATGGAACAAAGGTTAAGGCAAACGCTTCACCAAGACAAAGTAAGAGTTCCGACGCTCTCAAAAAAGAGATCGATAAGATACTCAAAGAAAGCATTGAGGTCGATAAACAGGAAGACGAAATTTATGGTGATTCGACACCATACCAGGTGCCAGAAGAACTGGTTAACAAGCAGAAAAGATTAGAGAAAATCAAAGCTGCTATGAAAAAAATTGACGAAGAAAAGTTAAAAAAAGTAAACATCACAGACAACGATGCTAAAATTATGAAGCATAAAGATGGAAGCAAGAAACCTTCTTATAATTGTCAGGTTGCTGTTGATGAAAAGGAACAAATAATCGTTGCATCAGACGTTGTCGATGAAGAAAATGACTTGCATCAAGTTGAACCAATGATAGAAAATGTAAAAGAAACACTGGGATACAAGCCAACAATAGTGCTGGCAGATGCAGGTTATTTTTCATATGATAATGTGAAATTTTTACTCGATCAAGAAATTGATGCTTATATTCCTGATAACTTTTATGAAGTAGAGAAAAGGGGAAAAGCAAAGAAGTTCAGAAAATCTCTCTTTAAATATGATCAGGAAAAGGACTGTTATTATTGCCCTGCTGCATTTGAAATCCCATTTACAAGAATACAAAAAAGGAACGATGAGCCAGATTTACGGTATTATGTATGTAAGTATTGTTCTTTATGCGTGTTAAAAAATGCATGTACCGAGAGTGAAAACAGGACAATATCAAGAGATCCAAGGGAGTACCTGATGGAGAATATGAGGGCTAAACTGAATACAGAAGAAGGAACGGAACAGTATCAGGAAAGAATGTTTACTGTAGAACCTGTGTTTGGCCAGATGAAACAGGATAGAGGATTCAGGGAATTTCTTTTGAGAGGGAAAAGGAAGACAAAAATTGAGTTTATTATGATGTGTACTGTACACAATCTAAAGAAAATAGTGGATTTCATGAAGAGAGAAGGTAAAAGTTTGAAAGAAATTCTGAAAATGATAACCGGGAGAGGAAATAAATTAGGGAATGGATGCAGAATTGTGGCGGGAAAGACAAGTAAGCTATGTTGATCAATGAAAACTGATCTCTTTTCGAATAAAAATTGAAATTGAAATGGATATTACCCAATTGTAGAATTCAAAACGGTTTTGAGACAGCTTGTACGGATAGAATTAAAAAACTCGAACAGAGTAAAGATGAAATCAAAAACACGCTGAAAAACGCCTTTGAAACTGTTTTTTAACTTATACTTCAGCAATCATCCCCAAATTTCCAGGGAAAAACCGGCTGGAAGCTCAGCACACTTCCCTGAACAACCGTGCCCCCTCCTCCCGGCCTCTGCCCGGCAAACCGCAACCCCCCCCGGAGCTTATTGTTCAACCGGTAAAGGGTCTTTGCGAATTTCCGAAGCTTCCTGAGCCTTTGCCAGGCACTCAAGCGTGCAGTAAACCGCTTTTTCTTCCACGTTTTCCAAAACAAAGAACTCTCTGCCGCAAATGGGGCAAATTTTCCTTACATGTTCCATATACACATCACCCGGAAGTAGACTTTAAAGAATAACAAACTGTAGTTATTCATTACTTCACAATGTATAAAAAAATTTTTCCCAAAACTTGATTTTTCTATTTTACCGGTCTGCGGGTACCTTCGAGAACTTAAACAGAACAACCCTGATCGAATTGTCCTCAAGCAGACTGAAGACCAGAGCAGCGTTTAATGCCGTATCCCCATGGCTATTTTCCCGTTTGCTTGCAAACGGCCTGCCCGGAAAAACTGCCAGGAAAAAAAGCAAAAAAGGGAAAGGGAATCAGCCATAAACGAGCAAAAAAGGTAAGTTCACTAAAAAAACTCTGAAAATACTTTGAAATTTACACTTCAGCCCCCTTCAATCAATTTTCAGGGAAAGGCCGGCTGCTTTCGGCACCCGGTGAGAGCCCAGGGCCCTGAAAAGCAGTCTGAAAAACGGATTTTCCGGAAAGAAAACATTAGCTAGATGTTGTCAAGGGTTTAAAGGAGAAAGCCATCAATTTATATACGAAAGGTCATAAATCAAAATATCATGAAACTGCAGGGGAGCCAGCATGAGGTTGACATATATATAAAAAAACTGCAGGAAATGCTTCCGGAACTGAAGAAGAAGTACCCCATCAAGTATATGGGGGTTTTTGGTTCCTACATCAGGGGAGAGCAGAGTGCCTCAAGCGATCTGGACATACTTGTGGAATTCAACGGATCAATCACACTTTTAGGGTATGCCAGACTTGAGAATGAGCTGTCGGATAAACTTGGGGTCAAGGTAGACCTTGTATCAAAAACTGCACTGAAACCCAGAATCGGCAAACACGTCCTTTCAGAGGTAGTCGAAGTATGAGCGACTGGGAAGCAGGAGATTACATAGAAGACATACTCAATGCCATGCTGGATATTGAAGAATTCACAGCCGAATATTCCTATGATCGGTTTATCAACGATAGAAAAACACAATATGCCGTTATCAGGGCAATAGAGATCATAGGGGAAGCGTCTAAAAACGTACCTGCAAAGATCAGGGAAAAATACCAACACATCCCGTGGAGAGACATGGCCACCATGCGAGACCGGCTAATCCATGGTTATTTTGGCGTGGATCCTATAATTGTATGGGACACCATAAAACAGGACATCCCACCCCTTATCCCTATGTTCAGATCTATCCTTGCCGAAATGGAGTAAAAACTAACTTTGATTTTTATACTGCAACCACCATCTGCTAATTTTCAGGGAAAGGCCGGCTGCCTCCGGCACCCGGTGAGAGCCCCGGGAAGTGAAAAGCAACCCAAAATACGGTTTTTCCGGGAGGAGCACAAAGATATTTCCCGGCCGGATCACAATTCGATAATCCGGGCAGATTGAGCCAAGAAGACCGGGCTTTACGGCCATTTCACAGATAGCTTTTCCCAGTGCAAAAGAGACTCTTCTTGAAGAGATAAAGAACTGCCTGGAAGCCGGTCAGGAAGCCGGCCATAAAACTGCCCCGGATAGGAACTTAGCGGGAATAAGCGGCGTCGTGATGTGAAAAACTAACAAGAGTAACGGACCTTTCATCTCCATCAGTGTTGAAGATCAGGACGAAACTTTTTAGGATATGAACTCTGCGCAGCCCATGGAGGTCGTTTCTCAAAGGTTTGTAATGGGAGGGGTTTTCACAGATTTCTGCAATTTTTTTGCTTAAAGCATGTTTTAGGGGAGCGTTATTCTTACAAGCTTTATTGATCTCTTTTTTACAGGACGGAAGTACAAAAAGAGTGTACGGCATCCGGATCACTCGAATAGGTCGGAAATGTCTTTGACCCGCAGGGAAGTTTCTTTTTTCGATTCCTCTAACTTCCGGACAAAATCCTCCCTTAAGGGTATTTCATCCACGGGGTGCCAGTCCATTTTATCACAGAACTCCGCGTCTTCGGCAGAGAGTTCCCCTGTCCTTATATACTTCTCAAAGATCTCCCTTTTCCGGAGAGAGTTTCTTGCAACTTCAGACCATTTCACCCAGGAGAAATGCTCCATCCTCCTGTAAAGGTCGTCAGGGACAGGGACCGTAATCGTTGCCATCACAGCTCACCTCTTTTTTCAAGGGCTTCAAACTTTTCAAGCTGCCCAAGTTTAGCCTCGATCCCCAGGCGTGCGACCTCTGCCCAGTTGATGTCAGGCATGGAGTCGAGCTCCTGTTTCAGCTCGTCGGGAACGGAAATCGTGAATCTTTTCATAGTATTCTCCGTTTGCATAGAATTATGATATTGCATGTAATTATGCAATTGCCTATATTTAAGCAATCGCATTTATTTACCCGATTACACATATTTATCAAATTACATGTATTAAAGTATGCCCACGTCCCGATTTCAGCCGCTTTGCCCCTCCAAATGGCCGGAATTTTCAAAACTCATTTTTTATATTTAGCCGGTCGGCGGGCTCCTCAGAAAACTCCCCCAAGCAACCTTTACCGAATCCATCAATTCTTCTCAAAAACCTCTCCAAAAAACTCCTCAAACTCCTGTGGCTCTTTCAAAAATCTCAATTTCTCGAGATCCTCTACAAGCTCATACATATCCTCTCCCCTCTCAAGCCCCAGAAGCTCAGGCTCCACAGGCTCAAACCGCCTGATCTCAGGCACTGAAAGATAATTAGAATTCGGAACGAACCCCTCCTCAAGCAGGTAGTAAGCTCCGCCCCCGGCCTTCCTGATAGGCTCATAAACAGAAGAAAAACTGGTGCAGACCCAGTTTGCCATCTTAAGGGTAGTTTCGGACCTGTTGATGCTGATATGCCCGTACCCCGGAGGGACAATTACCACATCCCCCTTTCCAGCCTCTATAACGACAACGTCCGAGATGCTTTCCCCTTCCGCCTTCTGTAAGAGGTAGACAGCCTCTCCTTCCAGCACCTGGTAGATCTCAGGATACGAGACCTTTGCTCCCGGAACTATTGGGTGGTAGTGCCCTTTGGTTTTTACGAACTCTTTTCCCAGGCGGGCAGGGGGAATAACCGTGATGTCATAGCGAAGCCCGGCTTTTCGTATGCGCTGAAGGTCGGATTCGGTCCGGGAAAGTTCCCGGTACATATAATAGAGCTCGAAATCCCCTGCGCTCCGGAGCCATTCCTTATCAGCAAGGACGTCTTTCATGTCCGAGAGCAGCCTGACATCGGGCTCCCTGATCGTTTCCCCAAATTGTAACGTATTTTCCATCTTTTGCCCTCATAATCCGCTTAAAACAACAACCTTTTTGATCTGCATCTCATAACTTCTTCAGATATGAAAATTTTATATGGAAGTTATATTTATATTAATGTTATAAAGACTCTTTGAGTATTTGTCAAAACCTGTGGGGAAAAAGTGCTTTTGAATCTGAAAATAATGAAAATAGTAATCATCCCCGGGACCCGACCCGAGACCTGAGAAGCCTCATATTTTCAAAACCTGTTTTTTATATTTCGCCTGTCGGCGGGCACCTGCGAACACTTCCCCGAAATGACCTTTACCAGCTACACTCCAACCCTATACCCGGCAAACCGCAAGCCTCCCCCTCGCAAAGCTTACTTTCCGGCAACCAAAAAGCTTTCCCGAACCCCCGGATCTCCCTGGCCCCTTTCCAGGCACTCAAGAGTGCAGTAAACCGCCTTTTCTGCCACACTTTCCAGAACAAAGAATTCCCTGCCGCAAACGGGGCATACTTTTTTTACGTATCCCATAAACGCATCACCCGGAAGTAGACTTGAAAGAATGCAAACTGTGTTTATATATTTCGTCACTATGTATAAAAGAATTTTCAACAAGCTACTAATTGTTTCATCAGGAGCTAAGAACCTTCACAAGCCGTCCGATAAAAAGCATCCAAACCGCAAACTCCCCTCCTCCCAGAACAAATATCCTTTTTTGCAAAGTTGCAGCCCTGGCTGCGGGCTGACTGGCAGGAACCCCCGCTTCCATAACTTAATTTTTATTTTTAGTTGGTTGGCGGACAGCTCCGTGCATTCTCCCGAAACATCCTTGACCGTTTTTTAAAGATGAAAGTGATGTAAGAAATTCTTCTCAACAACAGGAGACAATAAAAATGATAGTGATGTCATTTATTGTAACGTAAAGAGTCGAGATGATATTAAACAATGTTAAAAAAGTGATTTATTGCAGCACCAAGCAGAAGGGTTAGAAGTGCAACTCCAAGATCTCTCATTGTGATGATACGGTTCATCTTATGGATTTCACAGTTCCTTTTTTCTTCGTATTCCGAAAGACTTTCCATGCTGTCATTGATTTGTTTTCTAATGCTCTGCAAATTTTTAACGATCTCTGTGTATTCTATCAGGGAATTCTGATCTAACGAAGCTACATCCTTGCTTGCCCTTAACTGAGATATTTTTTCCTCGTAATTTATTATTTCTTTTCTCAGTTCGGAATAATAATTCGGAATGACAGCATTAATCGTTTCATGCGAGTATGGAGCAAGGCTTTCCTGGATCTCTCCTCTTACGTTCAAACTTAGCCAGTCAAGAGCATCGTAACAGGCCCGGTAAACATGCCCTATTGCTTTATCCAGGTTCTGAGATACGTATTCTTCATTAGATTTTGCGCTGCCCGGATTATTCGGGCAAAGTTTTTTCCTGAAGGCTCTATTAATGTGGTCGTAGGCGTTTCTCAACTCATTTAAGATCTGTGGAGAGGTGTACCCTTCAGGGTCTATTACTTCATTATAGAGAAGTAACTCTTTTACAAAGAAATAGACATCGAGCATTTCCTGTATTTGTTTGGATTCCCCGGAATCAAATGAAATGGAGGGCGTAACGATCAAAAAATTACATTCCAAAAAGAGTTTCACAGAAAATTAGAAAAATCAGGGCAATTTTCTACTAA
The DNA here is from genome assembly GCF_052056915.1 of Methanosarcina sediminis. GTDB lineage: Archaea > Halobacteriota > Methanosarcinia > Methanosarcinales > Methanosarcinaceae > MTP4. The sequence continues at coordinate 2,155,013 of NZ_CP195119.1, read as the reverse complement.
GGACCTTTTTCTTCCTTGCCTCGTATCTGGAAGCCGTATAGTACCTGTCGCTGGAAATCCTTACACTACCCCGACTAAGGGGGGAAAATTTCCGAACTTTATCTTCATTTATGCTGTTGGGCCCGAATTCGGAGTCAACTATATCCACATCTTTTAAGAGGGACCCCATAGCCGGTACTTTTAGTTTCATACACATCCCGCTAATTAAAAAGTACTATAATAAGTTTCCTGAATCATATTATTTGTCGCATATCATATATTTGTTTTGCCACCCGAATTCCGCTTCGGGAGCACGGGGTCCTTTTCGGTCGCTTCGCTCCCTCAAGAGGACTACTAATTCAAAACCCGTTTTTTATATTTCACCGGTCGGCGGGCTCCTGAGAGCACTTCCCCAAACAGCCTTAACTGAATCCATCAATTCTTCTCAAAAACCTCTCCAAAAAACTCCTCAAACTCCTGAGGCTCCTTCAAGAACCTTAATTTCTCAAGCTCATTTACGAGCCCATACATATCCTCTCTCCTCTCAAGCCCCAGAAGCTCAGGCTTCACAGACTCAACCATTCTAATCTCAGGAACTGAAGCATAATTCGGGTTCCTGAAAAACCCATCCTCAAGCAGATAGTAAGCTCCACCCCCGGCCTTCCTGATAGGCTCATAAATGGAAGAAAAACTGGTGCAGACCCAGTTTGCCATCCCGAGTTCCGCTTCGGCACCCGAGTTCCGCTTCGGGAGCACGGGGTCCTTTTCGGTCGCTTCGCTTCCTCAAGAGGACTAAAAGTTTCAAGACCCATTATATATATTTCACCGGTTGGCGGACTGCTCAGAAAACTCCCCCCAAGCAGCCTTTACCGAATCCAATCAATTCTCCTCAAAAGCCTCCCCGAAAAACTCCGCAAAATCCTGAGGCTCCTTCAAGAACCTCAACCTTTCGAGATCCTCTACAAGCCCATACATATCCTCTCTCCTCTCAAGCCCCAGAAGCTCAGGCTCCACAGGCTCAAGCCGCCTGATTTCAGGAACCTCCGAGTACCCGGGATTCACCACAAACCCCTCTTCAAGCAGGTAGTAAGCTCCACCCCCGGCCTTCCTGATAGGCTCATAAACAGAAGAAAAACTGGTGCAGACCCAGTTTGCCATCTTAAGGGTAGTTTCGGACCTGTTGATGCTGATATGCCCGTACCCCGGAGGCACAATTACCACATCCCCTTTTTCAGCCTCTATAACAACGACATCCGGAATGCTTTCCCCTTCCGCCTTCTGTAAGAGGTAGACAGCCTCTCCTTCCAGCACCTGGTAGATCTCAGGATACGAGACCTTTGCTCCCGGAACTATTGGGTGGTAGTGCCCTTTGGTTTTTACGAACTCTTTTCCTAGGCGGGCAGGGGGAATAACCGTGATGTCATAGCGAAGCCCGGCTTTTCGTATGCGCTGAAGGTCGGATTCGGTCCGGGAAAGTTCCCGGTACATATAATAGAGCTCGAAATCCCCTGCGCTCCGGAGCCATTCCTTATCAGCAAGGACGTCTTTCATGTCCGAGAGCAGCCTGACATCGGGCTCCCTGATCGTTTCCCCAAATTGTAACGTATTTTCCATCTTTTGCCCTCATAATCCGCTTAAAACAACAACCTTTTTGATATGCATCCCTTAACTTCTTCAGATATGAAAATTTTATATGGAAGTTATATTTATATTAATGTTATAAAGACTCTTTGAGTATTTGTCAAAATAGGCGGGAAGAAGGTGCTTTTGGATCGGAAACTAATGAAAATAGTAATCATTCCCGGGACCCGACCCGAGACCTGAGAAGCCTCATATTTTCAAAACCTATTATTTATATTTCGCCTGTCTGCGGGCACCTGCGAACACCCGGCCAGAGCGAGCTTAATCTACTTTTAAAGTTTTCCGTATTTTTTATGTGCCTGTTCGGATGTAAGGATATCGAAAACATAAACTTCCTTTTTATCTTTGTCTACATTGTAGAAAATACGAAAGCTTCCTGCTCTTAGACGGTATGCAGCTTTTCGGGTACCTTTGATTTCTTTTTTGTTTCCACTACTCCCGGGAAAAGGGTCATTAAGCTCCTTGATTGCTGATATTATCTGCGCTTTCCTCTCAGCGGGGATTTTTTCAAGGAGCTCAGGGAGCACAAAAACATCAAAGCTCATTTACGTTCACAAATTTATCCTTATGTTCTTTTACTATCCTTTCACCGTATTCTACAAGCTCATTTCTATTGTGCTCAATTATCAGTTTTTCAATAACACTGTTATAATCGTCTCCCATAGCCCCAATAGCACGCAATTGATCACGAGTTTGTTTCTTTATCTGGATGGTCGTTGTTTCAGCCATGCAGATCTATTATAATGGCTATAGTACTTATAGCCGAGGGGGATTTAAGGAGTGGACGTTCAATTCCTGATTATTAATACTTGGTTATTATATTTCGCCGGTCGGCGGGCACCTGCAAACACTTCCCCGGAACGACCATAACCGAATTGTGCTCAATACGACTGAAAAACGGAACAGCGTTTAGGAATGAGTCACATATAATATCAAGGATTTCAAAATTTGAGAATAAACCACGGATGAACACAGATGAACACGGATGGCTTAAAATCTGTGTCTATCCGTGTCCATCCGTGGTTCTTTAACGGGAAACCCATAGAGCACTCCTGATCTGAAAATCTGAGGTTATATTTTCACCATTCCTTAATACCGTACCCCGTGGCTATTTTTCCGTTTGCCTGCAAACGGCCTGCACGAAAAAATTACAAAGAATGAAAATGAAAGAAAACTCAAGCCTACTAAAACCGGGATCAATAATTAATTAAAAAGCGCCTTAAAATCTTCTTTGAAATTTACACTTCAGCAGCCTTCTATTAATTTTCAGGGAAAAGCCGGCTGCCTCCGGCACCCGGTGAGAGCCCCGGGAAGTGAAAAGCAATCAGAAAAAAAGGTGTTCCGGAAGAGCATATTAACTTTTGTCCAAGCATTACAGCCTTTTCAGTCCATCCAGTCCATCCAGTCCATCCACCCAAACTACGATTCGAAAAAAATAAGGATCGATACTCTGAAGATTTCTTAAGAACTATTTGATAGCTTTATGAGAGGACATAAATAGTAATAGATATCAATTAGTTATTAATCAATAACTTTTTGTTACGCAAATGTACCTGAAAAGCAAAATATCAAAGCCTATTGCAAATCTACCGGAGGCAAAGAAATGGCAGAAGCGTTAAATTCCGGGAAGGCAAAACCATCCCCGACTCTTAATACTATTCTCATGGTAGAAGACACCTTGAAAAAAAGCCCAGGTAGTGTTGTAACAGTTGCAGAGCTCAAGAAAATGCTGCCAAGACAGGTTAACCACAATACTCTGATGGTCATCCTGGATTATCTGGAACAAAGTAATAAAATCGCTGTTGGGATAAAGGGAATAACCTGGATCCACAGCAGGAATGAAAACTTGAGAAAGGCAGTGGTCCAGGGACTCGAACTATGAAATATAGCTGATTCCTGCGAAATACAAGACCGAATACTGAATAAAGCTAAAAGTTTTCACAAGCCTGAACTATTTATCACTCCGGAACCATATATTGTAGGACCTTCTATTGCAAGACCTGCTATTGTAGGACCTGCATAAGATATAAACAGAGGTAAGCATAAAGTCCTTAATGATGGGTAATATGCAGTCTGCTGATGTGAAGTCCGTTACTCCAGACCCGAAGCTTGAAAGGCTTGAAAGGGAGCTCAGGGATTTTTTCTCCGGAGTTGAGGATGTTACGGTAGCTTATCTTTTTGGCTCAACAGTCCGTGGAGAAGCTAACAGCTTAAGCGATATAGATATAGCTGTGCTTTTTAAGGAGAGCCTTTTACAGGAGGAAGCCTTTGACCTTCAACTTGAATTGATCGGCAAACTTACAGAACTTCTTAATACGAATAACGTAGACCTCGTGGTACTCAATGATTCACCCCTCCTTTTGACCTATAATGTCATACGTGACGGAATTATTTTGAAATCCGACGAACTTGAAAGGGTCAGGTTCGAAACAAAAATAATGTCCAGGTACCTTGACGAGCGGTATCACATTGAAAGGCATGCAAAAGAGAGCCTGAAAAGAATAGCGGAGAACGGGTTTCGATGAGAGAAGAAATAAACTACCCGAGTTCCGCTTCGGCACCCGAGTTCCGCTTCGGGAGCACGGGGTCCTTTTCGGTCGCTTCGCTCCCTCAAGAGGACTACTAATTCAAAACTTCATTTTTATATTTCACCGGTCAGCGGGCACCTACGAACACTTCCCCGGAACAACCTTTACCAGCACCACTCCACCCCTCTACCCGGCAAACCGCAGATTCCCCCGCGAAACTTACTGTCCGGCAACCATTAAATTAGAAGGCAGTTTTAGACGAAAAGAGCCGTACCCATCCCCGTTAGGAATGCTTCTTTGAGGGTAGAAATTCCGGGGTGGGATTTACCGTTTTATCGATTCCAAAATCTGATAGTAAATTACTGATAATTCGGCAGGAAAAGATTTTTTGAGAAAATTAATATTTTTCTGAATTTCCAGACTTCATTTTTTTAAACATGTCTTCTACAATTTTTCTGCCTTCTTCATTTTCCATAATAATTCGGATTAATTCTGGAAGAGTGTCGGGGGTTTCTTTCATTTCTTGAACTGATTTTTGATTGCATGGATGAGTTTTCTGGTTGTACTTTACTAAAAATTCCGTTAAGGCAGTACTTACCAGATCTGAAACGCTACTAAATTCTTTATTTTTAACCAGTTCGTCCACCTGTTTTTTTATATACGGACTTACTGTCGCACTGATTTTTTCTTTTTTATACTGAATGTCCATGGGGGGCTCACCAAAGTTGTTAATTATATGCGCATCTGGGCATATATACATAATGAGTCTAATTAGCAGATTATTTGAGTATATAATATGATAATTATGCTCTAAAATGGAAAGCTATTTAATTTATTAAGATAATTATCTTAACAAAGAAGCATATTATCAGATAATTAGGTGATAATAAATGCACAATGGAGGGGATTGCTATGCCAAAGAAAAGCCTGTATATTGCTGAAGTGGATGAAGCCGATCTTACCAATTTTGTAAAAGAGGGTTTTTTCCAGCATTACAGTGAGGCACACAGGGCTGCATTAAGTCGTGGTATCAGAGAAATTAAAAAAGAAAGGGGAATTTCCGATTAATGGCTATGGTATCTTTGAAAAATTCCCGGCAGAAATAGGTGAAACCGGGATTGAAGTCGCAGGGGAGGCGTTTCATGTGAGGAAAGAAGATTATTATTCACTCGTGCAAAATATCGATGGGCTTGTAGGCTTTCGGATTAACGAGAACTTTGCACCAACATTCATAGACGGGGCCGTAGAAGATATTACAGGCTACGGCAAGAAAGAATTTCTGAACGGGAAAGTAAAGTGGAAGGAACTGATATTGCCGGAAGACCTGCCTCTGGTTTTTGAAAACATACAAAAAATGCTCTCCGAGCCGGATAGTTTTACCGAAATGGAGTACAGGATTAGGAGAAAAAACAAGGAAGTAAGATGGGTCAGGCAAATAATCCAGATCCTTCCGGCAGATTCCGGAATGCAGAAACTTGCACAGGGTTTTATTCGGGACATCACGAAACGAAAAGCGCTGGAAATTGCCCTTAAAAAAATTGAAGAAGCCCGCATGAAAGAAATTCACCACAGGATTAAAAATAACCTGCAGGTAATCTCGGCCCTTCTCAGCCTGGAAGCTGAAAAATTCAATGATGAAAAGATACTTGAAGCTTTCAGGGAAAGCCAGAACCGCATAACTTCGATGGCCCTGATTCATGAAGAGCTCTACAAAAAAGATGCAATAGACAAGCTTGACTTTGCAGGCTATCTTCATAAACTCACCGCAGAACTCTTCAGTTCATACAGCCTGGGGAATGACAGGATCAAACTGACGCTCGACCTTGAACAGGCCCATCTTGGAATGAACACCGCAATCCCTCTAGGAATTATTGTAAATGAACTGATTTCAAATGCCCTTAAGCATGCCTTTCCCGATGAAAAAGAAGGAGAGGTCCACATAAACTTCCATAGAGTGGAAAATTACGAAAAAAACCATAAAATCCCCGGAAATCCGGGGACAAAAAAGGACTGTAGGAACAAGAAGGGTTCTTCATTCCTACTTATCATAGGAGATGATGGCCAGGGACTTCCCGAAAGAATAAACTTTGAAAACACGGACTCCTTTGGGCTTCAACTCGTAAGCACCCTTGTGGACCAGATAGGAGGCCGTATAGAGATTAAAAGGGGCAATGGGACAGAGTTCGAAATTCAATTCAAGGAAATTTGAAAATAGAATAATTCCCGTTACGTGCAATAAAGTGTCGAGTTTTAAATTTATACACTTCGATTCGAAAACCCGAGCACCCATCAATTTTCAAAACTCATTTTTTATTTTTAGCCGGTCAGCGGGCCCCTGCGAACACTTCCCCGGAACAACCTTTACCAGCTCCACTCCAAGCTCTCCCCTGCAAACCGCAGATTCCCCCGCGAAACTTACTGTCCGGCAACCAAAAACTCGTCCCGAACCCCCGGATCTCCCTGGCCCCTTGCCAGGCACTCAAGAGTGCAGTAAACCGCCTTTTCTTCCACACTTTCCAGAACAAAGAACTCCCTGCCGCAAACGGGGCAAATTTTCCTTACATGATCCATGTACACATCACCCAGAAGTATACTTTAAAAAACAAAAAACTATGGGTGTTTGTTACTTCTTTACCATATAAAAAAATTCCCCAAAACTTTATTTTTATTTTTAGCTTGTTGGCGGGCTCCTCCAGGAACTTCCCGGGCAACCGCAGCCAAACCGCACCAAGCCATTTCCCCTGAAAGAATACCTTTTTACGGATCGAAACTTTAAAGGAGGGCTATCCGGATTAACCAAATCACTTAAATAATTATAAAGTGTATCATACTAAAAATTTGGATATTTGTATTACTCATCTTTATTAATAAATTAAGTGGGACTCATGAAAATCGCGATCATCCTCGGCACAAGGCCAGAGATAATAAAAATGAGCCCGATTATCCGGGAATGTGAAAAACAGGGAATTGAATATTAAACACTCTGTAATGATAGCTGGATAATTAAAATGAAGATTGCTTTTTTGGAGAAAAACCATGTCCGTCCAGAATAATTATAGTTTATCAGTTAGTCCGGAAGGGGAAAAATTTCCACTTCCAAAGCCTGAAGAATATGAAGGGGAATTCAAAAGAATTGAAGCCCTTGTAAATCAGGCCCGGGAAGAAGGAAAAGAAATTGTTGTCGTAATGGGAGTGGGATTTGTAGGAGCCGTGATGGCTGCAATTATTGCAGACACAAAAGACGAAAATGGAAACTACAGCAAATTTGTCATCGGCTGCCAGAGGCCAAGCACCAGAAGCTACTGGAAAATACCTGTTTTAAACAAAGGCCTGTCCCCCGTAAAGTCGGAAGACAAAGAAGTGGACGAGATCATAGAACGCTGCATTCTGGAAACAAAGACCCTGACTGCAACATATAACAACGAATGCCTGAAACTGGCTGACGTTGTTGTGGTGGACATCCAGTGCGATTATGTAAAGTGTGAACTTGGAAACGTCAGGACCGGTGAGACCGACATGGCTGCCCTTGAAGCTTCCATGAAAACAATCGGAGAAAACATCTGTCCGGAGTGCCTTGTCCTGATCGAAACGACCGTTGCTCCCGGAACCACCGAATTCGTTGCCCTTCCTCTTCTGAAAAAAGCTTTTTACAAGCGCGGAATTGATTCAACCCCCCTGCTTGCACACAGCTATGAACGAGTCATGCCTGGAAAAGACTACGTTGCAAGTGTACGCGATTTCTGGAGAGTCTGTGCCGGCTGCACTGACGAAGCAAAATTAAAGGTTGAAAAATTCCTCCACGAAGTAATCAACACCAAAGACTATCCCCTGACGGTAATGGACAGGCCGATAGAATCCGAAACCTCAAAAATTATTGAAAATTCATACCGTGCAACAATACTCGCATTCCTCAACGAATGGAGTATCTTCTCTGAAAGAAACGGTGTGGACATTATAAAAGTGATAAATGCCATAAAAATGCGCCCAACCCACAGCAATATCATCTTCCCAGGACCCGGAATCGGAGGTTACTGTCTTCCAAAAGACGGAGGACTGGGTTACTGGGCTTACAAACACATCCTGGGCTTTGAAGACGGAGATAACGTATTCAAGATCACTCCCACATCCATTGACACCAACGATACAAGAGCTCTGCACGTAGCCGAACTTACAAGGGACGCCCTCCGGAACATGGACCGCTACATCGCAGGAGCCGATGTCCTGATCTGCGGAGCAAGCTACCGGCAGGATGTAGGCGACACCAGATACAGCGGAAGCGAAATTGTCGTCAGGAAACTGACCGAAATGGGCGCTGAAATGCGTGTCCATGACCCTTACGTGGACCACTGGTACGAGATGGAAAGCCAGGACACATACCCTGCATCCGGGCAGTCCTGGAAGCGCTTCTTCAGGAACCAGGACAATTTAACGGAGTTAAAAATCGAAAATGACTTTTCAACAGCTATTAAAGATATAGAAGCCCTGGTCCTCGCAGTTCCGCATAATGAATACCTTAACCTTGAACCGGAAGCTATCGTAGAGATGGCAGGCGGACCTATCGCAGTAGTCGACTGCTTCGGAATATTGTCCGACGAAAAAATACGACGATACTTCGAACTTGGCTGTGAAGTCAAAGCCCTCGGAAGGGGCCACATCCAGAGGATTAAAAAAGAAGTGCAGAAAAGCAAACTCCAAAAACTTTCATAATTTTACAATTTTACAGAGGGGATTATTTGCAAAATAAAAAAGTAATAGTAACCGGCGGAATGGGCTTTATCGGCTCCCATCTTACTGAAAGGTTGCTTGAAGATAACGAAGTAACTGTAATTGACAACGAAGCCACCGGCAAGATGGAAAACATCAAACACCTGTTAGACCACAAAAACCTCACCCTGATCAAAGACAGCATAGTAGACCTGAATCTGACCGAAATATTCCAGGGAAAAGACTACGTTTTCCACCTCGGAGCCATCCCAAGCGTCCCGAGAAGCGTAAAAGACCCCTACAGCTCCAACGAAGCAAACGTAACAGGCACTCTGAACGTCCTGATTGCAGCAAAAGACGCAGGAATCAAGAAAGTCATATTTTCGTCCTCTTCTTCAGTCTACGGCGACACTCCAACTCTTCCCAAAAGAGAAGATATGCCGGTAAATCCTCAATCCCCTTATGCGATCACAAAAGCCACCGGCGAAATGTACTGCAGAGTTTTTGAAGAACTCTACGGGCTTCCAACAGTTTGTTTGAGATATTTTAATGTATTTGGCCCGAGGCAGGACCCGACTTCCCAGTATTCTGCTGTGATTCCGAAATTTATTACTGCGATTTTGAATGATGAGAGTCCTGTGATTTTTGGAGATGGGGAACAGAGCAGGGATTTTTCTTTTGTAAAAAATGTTGTTGATGCCAACATACTTTCCTGTGAATCTGATTCAACTGGGATTTTCAACATTGCTTGTGAAAGAAGGATAACTATTAACCAGTTAGTTGACTATATAAATGAAATTCTTGGGAAAAACATTAAACCTATATATGGAGATCCAAGGTCAGGGGATATTAAACATTCTTTGGCGGACATATCAAGAGCAAAAACTTTTGGATACAGCCCAGAAAATAATTTCAAGGAAGAACTTGCTGAAGTAATAAAATGGTTTGAAAATGAATGTGCATGAAAGATTCAATGATAAATCCTATGCAATCTGATCATAAGAATAAGATAAATTGGCATTCCAACTGATGTTAGTTTTACTGAAAATGGATCTACATATGCTCGAATATATAAAAGATAGTACCTACAATATGTATTACAATGTCTTTTATATGATTCCTCATTAAAATACATTTATTTTATAGTAAATTTCCAATGAATTTTGAACTCAACGTAAGAAAAAGAAAACAAATAAGCGATTTTGGAGTTCTACAAGTGTGTTTGAAAGCTGTTAAAAAAACGATCATTTATTCAGAGCCATGGTCATAAAAAATATTTTTACAAACATTATGTCTATTAGTGAATTAAAACGCCAGAGCATTGTCTCTTTCATCAGCAGAATAGTATACACTCTCTTCAGTTTATTAAGCACAATGTACTTTGCACATGTTTTAGGACCTGCTGTATTGGGTACTTATTTTTTATTTATTTCATATTTCAGCATAATTGACATGATTGGTGATGGTGGTTTTGGTCGTGCAGCCATTAAACGTATCAGCGAAGCAGAAGAACAAGACGAGTACTATTCTGCTTTTATTGTTCTTCGAACATCCGTCACCATTTTGATAATTGTCTTGTTAATCGGATTCAAACTTTACATCACAGATTACATAAATAGACAACTTTTTGATTGGCTTATATTAGCACAATTTGTTGCATTATTCTACTGCCTCATGTCCAAAGGAATTGCTGGCCGTGGAAAAATGGGAATATATGCTGTAGGAGAACTTACCAATAATATATCACGTATGATTATTCAGGTGGCTTCAGTCTTTTTGGGATACGAGATGGCTGGACTTGTAGGAGGGTTTATATTAGGCTTTGCAGTTGCAGCCATAATTCAATTCAAATTCTTAGACCTGCACATTGTCAGGTTTGAGTGGAAACATGTGAAAAGTCTGACTGCATTCTCTTTTTGGCTGTTCCTGACTTCTACAGGAGTTGTTCTTTATACTTATGCAGACGCGATTATGATTGGCTATTTCCTTAGCGAGTCAAGTGTAGGAATTTATAAGGTATCTTTTCAGTTAGCCACCTTTACAACACTTCTTGCTACAGTAATTAGCACAACTCTTTGGCCAAAGATCAGTCACTGGGGCAAAGTAGGAGATATAACATCCATAGAAAAAGTCCTTGCAAGTGCACTCACCTTTTCCCTTCTCATGGCATTACCCATAATTGCAGGTGGAATCTTGCTGGGTGAAAGGATGCTGTACTTTTTATATGGTAATGAATTTACATCAGGATACATCGCATTAGTAATATTATTGTGTGCTCAGCTAGTCAATATATTCCAATATTTCTTTACGATGTACCTTGGAGCTATGGACAGACAAAAAGAATCATTCAAAGTGACCGCTGTTGCATCCATTACCAATATTGTTCTCAACAGTTTCATGATACCACTGATTGGAATTGAAGGAGCAGCTATTTCAACTCTTGTTACCTTAGGGATGAATGCTTTTCTCGCCAAGAGAATACTTTCTACAATTATAGATATCAAAATAGAGGTAAAAAGCCTGCTTAATATATTAAAGGCAACGTTTATTATGTCAATTTTTGTGTCAGTTTACAAATTTTTAATACCATTAACGACAGTATGGCTGATATTAATACCCATTGCATTTGGAGCTATCATATACATTTATTTAATACTCAAATTCGACACAAAAATTTGTGATGATTTAAAGGATGTTACTAAGAAAATGAACCTTCCTTGGCCCATGATATCATAATCCGACACATATGTCAACGGCGGTTTACGTTCTCTATTTCAGCCGGTTTAAAATTCCCCACGTTTTGAGATTAAGTTTGCTCACTTTCTAATAATTCCGTTGCTTTTATTACTACGGGAGCGCACAGGGTCACGAATACCCCGACTTTCAAGTTGGGGATGAAGTGAACCCTCGCACGTTTTTTTGTGCCCCTTTAGATCGAAATCCCTTACTCCTTTTTAATTTGAGGTTTCTCGGTATCATGATTACAGGAGTTCGAATTACTACTCTACATTAAGGAAAGTTTGTTAAATGATACTAAACACTTCCCAAGAAACCGGGCGGGCGGCCCGAAGCATACCCCCCTTTTAAGGTGGGGTGGTCGCCCGCAATTTGATTATAAAAGATTCTGAGCCTTTATCATTTATTTGGCATGAAAGTTTCCCCGAGTACTTTCATTTTTTGTGCCTGTAATTCGGGAATTTCATGTGCGTTTTTTTAGCGGGAACTCCCGCAATTCCTATCCTAGTTTCATAAAACGTAACAACTCAAGGTATAGTTACAAAATTATAAGCTTATTTTACTTAAATTGAGAATTTCTACAGAGCCAATATTTTGGAATATGTGCATTGATTTTGGAGTAACCTAGAGTTATAGTGTATCCCAATAGACATAAGATTGGCAACCCAATAAAAAATAGAGAGAAATCTGCAAATAAACCGGTTATAGACAAGGAAGTTAAAATCATTTTTAATGTGGATAAAAACGGGTGATGAAATAAATATACTGAATAAGAGGCGTAAGCAATTGAAGAAAATGGAGAAATAATCCGTTCATCTTGTAGGAATGATAAAGATTTGACAAACATATAACTAACAATGGGAAAAAGTAATTGAAACGTATTTTGTAATACAAATGAGATGATCCATGTGTCATTAGAGCATATTAATTTTAGATTACAAAATACATAAAGAAATATAGATGTAAGAAACCCAGCCTCTAAAAACATCTGTTTATTATTCCATAGTGTATCAAATAAATTAATTTTTCTTGATAAAACTCCCCAAATAAAAATGCTGTAATAAACAAAAAAATCAGTTGTCATCAAGTTACAACATAATTTAAGTACTGCAAATGGAATAATCAAAAAAATAGCTGTTATCAAAATTGAACAAGAGTTCTTTGAATAATAGATAATAACCGGGTACAGAAAATAACATAACAAAATCGTACCAATAAACCACATTGACTGAATATGATATGAAGGGAAAAAAACCTGAAAACCGATCATATGAACAAAAAAGTTGATAAAATCTATATTGTAAGGGGAAGTGTTTCCAGGATTTATTTTCAATAGTTCAAAAACAACTACATGTACAATAAGCGCCATCCAATATAAAGGATAAATTCTATATATCCTTTTTTGATAAAATCTAAAGATATCTCTTTTTGTGTAAATTGCATGGTTATTATGATACATTGCAAAACCTGATACAAAGAAAAATAAACTTAATCCAGCTAAAGCGAGATAAGAATCAATTAAACCAAAAACACTAAAGTTCACGACGTAGTTATCCATATGGCATAATACAATGAAAACTATTGCAAAGGTTTTTAGTATGTCAAGTTCTAATATTTTCTCATTTTTCATGCGAATTTCCTACCAAATTTACTTATTTGGATCTCAGAGGTATCCCAAAGCCATTATAACATACAAATGAATTAAGCTACGTAATTACACATTCCAAATTTCAACTTCTCCATTCATATAGAGTTTATTGACTGTGGAATCATTGTTTAACATCGCAAAGTCACTTTCCAAGAAAATTGGGTATTTGAACTGTTGACTCTCAATAACATATTTAGATTTTTGTATCATGTATTCATGTATCATCATATATTTTGTATTATAACCAAGTGATTTGAATAAGGTATTGTTTATATCGTAGCCAAAATGGGATGGAACAATAGTATCATCCATAAGAGTATGTTTTAAATTACCATGCCCTCGATTATCATAAAATTGTGAATAATACCTTTCATACTTATAAGGAGATTTGAAATCACTTACTAAAGGAACAGATTCATTATGATTGCTTAGAAACCAATTCAACCCATTTATCATCATTGCATTCATATCTGGACTAGCCTGGTTTTTCCAAGGACTCTCATATAAGTTTAAAATCCCTATGACACTCGATGAACAAACAATTATGACTACAAAAAGACTGATCCATTTTTTTCCGTTCTTAAGAGTTATAGTTTCATAAAGTTTAGCAAAAACAATACCACATAATATCGTTGACATTGTTATTGCAAAACTGAAAGTTCTTATTGGCTCAAACACAACAAAATACCCTAAAATCATGGAAAGACCTATAAATATGGATACCACGAATTGAAAGCCATAAAAGATTTCTAACTCTTCTACGGATTTTGATCTTAATTTATTAAGAATAAAAATAAAGCAGCAAGAAGCTATAAATAAATAAATAAAAACTGTACCATATGTTTTTATAAATATTTCTATAATTTCCAATATACCTGCATTGCTAGATTGAAGCATATCTACTTGAGAATTTAGAATTGTGTCTTGCCCTTGATCAAACAAAGCATCAACTACTTTTGAAAACATGTTTAGAATGTTACGGAAATTAAGATACCATGCTAAAAATGAAGTTATAATTATTAGTACCATATTACTTATCCCTGATAAAAAAATAGATTTATGATCAAAAGTTATAAATTGATATTTTTGTTTAATAAAAAATAAAGCATGATACAAAGATAAAAAGACAAGCAAAAATAATGTAATTAATGGATGAGTAAAAACAATAAATAAAGACAAGATAAGAGTCAACACAGCAAATGACACTTTACTTCCCGAGTCCTTTTTATGGAAACAGTATAGAAAATGTGGAATTGATGATAAGGCAAAAAAGAAAGGAATAAAAGCATAATGTAAAAATGAAAATAAAAGAGGAAGGCTGAACGCTAGTAAAAAAAGAGAAGTTGAATTATTTTTAAAAAAAACTTTCCCCAAAAGGTATAAAAATAAGATATAGAGGAATAAGAAAATGATGGCGATGAGGCTAGCACTCAGCTTGATTGGCAAACCTGCATAACATAAAACTACGGCCAATATATGACATATAGGATAAAACAAACTGTCGGGTAGGTAGCCCAAGTCCATAATCTTATATATGGAAGCAAAATGTGAAAAAAAATCATAACTTACAGTACCAAAAAACTCGTAACCCCGTATCACTGGAAGAAAAAGCAGAAAGCTATAGCATAAGAAAACTGACAACAGACCATATTTCCAATGTTTTGAATTAGAACTTATAGACAATACAATATTGAGTACACTCAAAATAATACATGTTACCATAATAATCCAAAAAATCAAAGGATATGCTCCGTAAATTGAGGGTTCATATCCACATTCAGGAGGAGTCATTAGAAGTATAAATGAGTTTACAGAAAATAATAGGAAGATTAATATTGAAATATATTTCTGAAATGTACAAATATCAATTTTAGTGTAGTCTCGAATCATAATTACTCCTCGATAAGTCTGCGTTTTTTCCTCACTATCCGTTGTTTTGCTCCGTATTTATACATTCTTTTATAGCCTTGATCCCCAAATTTTAAGCGCATATGCAAATATCGCAAAGATATAATGCCAGATAATTGCAGTTTTGAAATTTGAACCAATTCCATCTGTGCTTAAGCTTAGGCGCATAATTACACCAAGAGACACTAATGCGCCTATAAATGCGGAATCTAGTGTCGCGTCAATGGCAAATATCGTATAAAACCAGTTATGGTCATTCCGAATCGTTCAATCTTCGAGGATTGAATTATCAAACACGGAAAGATGTTTGTTAATCGATCAAAGTAAGCTGAAAGCAATCATTTATTTGAGCCCTATTCATGTGATACAAGTTAGATTTCTTCAAGCACTTCCTTCCACCTTTCAACTACGCGTTCGAACGTAAAATTATCTTCCACAAACCGCCTCCCGTTATCTGCAATCTGCTCTAGATCCGGTGAATTCAGCGCCCGGATCACGTTCTCCGCAATGCACTCCGGGGAATTATCCCCCATAATAAATCCTGTCTTGCCGTCTATTATAACATCCGGGATCGCCCCAACCGGTGTAGCGAGCACCGGGGTCCCGCATGCCATTGCCTCAAGCATGATGTTCGGGAGCCCTTCGGTGTAGGAGGGAAGGACGAGGAGACGAAGCTGGTTAAGGTATCTGGGAAGGTCGTCGTGGGAGATCCAGCCCGGGAGATCGACACGGGCGGTGAGTCCCTCTTCCTGCAGGGAAGTCTTGATCGATTCCTTCAATGGGCCGTTCCCGCCGATAAGCACGTCGAGGTTCTGTCCGTCACTGAGAATGGTATGTAGGGCCTGAACGAAGTTACGGACACCCTTCTCTCTACTTAGTCGGCCGATGTAACCTATGAGGGGAGGGCGTCTAGGGAGGGGTGCGGTGGCGGTGAAGGATTCAAAATCAAGAAAGTGCCGATGGGCAATGAGGATTTTATGTGCATGATCTTGCAAACACCACTTCTCGATCAGACCTCGCGAGTATAGGATAATATAGTCCGAAAGAAAGTAACCATACCTTGCCAATAAGACATTCAAATTTTTCAATGGGTCCTTTTTTTGTATTAAACCATTTGGGATAGATCCTGCTAAAAGAAGAATTGCTTTCTTTCGAAGAATTTTCAGCGCAATAATAGGAAGTATTGAGGTTTCTCCCATGAAAAAGATCCAAGTATCAGTATCCCTATTGTGGAAAATATGTTTTACAATCCTTAATTGAGTTAAAGCATAATTCATGCATCGATTGAAGACTCCTGAATTATTATTAAATATTATTTCAGAGGTATCAAACTTGTCTTCAGGCTTAATATTTAGATTAGACCCATAAACAAATATTATAGGAGCATCTCCAAATAAACGCTTCCAGATGTTCTTTAAACTCATGTTTGGCTGAACGCTCGCTTGTGTCCAATTAATAAGTATCAAACCGATTCTCAAACTCATAATTCACCCCATATATTAAAAATCGATGATATGCAGTTACTTTCAGGATTTATAGAATTATTTTGGGCAATATTTGTCCTCTATACTTCCTCACCCGTTTTTGAAGACACTGATTAATCGAAATTATACAATCAGTATTCATTCGTCTTCGGTTAAGATACGAATCATTACAAACGTGCTATTATTGTAGTAATTTCCGTCAACCTTTAATATACAAATCAATATGCAGCTCGGATAAGAGTAGTCAATTTAGAGTAAACAAAACCCTTAACCGATGACCAATGAATAAGTATTAGATGTCGTGCAGTGATTTATGATTTTCATGGTTTGTACCAAGCCTCAATTACTTTTGAGATCTTCAACGCATCCAAATTCTGGGTTGAGAATTGGTATGCCCATATTTTTGCGTTTCTTCCCATAATTTCTCTCATTTTGTAGACCTGAATCATTGCCTCCGCAAATTTATCTGTATCAAATGATTCAACCAGAACTCCTGTCTCCTGATCTTTTACAACTTCTCCGTGTGCTCCAGTATTATATGCTACAACAGGTTTTCCAAGTAACTGTGCCTCAACAAGAGGAAGATTAAAACTCTCCCATGTCGAAGCTGAGACGCAGACATCACATGTTTGGTACATATATCCTAACGTATGGCTATCCAAGGGACCCAAATGGTATATAGAGTCATTCAAATCATTATTAGGGATATAATTGGACAAAGAAAAACCATGTGTTGGCGTACCAACCAATAGTAATTTTGCGTTGGGATAAGTATCAGTAACTCTCCTAAATGCTTTGATTAAAAGTTCTATCCCTTTTCCTTGAGAAAGGGTGCCAACGTACAAGAATTTTGGAGCAATTTCCCATTTGTCCATGAGGGATAACAAATGACTATCAATGTCTGTGCATTGATATGCAAACCTCTCAGGATCAACCTTGTTATAGATAACTTGCTTCATGGCACTTTTTAGAGATAATTGTTTTTTGATGAAGTGACTAATAGAGATAACAGCATCCACATTTGAAATTGATACAGAGCTTAAAAAACTGAGTAACTTTGCATATATATGATGAGAAGGGGATTGGAATGAACTATTTACAATCCCATGATTGTAATATATGTAATAGAGATTAGGGTTTTCCTTCTTTGATCTGTATGCTAAATATGTCATAGGGTAAAAGTGAGCGATAATTAAATCATATGTTTGTAAACAACGCAAATATTTTTTAATTTTGAATATGTCAAGTGGGAATAATAAGCGATACGAGTAATTAATAAGTGGATTTTTGGGCCATCCTAATCGCTGAATATGGATTTCCCCTGAACAATGATCATCATCATCAAAGGTGAAAACGGTGACATCGTGTCCACTAGTTATAAGTTCTCTTGCTTGCTGTTCGGCAACATAATCCATGCCACGACCGCTATATAGTGTATTAATAAGTACTGCAATTTTCATAGAGCATTGGATCCTTGACTTTTTTTGGTGAAGTTCACCTTTTTCGGCGTCAAACCACTTTTCGGCATAACGCACCTGACCATTCTTGAGGGCTCCTGAGACCCATATCAGTTTGAAAATCGTAGGAAGATTCTATTTACCATCCATTTTACAAGTAGCTTAAAATCCGAGATCGAAATCTTATCTATTATAAGAAAGATATTTCTAAATTGTCCCTTTTTAATAGAAGATAACATAACATGATAGGCCAAAATAACATTTATTTTTAGATAATTTCTTTCCAGATGTGAACCCCCCTCATTACTTTGGACATCTGGAAGATTTGAAGATATATCGCTTAGGTATGCATCATACTTCCTTTTTTCAGAGTTTTGGAGAATAACAGGTTGGAAAGACTTGTCGAGGCCTATAGGTACAATATCGTAACCAAGGACTTTATTTTTGGTGAAACGGCACTGGAAGATCAGAGCGCGTTTAGCCTTATCCAAGTCTTTCCACAGAGGATCTATCATATAATCAAAAACGAAGTTACCTAAAGAGTATAGAATAATTCCACCATTGTATTCTTCCACACCCTGTACCACGTGAGGATGATGCCGAAGAATAATATTGGCACCCCAATCAATGATCTGATGCATCCGCTCAATTTCTGACTTTAAGGGATACTCCGATATATCCATACCCTGGTGAATTGATACAACAATGAAATCGGCATCTTTTTTCAAACTCTGGATATCCTGTTCGATATATTTGGTCGGAGCCACACCAGCTCTTCTTCTCCCTGCAATATATGTATCACAGTACGCGAGGATGCCAACATTAACTCCATTGATTCTAAATACAGCAGGTTTTCGGGCATCAGATAGATCTCTCCCTGCTCCAATTGTTTTGATATTATACTTTGTTAATGCATCAAGAGTCTCATTCAGACCCTCCTCACCATAGTCCATAATGTGATTATTTGCTAAGGAAAGGATATTGAAACCAGCATGAGACAACCTCTCGGCGGCAACGGGGTCAGCCTTGCAATATATCGAGCTGCCATAGGCTTTCCCATCAATAATCACAGGTTTATCAAGAATCTTCGTGTAATCCCAGACTGCTTTTTCTGACTCGGTGGTCAGGGGGGCTTCGAGATTGCCAAAAGTGACATCCGAACTCTGCAAAATCGATGCGACCGACTCAAACGGATATCCACCAGACCCGCTTTTAATTCTCTCTTCTACACCCCAACCAAGCATAATATCACCCACCGCGGTTAAGGTGACATAATCATCATTCTTTTTCATATCGCTCTACCTACTTTCGACACAGCACACCTGACCTTCCCTGAGGGTTCCTTCTGGATCTCCTCAACAACCTCAACATCCACATGTATCCCCTCGCCCATGACCTCCTGTACATCATGCACAATCTGCCCGGCGGCAGCCTCGGTGAACGCCTGGTCCCTGACAACCAAGACCCTGATGAGATCCTTCCTTTCCTGAATTGCTTTGAACTGACCAACGCCTGGGATCTGCCGCATAATGAGGGTCCAGATGATTGGCGAAAAAATTCTTCCATCAGGGATCTGCATGAATGAGTCTGACCGCCCCTCAATGAGTTTCATTAGAGGGAGACCGCGTCCGCACGGGCACACCTCATCACTCGGCACCCCGACATCCTCGATGCTATATCGGATGAGGGGCATGGCGTAGTTATACAATCCGGTATAGACAATCTCTCCACGTTCACCAGGATCAGCAGCCTCACCATCAGAGATGAACTCCATTACCACAGCATCTACATCGATATGATATCCGGCATGTTCACCACATTCCCATGCAGTCCTGTTTAGTTCTACACAGCCAAAATGATCGATCATTTCAACATCAAAAACGGAATTTATATATTTTCTTGTATCTGGGTCTAAAAGTTCAGATGTGCCAAATACCACTTTAGGATTTATATCTTTAATATCGTTTTTTTCAACAGCTTCCGCTAATAGTCTTATTGAAGAGGTATACCCATCAAGTACTTCTGGTTTAAATTTTGATAACGTATCGATCTGTTTTTCAATTGGTTCAAATACAGATATTTGAATTGGATTAAAAATTCTCAATTTTTGGAACCAGCGTGGTTTTTGATAGTGATGAGGATCTCCAAAAACTGCCCATCTGCTTCGCAATTTTAATCCATTTTCGGTATGAGAACGTAAATTAATAGCTTTACTAAAATCATCGGCTGCTTCATCATACACAATTTTTAAAGGGATCCCGGTTGAACCACTTGTTTCAGTAACATGACACTGACTTAGATCGAGACCTCTTGATACCCTTGATTCAAGTGTTTGTTGTCTAAGTTCTTCTTTGGTTGTAAAAGGAATCTTGGATAAATCATTTAATGTCCGGATATCGTCTGGATGAATTCCTGCAGCTTTGAATTTTTTATGATAAAATTCAGTATTTTCATAAGCATGTTTAACTATTGAACGGAGTTTTTTAGTCTGCAACTCCTCAAGTTCTGAAGGCTTAAGCCACTGATTCTTTTGGGCCTGATGAAGGAGTCTTAACTTGTTCAATGAGCTCATGAATAATACCTCAATTCTTAACCCACGTCACATATTTTTCCAGACCTTTGTGGATCTCAACTTTCGGTTTATATCCGATAAGGTCACAAGCTAATTTCACATCTGAAAGTGTATTTTCAGCATCACCCTTCTGTGTATCAGCATATTTGACTTCGGATTTTGAATCGGTAATAATTCTTAAATTTTCAATCAAATCATTTACACTGATCCGATTCCCACTTCCAATGTTCAAAATCTTGCCATCAGTAGCCCTGTTATCAAGTAATCTTTTGTTTGCTTCCACAACATCTTCTATATAAGTGAAATCTCTAGTCTGTTCCCCATCTCCAAAAACAGTAATTGGCTCATTTACAAGCATTTTTCGAGTAAAGATAGAAATCGCAAGGTCAGGCCTCATCCTCGGCCCATAAACCGTAAAATAACGCAGAGATGTCGTAGGTAATCCATACACCTCATAGAAAACCCTGCAGTACTGCTCTGCAGCAAGTTTACTTACGCCATAGGGGGAAACAGGTTCTGTTGGATGCTGTTCATCAAATGGAAGGTACTTTACTTTACCATAAACAGATGATGAGGAAGCATTGATTACTTTTTTAACATCAGCGTCCAGAGATGCTTTAAGCACATTTAAAGTACCCAGCACGTTTATATCATTAGGCTTGAATGGATCTTCAACTGAAATCCGGACTCCTGCCTGGGCAGCTTCATGGTAAACATAATCAACAGTGCTGTCAATGATCTCTTTCATTTTATCGAGATCTGTGACATCGGCATTAATGAAAGTTGCATCTCCGCTTTCAAGAACTATATCCAGGTTTCTTTTTTTAAGGTCAACAGAATAATAAGGATCAAGATTATCGACAATAACAATTTCATGGCCGTCTTTTGCAAGGTTTTCTGCAATATGTGACCCGATAAAACCGGCACCGCCTGTAATAACTATTTTAGACATTTTAAACCAACCCTTCATACAGTCTTATTGTTTCTTTTACGGTGTCTTTCCAGGAAAAGTTCTCAACAACCTTTTTTCTTCCATTTTCCCCTAATTTTTCTGCTAGAGCGGGATCAGAAAACACCTCTAAAATTCTGTCTGCCAGCGTTTGAGAGTCTTTCACCGGGACGAGGAATCCGCCCCCATTGACGATGTCGACAAGCTGTGGCAGCCTGGAACAAACGACAGGAATGCCGCATGACATTGCTTCCAAAATTGTCCTTGGCACACCTTCTTCAAGGCTTGGAAGCACAAAAATGCTTGAATTCTGGTATAGGTCTACAATCTCGGAATTCGGAACAAAATCCTTCAGTATAATGCTTCCAGCAAGGTCCAGAGCATGTATTTTTTGGACGATACGATCTTTATCAGGACCTCTGCCGACCATGGTAAGGGATACGTCGGGATACTTTTCTTTCAAAATCCTGAACGCATCGACCAGATAATCAACACCTTTTCCCTTAGCATACCTGCCAATCCAGAGCAGGCGCTTTTTATTGTAGCATGGCTCACTGGCAGGAACAAATAGATCGGTATTGATGCCATTGTGGATTACTTCGATCTTCCCGAACTTTATCCCCAGGTCAACGAGTTCCTTTTTTTCCGTTTCAGTGTAACAGATGATTTTATCTGCGGCTGCAAATGTTAGCCTTGCACCTGTTGCAGTATAAATGTCCTGGAACCACTTCGGTGCGGTCTGGGAATTCAAGCCATGATTTGTGATAACAAGGGGAGATGAACTCAGCTGTCTTGCAACTGCACATAAATTGGTTGAAAAATAAAGGTGAGAATGAGCGTGAATAATATCATAATTGGACTGTTTTTTCACCAGATCAAAAAACAGATTAGGCATGATGGAATTACCGAGAATTTTTACAAAAGGTTTGAAACTGCGAACATTATAACCATCAGCAGTTTCATATGTGGATTCCGAACCCTCTGTAGCAGTATAAACAGTTACATCGTGCCCTAATTTAGTCTGTTCCCTGGACATTTCATGGACATGGATGCCAAGTCCTCCAACTACATTAGGATATAAATCCGGTGCAACTCTTAATATTTTCAAGAACAAAATCCCCGTTTTAAAATATTCAAGTATGCGTTGCTTCTCGAATCAATCTTGACATCGAATGCAGCATAATCCCCGTAAACGCCATAAACGTCCCTACAATAGTAAGCAGAATCATAAGCATCGTAGGCCCGAAATACAAACTCCCGCCAAAATAAAAGACCCGCAGGAAATTAAGCCCCATATAAGCTCCGAGTCCCCCCATAACAATCCCGGGGTAAGTGAAATAATAAAGCGGCCTGTTAAATTCCATATCCTTCAGGATCTTAACCAGGACCCCTAAGCCGTGCCTTAACGGATGCTCAGTTGAGCAGTCCACGTCATACCTGACCCCTATATCCACTTCTTTTATCCTTAAGCCGGCTTTTCCGGCATCGGCGAGCATTTCGCTTTCGATTGCCATGCCGTCTGCGCGGAAGCGGAAGATGTTTACTGTGGAGGCGGCAAAGGCGCGGAAACCGCTCTGGGAATCGGTTACTTCTACGCCGGAGTTCATGGTTGTGGCTTTGTCGAGGACGGTCTGGCCTACGCGGCGGTAGGCGGGGGTGTCTGTGGCGTGGCCGGAGAGGTAGCGGCTGCCGATTACCATTTCGGCGGCGTTTGCGAGGATTGGGGCTGCAAGGTCAGGGATGTCCGAGGGGTTGTGCTGGCCGTCGGAGTCCATGGTTACGATTACGTCTGCGCCAAGGTCGGAGGCGGCTTTGAAACCGGTCTTGAGGGCTCCTCCTTTCCCGGTGTTTATTTTGTGGACTATTACTTCGGCTCCGGCTTTTTCAGCGAGCATGGCGGTTCGGTCGGAACTTCCGTCGTCGACCACGATCACGGTGTCGGCGTACTGCCTGGTAAGAAGGACGATGCTCCCTATGGCAACTTCCTCGTTATAGGCAGGGAGGATTACGGTTATGTTCTGGGGGGGCTGGAAGACCGGTTCAACCGGGACCGGTATCTCAGCGGCTTCTTCAGGGATCAGGATGGGGGTGCCGAGGTAGGGGCTCGCCTGGGCTGTCAGGCCGGAACTCTGCGCACTCGCTTGAAAACTTTCACAAGAAATACTGCTTTTTTCCATTTAAAGTGCATCCCCCTTTTCCAAAATTATAACCAGGTAAATATCCTTATTTTGAATCATTTTAATCAGATCATGATTATACGATGAGACTTAGCAACGTGTTTCTGTGAAAGCATACTGTTGTGCAGTATTTAAATTTATTGATGTCAACTCATATAAAAAATATATTCAAAATTATAACAGTATTGGGCAAGCCGTTAAAGAAATGTGTATAAAGTTATATGATCTAACTAATTGTAGTTTAGTGTCATATTTATTCACACTAAACAATATATAATCGCAATTCTATAAAAAATAATTTTTGGGAGAAAATGGCAATCAGGAGGGCACAAAATAATTTCATTCCCCCTCTAAAAAACTTCCCGCAGTATGGGAGTTCTTTCCGGACAGGCCCGGAAGCTTTGATGCGGCTCGGGCTGGAAGAGGGGAGTTGCCCGCCCCCCCGGGGGAGGTCGGATTGAAAGGAAAAAAGGGAAGGAAAGCAAAGAGGCAATCGGAAGGGTTGAGGTAGAAAAGCAGGAGCGCAGAAAGCATCATGAAAGGGAACGAAAGAACGAAAGAGTAGGACGAAGGAAAGAATAGAAAGGAAATAAGGAGGGGAAGGGTGAAGGGACGGAAGAAATTATAGTCAAATACCCAGATTCCTTCACCGGGCTCAGGTGAAAGTTTAACCACGGAAAACACGGAATAAAGGACACAGGGGTACAGGCCTTCCGTGCTTTCCGTGTCTTCCGTGGTTTAAATTAAGTGTAAATAGTTACGTCCGAGGCTATATTTTTTCTAAGGGGAAAACTTTCCCGGGGGGAGAGGTGGGCTGGATCCCGGCTGGCACAAAACCGCTTTTCCGGCAAGCAGGTTTCGGAAATACCCGGACAGGCGCCTGATTCCTGCGTATTTTTTGAAATTGGGGGTAGTGGTTTGTTTTGTCGTTTTTCCTGATTTTCAGTTCTATAAGGGAAGGGTTGTTCTGAATGATGAGAGGGGGTTTGGGCCGGAGGCATGTTTTTGAGATTGATTAGGGGAGGAGAGGGTGATTTGCGGTTTTTTTGGGAGGGGTGAGTTTTGAAAGAGGTTTATGGGGGAGGGAGGGGGGCAGGCACCGGGAGAAATATAATAATGAAGTTATGCATCAGTTCACTAATAGCCATAACAACCTTATTGGCCGTATTTGGTCGTTCCTGTAAGGCTGCGAAGTCGGTCGGTCTTTTCCAGATGTAAGTAAATAGGAAGCCGGTTAAAATGTAGGAGCTTGCGGATAGACCCCTCCAACTCTTTAAGTCATTTTATTTTTATAGGACGAAAGACATAGGTATACAATCTTTAATTGGAACGGAGCCATAATAAACACTTGAACTCTAAAAAGCCCAATATACAGGAACGATGGTCGCTATGAAGGTTAAAAAAGTGAGTCTGAAAAATTACCGGGGTGTTCAAGACCTTTCCCTGGAGTTAAACCCGCGACTTAATGTTTTTGTTGGTGTCAATGGCTCTGGAAAATCAACAGTCCTGGATGCAATAGCTATCATGCTTTCATGGGCGGTTAGCAGAATTAACCGTGCAGGGGCATCAGGTAGGCCAATCGTTGAAAGTGATATTGCGAATGGCAAGTCTGCTTCATCCATTGAGATCTCCTGTGAAGCTGAAGGCAGGATCATTGAGTGGGAACTTTTTAAAGTCAGAAAGGGCTATGCAGCTCCTGAAGGTAAAAGCAAGCTGCAGGAACTGAATGAATATACAAAAGAAATTCAATACAGGATATCCGAAACTTCGGAAAAAGTCAACCTTCCCATATTCGACTATTACCCCGTGAACCGTGCTGTGCTGGATATTCCATTACGGATACGTGGGAAACACAGTTTTGGCCTGCTCACGGCCTATGAAGGGGCTTTGACCAGTGGAGCGGATTTCAGGACTTTTTTCGAGTGGTTCCGGGAGAGAGAAGACCTTGAAAATGAAATTATGAGGCAAACTAGGCAGTGGATGTTGAAGGAAGATGCTCACGCTAAAACGGAAGACCACCAGCTTCTTGACCCTCAACTTGAAGCCGTCCGAACTGCATTAACTAAGTTCTTGCCGGAATTTTCTAACCTTACCGTTCGCAGGCAGCCTTTACGCATGGAGGTTGAGAAAAATGGCAAACCTTTCACCGTGAATCAACTTTCTGATGGGGAAAAGTGCTTAATCGCATTGATCGGAGACCTTGCAAGGCGGTTGGCAATTTTAAACCCCGTCTCAGCAAACCCGCTGGAGGGTTCGGGAATCGTCCTTATAGATGAAATCGACCTGCATCTGCATCCTAAATGGCAGCGAATGGTCATACCTCAATTACTGGATGTTTTCCCTAACTGCCAGTTTATCATATCTACCCATTCCCCGAACGTTATCACTCATGTGCAGCATGAGAATTTATTCCTTCTCAAGCAAACGGACTCCGGCATTGAGGCCGAAAAACCGAGCGAGTCTTATGGAAAAACCGTGGACAGGGTACTTGAAGATCTTATGGGCCTGGAAACAACAAGGCCAAACGAAGTTGAGTCGGAACTTGGAATTATTTTCGAGAAAATCAATTCAGGTAAATTGAAAGAAGCAAAAAACCTGATTTCAATGCTAAAAGAAAAAATAGGATCTGACCCTGAACTGGTTAAGGCTGAGGTACTCATAAAACGAAAAGAGCTGATCGGTAAATGAAGCATATTATCAAAAACCGGGAACCTCAGGAATTTTCCGACTGGAAGGCACTGGCTAATCCGGACTGGCATCCCGATTATGAAAACCTGAGCCGTGATGAAAAAAGGGCTGTAAAAAATGCCCTCATGGAAGAGCAGGGTTACATTTGCTGTTACTGTGAAAGGCGGCTCGAGGATGACGATTCCCACATCGAGCATTTCAAGCCCCAGAGCGACCCTGAAGTTGATCCTCTGGATTACTCCAACATGCTCTGTTCCTGCCAGAACCAACTGAAGCAGGGAGAACCACGACATTGTGGAAACTTGAAAGGCAATTGGTTTGATGCCCGGCTTCTTATTTCACCCCTTGATCCAAATTGTGAAGAACATTTTGCCTATACTGCAGACGGCCATATCAGGCCTGCCGATAAATCTGACAATGCAGCACGAACAACAATTGAAAAACTTGGTCTGAATATTCCAAAATTGAAAGCTCTTCGAGAAAAAGCAATCGAGCCATTTCTGGATGAAAAACTGAACGAACATGATTTTTCCCAGTTTGTAACCGGCTACCTCAAAAAAGACCCTTAAGGACGGTTTGGAGAATTCCGGACAACTATCGATTTCCTATTTGGGTCATTAGCAGCCCAATGAATTGTTAACCTTCTGATTTTCAGTTTTATAGAGGTGGGTTGTTCTGAATGATGAGAGGGGGGTTCAGGCCGGAGCATGTTTTTGAGATTGATCCGGGGAGACGATGATTTCCGGTTTTTTGAGAGGAGTGAGTTTTGAAAGGTTTATGGGGAAGTGAAACGAGCAGCCCCGGGCGAAATATAAAAATGAAGTTATAAGTGGGTCAAAACTCGAATTTATCGGGATTCGGAAGGTTAAGGTTTGCCTTTAAATTTCATTCTCAACCGGATAGCCTGCTATTTCTGACACAATTTCTATAATATTTGCAGGGAAATCCAGGTTATTTATAACATCAGAAATGATATGTAAATTCTCAAAATCAGTTACATTTTTTGAGCGGTGGAAGTTATTCGTCACCAGAATGCCGCTCTCTATTTCTAACAATCGGGTTACTCCGTAGAGCTTAAGGACATCATACATATCCGCTTGACTGTTTTTGCATTCGATAACACAAATAGGCGTACTGTTTTTAGTTATAAGGACATCAAGTTCGGTTATCACCGAAATCTCGGGCTCTGAAGTTTCGCTCTCAATTAAAGCTTCAAGGGTTTCGGGCTGTTTCTTTGTTCCCCTGTTATACACCTGTACACTATGGAAAACTTCAATGTCTTTCCTTGTTTTGAAATGTTCTTTCAGTACATGGTAAATCCAGACTTCCAGAAAAAGGCCAGTATTTTCCGGCTTAATCCAGATTTCATAAAGGGATTCCGAAATTCTGTAGAAGCAGAATTTTTCGGGAACATGGAGAGGAAAGTCTTCTGAATCCTTACCATCGGAATCTTTTTCATCTCTCGCAATGGTGACTTTATCGAAAACTCTGCCCTTATGGCTTACGGAGTCGATGAAAATGTCCGGGGATATAAGCCCGATTTCTTCAGCTTTCTCACAAACATGAGCAAGTGACCGGTTTATCGTTTTCGAAAAGACCTGATCTGCCATGCTTGAGAGGCTGGAAAGGTAAGAGTAGTATTTCGAACTGGATTTGCCTGGCATCGCTTTTGGAAGCAAGCGAGATTCCCGGATAAAATCAAAAAAGTACTGGTATCTTATGCTTTCCTTTTCTCTGGATCCGTCTCCTGAAGAAAGCCCTGAAAAAGTCTGCTTTATGAAAAAGTTCCTCAATGTCCGGTCGTCTTCAACCTCCGCAGCAGGAGTCCCCTTCCTCGGAGGCCGTAGGCCGACAGGTAGGGGATGAATGCGTCATCTGTAACAGACTAACATTATTCACACGATAATCTGAAATATTTATGGTGAAATTTAGATATGTATGGAATCCACAAAAACCATTCAGCTAAAAATCCTGAACCCGGATCATGACTTAGTGGAAACCATGCAAAAATATGCAAAAGGCATGAACTACGTTTCCGGGGTTGTTTTCAGGCACGGTAAAACCATTGCCGCAAGAAAACTGCAACCTATGGTCTATTCCCATCTCAGGGAAAATATCGGGCTGAAATCCCAGGTAAGTTGCAACATCCCAAGACAGGTTGGCGGAACTTACAAAACCATTTTAGAGTTAATCAAAATCGGAAAGAGCAGGTGGCAACAGGTGACTTATTCGCCTTCCTCCATGACCCTTTCCTATAAGCGGGACTATACCATAACCGAAAATTCGGTAAGCATAACAACGTTCAGTTCCGGGCGAAAACCTTACAAAATTCAGAACTATGCTTATGCCAAACAGTATTTCGAAAAACCCTGGAAATTCGGAGCCTCGAAGGTTGTAAGGCATGATGATGGTGAGTATTATTTCCATCTCACGGTTTCCCAGGAAATTCCTGACGTGAAAATTACCGAAGCTTCTACGCTTATGGGGATTGATGTTGGGATAAATTACCTTGCGGTTGCCTCTACCACTGACAGGAAAAGCAAGTTTTTTGCAGGTGGAGAAATCAAGAACCTCCGGAACACGTACAAGAAAATGAGAGCAAGGTTACAGTCTAAGGGAACTTTATCGGCAAAACGTGTTATGAAGCGGCTTTCCGGTAAAGAGAAACGTCTAATGAAAGATGTTAACCACTGCATCTCTAAAACAATTGTTGAATTTGCGCTTGAAAACAATGTTTCTGTTATTGGTTTAGAAGACTTGACCGGAATTCGGGATAGGACTCAGTACAGGGTCCGGAAAAAACAGCGATATACTCACAGCAGTTGGGCGTTTCGACAACTGCAAACCTTCATTGAGTATAAAGCGAAGCAGGCAGGGATTCTTGTAGAATACGTTAATCCGGAATACACTTCCCAGACATGTTCCCGGTGCAACCATATTTCTAAAAATAACAGGAAAGGGTTGAGGTTCCGGTGCGGAGCCTGCGGTTTCGAGATGAATGCCGACCTTAACGCCGCTAGAAACATTGAGCATAGAACAAGGGATTTCAGGTATAGCGTGGAGTCCCAGGGGTGCTTGTCAACCACCCATACGAATGAAATGATCTGAGAGAATAATCAGGGACATTCAAGCCCCTTCCTCGGCTCCGAAGGAGACAGGGAGGGGTAGTTGACAAGCAAATATAAGTTTTTTAATCTCTTCGGATTCCACATAATCAAGAGGTTTGATGATTAGGGGGAAACCGTTATGCAGCAAGTCTTTCGGGGAGGTACTTCCTGTAGACGTACTCAATTATTGTGCTCCTGGGAAGTTCAGAAAGTTTTTTAAGCGTTTCTATTTTCTCCTCGGAGATGTACCGGTCTGGCTTTTCCATCACAGTTAACCCAAAATCCGAGAGACGGTACACGTAGGTGATATAATCCCCGCAGGACTCTCTTTCTTCCTTGATCTGCCCTGTTGAAATCAAATCTTCAATAGTTTCGGTAAGCTCCCAGGAATAGGGACCGTAATGATATTTGTCGAATTCGAAAAGTTTCGGGAGCCCAAGCTCCATTTGCCCAAGAAATACTATCTTTTGCAACTTGGTTCTGCCTTCGATCTTACCCAGTCTTGAGAGCAGTTCAAGAATGAATTCCTTTCGAGAGCCGGAGTAATCTTCATCTTGCATATTAACTCAGTCACCATTATGGCATGTTTATGTTATGTCTGACTTCAAGAGCTGCTGGTACATACACTTTGCAAATATACCCATCAGGGATAATTCTCTTAATACTATGGGACTATTAGTATTTTGTTGTTTGGGGCATCCACATTCCTGATATCTCCTTGCTTTAGGTGGAGGGAGAAAAATTCGAAAGGAGCAGTCCCCGGGCGAAATATAAAAATACAGTTATGTATCAGGCGGGTTTGTTTCAAACAGGCTTTTCACCGACCTTTTTAGACCACCTTTCAGACTACCCTTTTACGGAACTTTTAAAAACTCGCACCAGCAGTGCGAGAAATTGGTTAAATTCGCACGTTGTGATTATGAAAATAAAATAGGCAACAAGAGTGTCAATCAAACTTTCTCACTCGAACACGAACAGCGATCCTTTTTTGGAAAATGCTAGCTAATAGCCATAACAACCGTATTAGCAGTATTTTGTCTTTCTTGTACGGCCGACGAAGGAGGCCGGCTTTTCCCTAATTAAAATGGACAAGGAGCCAAATAGAAAGTAAAATTGGCATTAAAGAGATGGTAAAAATAACTCAAAATCTGCATCAATTTAGACTTTCATTCAGGATAATGAGAGAGCAAAGAAGGTTTACTCACCGCATTAAACCCTGCTTTCAATCCGTAATAACTCCTCATTAATTCCGCAAAATCCGCATTAATTCCGCATAAGCCGCACTAAAGCCGGCATAAGCCGCACTAAATTCCTGCGGTCTGACAGTTGAGGATATGCTTCAGGGTGTATCAAAGGTGCGTAACCACGTTATTGCCCGTGTTTTCCGGGAACTGAACCTTATCGAGCAGTGGGGCAGTGGTGTTAGCCGCATGTTCAAAGAAGCAGGGGGAGCACCCCCCGGGCAAAATATAATCTTCCGTGGTTTAAATTAAGTGTAAATATTTACGTTCGGGACCTTATGAAGGAAAAAAGAGGGAAAGAAGAAATAGAGTGAACGTAAAACCGCAATAAAATCGAAAAATTTACATAGTTGTAGTAAGGAAAGAGAATATACCAAAACGGTTGAAAAATAAAAATAAAGGTATGGAATGCGCATATCAGGGGGACCTGGTAAATCGGGGGAACTAAGCAAAAGAATAAAAAAGGATAAAAAAATATTAGACATTCCTTAAAGATAATTGTTGATGAGATTTTTTTTCTTAAAAAAAGATGAGCCTGATGAGCCCCATGACCCGAATGAATGGAAATAAAGTACCCTCTGACCTTTTACTTGTAACCGGCCTCGTACTCCTGACTGACTTTTTCGTGCTTATGCCGGGGCTCAATGAAACCTTTCTGCGGACAGTGCTCGGGCTTCCCCTGGTGCTCTTCCTGCCGGGGTATGCGCTGATAGCGGCGCTCTTTCCTGCAAAATCCGACCTGGACGGGATCGAGAGGGTTGCGCTTTCTTTCGGGCTGAGCATAGCGGTCGTGCCCCTGATAGGGCTTGGTTTGAACTATACCTCCTGGGGGATCAGGCTTGTGCCGGTCCTGATCAGCATCTCGGTTTTTACGCTCCTCATGTGCGGGCTTGCCTATTTCCGGAGGGAACAGCTTCCCGAAGCCGGGAGGTTCGAGGTCCCTTTCAGGGCAGGGGCAGAGGCACTAAGGGCGGAGGTCCTGGAAAAGCCCGAGTCCCGGACCGACTTAATTCTCACAATCATCCTTATCCTCTCCATCCTCGCCTCGGTCGTAACCCTGGGCTATGTCATCGTGACCCCGAAGGAAGGAGAGCACTTCACCGAGTTCTACATCCTGGGGCCGGAAGGGATGGCTGACAACTACCCCACGGACTACGTGCTCGGGGAAAGCGGGACCGTCATCTTCGGGGTCGTAAACCACGAATACAGGGCCGTGAACTACAGCCTGGAAGTCCGGCTGGACAACAAAACCCTACCGCTCCCCGAGGACGCAAGCCACGTCCGCCTCGGCCACAACGTGACCTGGGAAAGGCCGCTTACCATCACCCCACCCGCCGAAGGAAAAGACATGAAGCTCGAGTTTCTGCTCTTCAACGACACTGAACAGGAAGTCCCCTACCGCGACCTCCACCTCTGGATCAACGTAAGCACAACGGCAGAAGAGAGTCAAAAAGAGGACGGGAAATGGGATGAAAAAGGGGCCGAAAAAGAGGGGGCAGCGAAGTGAGCCCGAAAACCTCACCCCTCCAGGGAAAGGTGAAGGAAACGAGTAAAGGGAGCGGGACTGGTAAAGGGAGTGGAAGGAGTCCTGGAACAAAGTCCGGAGGAAACTCTGGAGTAAAGACCGGGGTAAAGACCGGAGGAAACTCTGGAGAGAAAACCGGGGCAAAATCAGGAACAAAATCAGGAACAAAATCAGGAACAAAATCAGGAACAAAATCAGAAACAAAACCGGGAACAAAATCAGGAACAAAATCAGGAGCCAATGAAGGAGGGAGGCAGGGGATAAAATCAGGGGTAAAGCCGGTGGGAAGAACGGTAAAATCCGGCGGGACGGCTGCTGCCGGGGAACTTCAAAAATATGTGCTTCCCGTAGGGCTTCCGGTCCTTGCCATCGCCCTTGCCGAGTTCCTGATCTTCTCGGGAAATATGGGGGCTTCGGTCTGGCTGCATATCGGGACCATAACCGCCCTTGCCCTTTCCTCGATGTTCATCCGGGAGCAGGAAATCATCCGGCTCCACCAGGCCCTTATGCTGCTCCCGATCCTGCGCCTGGTTAACCTGTCCATGCCGGTCTTCTTCGATACCACCCTTTATACTTTCATCTTCATCTACGGGCCCCTGGCACTCCCTGCGGCAATTGTGGCCTGGCACCAGCGGCCTGGCCTTGAGGAGATCGGAATTACAAGCGAAAAACTCGGGCACTACATGCTTCTCTCGGTTCCCCTGGGCTTTTTGCTGGGCCTTGGGGAATACACGACCATCCGGACAGGGTACCTGATCCCGGACCTCTCCTTCAAAAACCTGCTCCTGCTCACCATAGTAATGGTCTTCTTCGTGGGGCTGGTCGAAGAAGTCATTTTCAGGTCCATCCTCCAGACCCGGCTTGAAAAGGTGCTGGGCATAAAAGAAGCCCTGATTATAACGAGCATCCTGTTCGGGCTCATGCACTCGGGCTACGGAACTCCTTACGAAATCCTCTATACGGGTTTTGTCGGGCTCATCATGGGTGTCGCCTTTCTCAGGACCCGCAGCCTTCCCTTCATCGCTGTTCTCCACGGCTTCGTAAACGTCTTCCTTTTCGGGATCATCCCGCACCTGCACGAAGCCTACGGGCTCTTTTGAAATAGCCGGGGTGGGGAAAAATCGGGGGAGATCTGCATCCTACATATTAATAAAGTTTAGAAATACGGGAAGTCCAAAAGTTTAATAGTCTGTATTAAAATACTTATAGGAAACTAATAGGAAATCCACTAAAAATTACAGGACTAAAAGCCAGAAACTGCAAAATACGGCCCTATGCCATCCCTCATGCCGGACAGCTGGAAAGAGTCCTGCAAATCAACTGGGCAAACTAAATATAAAAGTACGTTCAAGTTCATCGCATAAAACCGGAAGTTTCATCATTAATATTATAATTAAGAAATCTGCCAAAAAGGAGTTATTATTGTGAAAAAAGACACTGGGAATAATTGCAGGAGGAACGAAATTCTGAGTTCCGCCGCCTGCCTGTCAGTACTGCTTCTTGCCTTACTGCTTGCATCCCCCCTGGCATCCGCCGACGCTGTCACGGAGTGGGAAATAGCCCCCTCAAGCCCCTACGTTGGAAACACCCTGGTCATAACCGGCACTTCCGCCCCGGACCAGACCCTCAATGCCGATGTCAGTTTTGAAAGAAGCGTAGGCGTATCCGGAGGGGAGTATGAGTACGTGATCAACGAAGTGAAGATCCCTTCCGCGGACAACAACCGCTTCACAGTGCGTGCCGAAGGCGTGAAAGACCTGAACGTGAGAGTACTCTTCGTCACTCTCAGCAAAGACGCCACCGCCGGAGTCGCCGAAGTCTCCCAGTCCCATGTAATCCCCGCGACCTATAAAGTCAAGATGGACGGAGATGCCCTGGACGGCCAGTCCCGTGTAACCCTCAGGATCACCGCAGCCCAGACAATAGACACCGACTCCGAAGGAAACCTGAGGTTCGAGTATGACACCGACGGCCTGCCCGCAGGGGAATACGATATAAGCATTGATGGGGTCACAAAAACCATAACCCTCAAAGCAAAGAGCTCATCCGGAGGAAGTTCGGGTACAGGTTCCGCAACCATAAGGTCGGTTGAGCCCGAAGAGCCCATTCCCGAAGAAGAAAACGAAACCCGGGAAATGACAGAATCCGATGAAGAAGCTTCCGAAGGAGAAACCGGTGAAGATGCCTCAAAAGCCTCCGGAAACGAAGCTGAAGATGAACAGCCAGAGTCCGAACCTGTAGCCGAAGAAACCCCTGAAGAAGAGGAACCCTCCGCAGACGGAAGCTTCATGGTCTGGGGAATCCTGGGAAGTTTGCTGGTAATCTCCCTCATCCGGAAATCTGGGAAATAAAAATTGAATCAAACCCGGTAAACCGCCTTCGGAGATAAAACGCAGCTTGCCGGAAAAACTACTAAAAAAGATGGGGTCAGGCAGAAAAGGAAGCATTCCCCTCCTTTTTTCCTGCCGTCTTTTCTTTCCTCATATCTTCTTTCCTTTCTGTCCCCCCTTCCTTTCTGTCATTTTCTTTTCTATCCTTCTTCCTTTTTCTCAGTCCTTACCTCTTCCTTATGAACCCCGGCGTTGCCGGGACGATTTTTTCCTCTTTTTGAAAGACAGGCAACTTCACCTTATTCCGGACAACCCCTTTTTGAGCCTGGGGCAGGAGGAAAGCCGGAAAGCCAGAAAACACGCACGGTCTCAAGCCAAAAATCCGGGGAAAACCCTCCCGCCTGGCTAAAAGAGATGAAAAAACAAAAAAGATAAAAGAGATAAAAAATGAAAATTGAGGCGGAAGAAGTGGGAAATGAAAACGTGGAGGGCAAAGTAGCCGGGATCTCGTGGGTTAAAGGATCTCGGCTACCTTGAAGAAGACAATAGCCGCAAAACAGAAAAGCAGCGGCAGGATTGCCAGATTAAAGGAACTGTCAAGGGATTTGTTCCACTTATCCGATGCCGAAAGGACCTCTTTTAAAGAGAGGAATGCTATGAGCCCAACTGTCACTGCAGCTCCATACTGGGGGAGTCCCGGGCTTGTGACCATTGAAATGGCACTTGAGGAAATAGCGCTTGAAGAGATCGCTGATGAGATGATGCTTAGTAGTATGTATTATTCCTCCTGCAAATAGTTATAAAGCAAGCAAATTTATGATGTTACATAAGAAGACCGAATCATATAAAAAACTTTTGATTTTGGTTATCTCATTGAGATATAAAATTAATGGGGTAAGTAAGGTTCAATGATATGGTATAATGAAAAAATAGGCATTAATAGACATCTTCTTAAATCAATACGGAAATTTTAAATACATATAATTGGACGTTTCATTATACGAATGAATGTCAAAACAAATAAAATTAAATATAGTAGTGGGTATTATAAAACGTTGACTATTAACAAAACTTATATCGAGTGGAGATTAGAGTATCCGTAAAAAACTCGTAAAGAGCTCACAACTTTCTAAATTATCTATCGAAATCATGTTTCAGGATTTTGGCATCGGCATATATAATATTTCAGACCAGGTCCAGAAAAAAGAGAGTCATTCCATGAAATATAATCCAGATCCCCGCAAATCGCGAAAAAGACAGGCTGCCCTTACAGCCCTTCTTTCCATCCTTGTCCTTGCCTTGTTAACCGTTTCTCCTGCGGGGGCAGCCGTCAGTGCCTGGGAAATTTCTCCCGAAAACCCGGTTTTGGGCGACACCCTCCGGATAAAAGGAACTGCGTCCCCGGAAGAGGAAATAGATGTGACCGTAACCTTCGAACAAAAAGCCCCGGTTTCCGGGGGGAAGTACGAGTACATCCTGGAAGACGTGGAGATCCCTGAAGGGTTCGATAACACCTTTACGGTCCGGGCAAGCGGGGTAGAGGACCTGAACGTAAGGGTGAAAATCCTGGTCTGGATTACGATAAGCTCGGAGGCATCGGGGGGTGATGCAACCGTTTCCCAGTCAAGAGTCCCGCCAGGGACCTACATGATAAGGATTGACGGGAACGCCGAAAGTGGGGCTTCGACAACGGACCTGAAGATCACTGCCCGCCAGCGGATAAAAGCCGATTCTGAAGGGGACTTCAGCTATTCCTATAATACAAAAGCCGTCCCGCCGGGGGACTTTGAAATAAAGGTGGGTGGCAGCACAAAAACAATCTCGCTCGACTCTGAACCTGCCAGGGTGCCAACCCCTGCCCTTCCGGCAGCCCAGGCAACGCCTGCAGCGGAACCGGAACCGGAAGCTTCCGAAACCCGGGAAGAGCCCCAGGAACAGGAAATAACCCCGGAAGAAAGCGGAGAAGCAGGAAACCTGGAAACGCATGTCCCGGGATATGAAGCCCCGAAACCCGCAGTCCCTCGGGAAACCGGGTTCCTGCTTGACAAAAGCTATGTACTGGGAGGCATCGGGGCCTCAGTCCTTGCACTGATCATAATTTCAAAAAGAAACGGGAAAAAGGGATCCTCGAAGACATCCCCGAAGGAGCAGAGACAGCCGGAAACCGATGACCCGGGAAAGTAACGGAGAGTAAAAAGGGAGTGAAACGGAGAGTAAAAAGGAGTGAAATGGAGAGTAAAAAAGGGAGTGAAACGGAGGAATAAAGTTTGAGAAAAAGTTTGTTGATATTATTAGCACTAACCATCTTCATATTAAGTTCTGCAACAGCAGTGGCATGTGAGGCAGAACCCATTGCCAACCTGACATTTGGCGACATGGAAGTATACTTCCTGGACCATACAGGAAACCCGGATGAAGGGAACTGGATAAGCCTGGGAGGGCCTGCCGGGGTCAGCGAGATCCGGCTCCCAAGTCCTATTAAAATCACATACGACGGCCCCAAATCCAGGGGATACGGAGGGGTTTCCGCAACCCTGCATAAAGACGCAGAGGAAGAGTATACGGTAAGCTACCCCTATACCACCCACCCCGTATATCTGCCTGATGAAAACGTGACCATGAGCTTCCGGGGAGAGCCGGGATTGGCAGGGGACGTGGTCATCTATCTCTTCAAGCCAAGTTCGGGTTCCGTACGCGGAGTCCTTGATACCCTCCTGGCAGGTGAGAACGTAGACTGCCTGAGTGACCTTTTCCACGAGAATATGGACGGGTACTATGAGACATTCCCGGCCTCCCTGGACGGGAACGGAGATCTCCTTGACCACGACTTCGGCCCCATGGAAGCCGGGCAGTACTGCATAGTGCTGCTTCAGGACAACGGGGACAAGAGCCTTACAGTCCTTTCGGCAACTGCGTTTGTGGTTGTGGAATACGAGCTGGAGATCACAGCGGAAAGCATCGTGAAAGGCAATAACCTGGACATAAGCCTGGAACTGCCCGACGTGCCCGAAGCCGACGACTGCAGCTACGGGGCAGTGCTGATCAGGGACCAGGCATACAAAGCCAACATCGAGATCGATTCCGACGGCACCCGGGCAGGGACTTCCGTCATAGTAAACGAAATAGACGTCATCGAGGAATTTGACATAAATTCTTCAAACTACAGGTCAAAGCTGAGCAAAGGCGAACTCCAGACCGAACTCCAGACCATGATGGGAGAAGGGAAAGGCGCGATATCACTGGGGGTAGAGGGAAAGAATACCCTTTCACTTACCGCTTTTGACCTTCCGGTAGGAGACTACGTCCTGCTTGCAGCCGTATACCAGCCAGGCAAGGGGCTTGTTGCCCTTGGCCAGGAAGAACTGGAGATCAAGGTGCCGGGCAAGAAAAAAAGTAAAGGCGGCAGCTCAGGCGGCGGAGGCGGCGGTGGGGGAGGGTCTCCCGAACCCGCAAGTAACGTCCGTAAAAAGGAACTTGCCCAGCAGTTCGTTACTAACGGGAACCGCATCAGATTCGAGTTAACTCAGAGAGCCACCTCCGTAGGGTACGTGGAATTCGACGCCAAAAAGAGTGTAGGGAAAACCACAACCATTATCGAGGAACTGAAAAGCAGGTCAACCCTGACCCCTGCCGAACCCGAAGGAGAAGTCTACAGGTACCTGAATATCTGGGTCGGAAACGGAGGCTTTGCAACCCCGGAAAACATTGAAGGCGCAGTTGTGGGCTTCAGGGTGAGCAGGGACTGGATCATTGAAAACAACGTTGATGCGGACTCAATAGTTCTCCAGCATTTCAGTGAGAACCGGTGGAATCTCCTTCCGACTACAAGAATCGGGGAAGACGAAGAATACATCTACTTCGAAGCTGAAACCCCCTCCTTCTCCCCGTTTGCGATTACCACAAGCGGCAAGAGCATAATAATGCTTGAGCAGATAGGTGGGGAAGAAGATCCGCTTTCCGTAGGAACAAATACCCCGGAACAGGAAATCGGGCCTGAACCTGAAACCTCTGGAAGGTTTCCGGCATGGTTTTCGAAAATAGCCAGTTTCTTAGTAGGAGTTATGATGGTAGTTATGATCGGATTGGCCCTGAAGAAGAAAGAAGAGCCGTAAACCCGAAAAAAACTCTAAAAAACATAAACACTGCACCGGAAGCAAAATTACGCGAGAAACAGAAGGCTCCGAGTCTTCTGTTTTCAATCTTTTTTAAAAAGCTTTTTTATCTTCAATTTCTCTACCTTCAATTCTACTTCTCTTATTTTTTCACATCCATGCTTTGTGAACTTACTTCCCCTTATTTTCACATTCCTGCTTCGTGAACTAGCCCCCATACCAGCCTTCGGCTGTTGAGGGAG
The DNA here is from genome assembly GCF_052056915.1 of Methanosarcina sediminis. GTDB lineage: Archaea > Halobacteriota > Methanosarcinia > Methanosarcinales > Methanosarcinaceae > MTP4. The sequence continues at coordinate 2,115,985 of NZ_CP195119.1, read as the reverse complement.
GGGGCTTCCCGCCTGAGCGTTAATCAGGGTAAAAAGTGGGGAAGAAAAAAGAGAAAAAAGTGGGGAAGAAAAGGGTGAAAAAATGGACGAAGAAATGAGGGAAAAAGTGGGGAAGAAAATAAAGAAAAAAGTGGGGAAGAAAATAAAGAAAAAAGTGGGGAAGAAAAAAGAGAAATAAGTGGGAAGAAAATAACGAAAAAAAATGGAAGAAGAACAGATCGAAAAAATGGAGACAAAAATAATAAAAAAAGTGGGGAAGAATATAAAGAAAAAAGTGGAGAAAAAAAGAAGAATTCCTGGAATTAAAGGATCTCTGCGACCTTGAAAAGGACAATTGCTGCAAAACAGAAAAGCAGCGGCAGGATTGCCAGGTTAAAAGAACTGTCAAGGGATTTATTCCATTTGTCTGACGCCGAAAGGACCTCTTTTAAAGAAAGGAACGCTATGAGCCCAACTGTCACTGCAGCTCCGTATTGGGGGAGCCCCGGGCTTGTGACCATTGAAATGGCACTTGAGGAAATAGCGCTTGAAGAAATCGCTGATGAGATGATGCTTAGTATTATAAATTATTCCTCCTGCAAATAAGTTCCACTTGTGAAATATTGATATATTGTGAATGATATATTGGAATGATACATTGTAAAATAACGCTTATACACTCCCAAGATACTATAAAAAACTTCTGATTTATTAGCGTCCGGATTTTTCCTACGTCTTTTACAATCTTCTATACAGTACCAGATAGAAACAAGGTGCCAACAATATAAAAAATTTGTGCCCCCTCCTCCGGGGCCAATATGTTCTTAAATTCTCCTCTAAATAAGAGTAGTTTCAAATATTAATAAGCAGGAATTCCTCCCTTATAAAAAGGTGCTGAACTAAACATGGATAATCATACGTTTTCATGGAAAGATTCGCAGAATTTGGTCGAGACTTACTGAGAAAAATTAATATAAAGTCTGTGGCAATACATATTTGACTGTATAAAATAATAATCCCTATTTATACATATACATTTATAATATTTCGAGCTCTGGCGTCCAGGGTAGGATTTATTTTTGTGATAGGTGCAAAGAACTCATGGCAGAAGTCACTTTTGAATGCTACCTGATCACTATAATTTTTTCGAGCCTTATAATAGTACAACTCATTAATATACCTAATACGGAAATCAGGGGAATAAAATCCATTCCTTTAAACAGATATGTTGAGAAAAAACAAAAAGAGAAATATGGACGAGGGTATGAGAATTGAAAAAAACCATAATTGCAATAATCCTGCTGCTATTCACCATGTCCACAGTCTCGGCTGAAACTTCCGAAAGCCTTGACCAGGCTTATTTTGCACAAGTTGTGATGGACGGCAGCACACTCTTATTTGCTGACCATTATGACGACACAGCGGACGGCAACTGGATCCAGTTAAGCGGGGGAGATCCGGTTCGATTGCCCGATCCTCTCAGTTTTACCTACCGGGGAGTAAACCATAGCGAATTCCACAGTGAAAGCCTGGACCTGGCAATGATCCTTAACCTGGGAATGTACGAGGAAGGGAACTATTACAAGGAAATGATTTACCCTTACCCGACCCATCCGCTGTACACCAATGTTACAGGCAAAAACGAAGTATTCCTGGACTTCAAGGGAGCCTCCGGCTTTGCGGGCCAGAGGGTCAGGGTCTACCTGGTAAAAGCGGACCTTGTTTCCGTCCTTGATATGCTTGCCGATCTCAGGGCAGCCAATGCGGACGATTTTGAGGCCCTCTTCCTCCGGAACTTTGAGGAATCCGATTACGAGAGGTACCCAGAAACCCTTGACGAAAACGAAGACCTGCTCCTTGATGAAAACGGCGACCTGCACCTCGACCTGGGGCCAAGGGACAGCGGGGATTACGGGATAGTCGTTTTGCTCGACAGTTCCGAGGACCTGGAAATTCTCTCCGCAACAGCCTTTAAAGTCCTGCCCTACGGGATGAAGGTTGGGACAAGCATCGACGAGAAGTCCACTTCAAGTTACGACCTGGACGTCAGCATCGACCTCGACGGCCCGGACATGAGTTACAACTATACAGCCGTCCTCATCGAAGCCAGCAACTACAAAGCCGAACTGGAAATGGAATCCAACGGGGTAAGGACCGGGACAAACCTTTCCATTAACGGCAGAGAGCTTATGGGGGATCTCGACCTTCCCGCGGAATTCAGCTCCGAAACCGATCTGCTGGACTTCATAGGAATCAGCACTGAGGACGTGAGTAACTTAAACTCCTTCGCAGTCGACGTTTTCGGGGAAAACACCCGGTTCCTTAAGAAAGACGGCCACGGAAACAGTACGAATTTTAATTTCCCTCTCGAAAACGTAGAAACCCCCAAAGACTACATCCTGTTCACCGGAGTCTGGAAATCCGGAGAGTTGGTTGCCTTTGACCAGAACGAAATCACCGTAGACAAGAAAGACGACGAAGATGAAGAAGAAAAACCCTCAAGCGGAGGAGGCAGCTCCTCAGGCGGTGGTGGCGGCGGTGGCGGTGGGGGAGGTGGATCTCCCGAACCTGCAAGCAACGTCCGGATCAAGGAACTTGCCCAGCAGTTCGTTACTAACGGGAACCGCATCAGGTTTGAGTTCATACGGAAAGCCACCGTTGTCGACTACGTGGAATTCGACGCAAAGAAAAGTGCCGGAAAAACCACAACCATTATCGAGGAACTGAAAGATATCTCCGTCCTGACCCCGGTTGAGCCTGATGGGGAAATCTACGAGCATATCAACATCTGGGTAGGAAACGGAGGTTTTGCATCTCCTGAAAACATTGGCGGGGCCGTTATTGGTTTCAGGGTAAACAAGACGTGGATAGCCGAAAACGAAATAATCGAATCTACGGTCACCCTGAACAGGTATTCCGAAGGCAAATGGAACGCCCTCCAGACCCGGAAGATCGGGGAAGATGAGGGTTTCATCTACTTCGAAGCCAGCTCCCCGGGATTCTCCCCGTTTGCCGTCACAGCCGAAAACAACAAGCCTGTAGTTGAGGAAAGTGAGGAACCCCAACCTCCCACAGGAACAGAGCAGCCAGAAGAAACCGAAACTCCGGAAACCGAAGAAAGCCCCGGAGAAAAGGAAAAGCCCGGAATCTCGAAGAGTCTCATGTCAAAAACCTTTAGTTTCATTATCGGTTTCATGGTGGTAATCCTGATCGGGCTTGCCGTGATGGAGAAAAAGAAGCAGTAAATTGAAAACTCTTAAAATCCCCTAAAATCCATGAAAACCATAAAATCCATGAAAACCCCTGAAAAGCAGAGAATAACATTTCTTCTGCTTTTCAAAACTATTTTGAAAAAAAATACTATTATGAAGACAATATTATTCTGGATGTTATGTCCTGAAATAATTTCGCCTCGAAACTCGTTTTGTTTTCCCGAAATCGTTTAGCTTTTTTAATTTTTCTGTTATATAGTGATATATCGGGCACAGGCGGCCCACTATTTTACTTCAGGTTCATATTTGTTTCATATTATATGATCCTTCCATAGTACCATGATGGAATTGCAATTCCATTAACGTTTGACCTTTTGTGCTGCTCACTATTGTATCGTGTATTTAACTCCCCTATAGTTTTGAATCTGCGAAATGATTTCAGGCTATAACACATTATAAAAAGATAGTACTAATTCCTATTAAATTTAAGATAGTTTATATTAAAAAAACAATAAAATTCAGAATAAATTAATTGAAATACATAACCCCTCCCCCAGCAGGAGGGTCTAAAAAACTTCGTGAGGTATGACAATTGAAGGACAAGTTAGGTACACCGCTCATACTATTACTACTTTTTATTTTCATTGCCTTTTTGCCAGGGGTAGGGGCCTCCGTAGGAGAAGAGTACAAGGCCATGGTTACCGGCTTGAACGAATCGGAAGTTGGGCACACATGGATTAACTGGACGTGGACGAACCCGGATGACACGAATTTCAACCGGACAATGGTCTATATTAATGGCGTTCTCGAAGAAAACACCTCGAACAATTACTACAATGCAACAAACCTTACGAACAACACTCAATACGAGATAGGGATCAGAACAGTAGACCAGGCAGGAAACATAAATTACACCTGGGTAAACGACACGGCTTCAACGATGGAAATGCCGGATACTGAAAAGCCGGTAATTAACTCGGTCAATTTAAACGTAACCGGGACTGAAACAGGAAAACCTATTCTTGTGACAGTGGATGTTACTGACAACATAGAAGTTACGGCAGTACAGGCATCAGGAACAGCGCTGAGTAACAAGACAGGAACAATATGGGAAGGAATAATTACAGCTCTTGAAGGAACTCACCAGGTTAATGTTTCTGCAACCGATGAAGCAGGAAACATAAGATGGGACAATTCTACAACTTATACGGCTGCCCCGGCAAATAAGCCTCCGGAACTGGAATCAATTGAAGATCAATTTGTTGCAGAAAACAGCTCATTGACAGTCACATTAATGGCTAAGGATCCTGATAACGACGAGCTGACATACGCTACAAATGCTACGTTCGGAACTCTGATGGGAAATGAGTTCACATGGACTCCGAATTATGAGGAAAGTGGAACTTACTATGTAGAGTTCAACGTAACGGATGGAATCATGAATGATTCCGAAACAGTGACCATTACTGTAGAGAACGTAAACAGACCACCTGTACTCGTTGAGATTGGTGATCAATCTATTGACGAAGGTTCAGAACTTGTGATAAACCTCTCTGCAACAGATAAAGATGGAGATATTATAACTTTTGCAAAGAACGAAAGCAGCGTTGGAAAGCTTACAGACAAGAACTTTACATGGACTCCGACGGATGAGGAATCAGGAATATATTACGTAAATTTCAGTGTTTCGGATGGAAAGGGAGGTCTTGACTTCGAAATCGTGCAGATAACAGTGGGAGACGTAAACAGAGCACCTGTGCTCGTTGATATTGGTGATCAATCCGTTGACGAAGGTTCAGAACTTGTGATCAATCTCTCTGCAACAGATAAAGACGGAGACCCTCTCACTTTTGCCAAGAACGAAAGCAGCGTTGGTACTCTTACTGACAAGAACTTTACCTGGACTCCTGAATACGATGAAGCAGGAACTTGTTCCGTAAACTTCAGTGTTTTCGATGGGAATGGAGGTCTTGACTTCGAAATCGTGCAGATAACTGTTGGAGACGTAAACAGGAACCCTGGTCTGGCTGAAATAGAACCTCAGTCAACTGCTGAAAACACGGAACTCAGGATAGAGCTTTCAGCAAACGATCCGGATGGAGACATGATTACTTACTCCACAAACGCAACCTTCGGAGAACTTGCAGATAATATTTTCTGCTGGACTCCGGCTTATGGGGAAAGCGGAATTTACTATGTAGAATTCACAGCTTCAGATGGGGAGCTCACAGATTCTGAAACAATAACTATAGCAGTTGGAGATGTCAATAGAGCCCCGGCACTAGACTCAATAGGAAACAAAGCTGTTGCAGAAAACAGCCTGTTGGCATTCACATTAACAGCTTCCGATGATGATGGTGATGATCTTACCTATGGCGCCACAGGCCTTCCCGGTGGGGCTCAACTTAATACGACCAGTGGCCTTTTTGAATGGACTCCGGGCTCTGATGATTCTGGAATCTATTTGGTAGGGTTCAATGTTACGGACGGAGAATTAACAGATTCTGAGACCGTGCAGATAACTGTTAGCGATGTTACAACCGTCAAGAAAAGCTCAGGTGGCGGTGGTGGCGGAGGTGGCGGAGGGGGAGGTGGATCTCCCGAACCTGCAAGCAATGTCCACGTCAAGGAACTTGCCCAGCAGTTCGTTACTAACGGGAACCGCATCAGGTTTGAGTTCATACGGAAAGCCACCATTCTCGATTACGTGGAATTCGACGCAAAGAAAAGTGCCGGAAAAACCACAACCATTATCGAGGAACTGAAAGATATCTCCGTCCTGACCCCGGCTGAGCCTGATGGGGAAATTTACAGGCACATCAACATCTGGGTAGGAAACGGGGGCTTTGCAAGTCCTGAAAACATTGGCAACCCCGTTGTTGGTTTCAGGGTAAACAAAACGTGGATAGCCAAAAACGAAATTATCGAATCCACGATCGCCCTGAACAGGTATTCCGAAGACAGGTGGAGTGTTCTCCAGACCCGGAAGATCGGGGAAGACGAGGGGTTCATCTACTTCGAAGCCAGCTCCCCGGGATTCTCCCCGTTTGCCGTTACAGCCGAAAACAGTAAGCCCCTGATTGAGGTCCGAAAGGTAGAAGGTCAGATCCCTACGGAAACAGAGCAGATAAAGGAAACCGATCCTCAGGATACCGAAACTCCGGAAACAGAAGAAAGTACCGGAGATGGGGAAAAGACAGGAATCTCGAAGAGTATCATGTCAAAAGTTTTTAATTTCATTATCGGGTTCATGATAATAATCCTGATCGGGCTGGCCGTGATAGAGAAAAGGAGGCAGTAAACTGGAAAAACCCCTGAAAAGCAGAGAATACCATTTCTTCTGCTTTTCAAAACTATTCTCGAAAAAAGTGCTATTCTTAAAAAAATATTATTCCGGAAAAAGGTCCTCAAAGGTTTTTAAGACCCGGTTTCTTTTTTATAGGCTTCCGAAATAGCCTCTTTTTCACTAAATTCCCACCATTCAGTTCTCCTTTTTTAGAATATTTGATGTCGGAAAGTCTGGCAAAAAATGATAAGTGTTTGACAAAAAATGATAAGTATAAGTACTTTGAACCTGAAAAGTATTGATAGGGAGTTTAAGATCCGGGGTCTGAAAAAAGGGGGAAGGACAGAACCCTTGCGCTATTATGGGAGAGGTGCTTTTATGAAATTTAAGGTATTCAACGGAGGTTTTGGAAAAAAGACGTCGGTCTTTCTTTTTTCACTGTTCATGTTTATCACAATGACCGTTTTTCCTGCAAGCGGGGAAGTCAGTGGCTGGGAAATAAATCCTGCAAACCCTGTGGCAGGAGACACCGTCCTGATCACCGGGAGTGCCTCTCCGAAAGAGGAAGTAGGGTTTCTCGTCTATTTTGAAGAAGATGTCCCGGTGATCGGAGGCACTTACACTTACGAATTGCAAAACGTGGGGGTCCCCGACTTCAACAACCGCTTTACCGTCCGGGCAGAAGGCGTGGAGGACCTTTACGTAAGAGGCAAACTTGTCCTCTGGAGGCAGAGAAGTACAAAGGCAAACGAAGGTGTTGCCGTCCTTTCTGCAGAAAGGGTCCCTCCGGGAACTTACCAGCTCAAGCTTGACGGGAATGCAAAAAGTGGAGTGACGCGGGTGAAGCTGAAAGTTACGGCCCTGCAGGTGGTAAAGGCTGATTCGGAAGGGAAATTCAGCTATGCCTACAGCACGGAGTCCGTCCCCCCCGGAAAATACGAAATCACCGGAGGGAACTATGCAGTAACTGTCGCCCTGCAGCCTGAAGGAAGTCTGGCTTCCGGCCCTTCCTGCCCCGGGACCGCCCAGAAGATCCGGGGGTCGAGAACCACCATCATGCCTGAAGCGGAACCCATCAGTGAAAGCGCTTCAGTTATGGGAACAGCCCAGGCAAAAAGCACATCCCTGCAGGAAGAAGCCCCCGGATCTTTTCAGGAACAAACTCCGGATAGCCGGGGAAGTGAAGGTCCTGAGAATAAAGGGCTAATCGAAAATCCCGGGAAAATAGGACCAATCGAAAACCTTGAGAATAACGAAATGATAGGAGACGGGATATACATGTTAGGGGGAATCGGGGTAGGAATTGTATTCCTTTTTGCTTATTCGAGAAAAGTAAGTTAAAAGAAACTGTGAGTTAAAAGAAACTGTGAGTTAAAAGAAACTGTGAGTTAAAAGAAACTGTGAGTTAAAAGAAACTGTGAGTTAAAAGAAACTGTGAGTTAAAAGAAACTGTGAGTTAAAAGAAACTGTGAGTTAAAAGAAACTGTGAGTTAAAAGAAACTGTGAGTTAAAAGAAACTGTGAGTTAAAAGAAACTGTGAGTTAAAAGAAACTGTGAGTTAAAAGAAACTGTGAGTTAAAAGAAACTGTGAGTTAAAAGAAACTGTGAGTTAAAAGCCAACCCTCCGGCCTCATTGCATATTTATATAAAGACAGTCATATGTTTTTCCGGGGACTGTTTCAATGTACAGAGCTAAGGGCCGTTTCTGGGAAATCGACTTTTTGCGCGGGCTAGCCGTCGTGCTGATGCTGGGCTACCATTTTCTTTACGACCTCGACTTTTTCAGGCTGGCAGAGTTTGAACTTAATTCGGGGCTTCTCTCCTACATCGGCAGGGGTGCGGCAGAAATGTTTATCCTGGTTTCAGGGGCAGCCCTTTCAATAAGCTATTCCAGGGCAAACGGGACCGGGTCTTCATCCTCAACCTCAGCCTCACACTCCTCTTCAACCTTAGCTTCATTCTCAGCCACATCCTCCTCTTCAACCTCCTCTTCAGCCCTAACCACCTCCGCCTTTCCCTCAAAACTTTTCCGGAAATATCTCAGAAGGGGGCTCAAACTCTTCACTCTGGGGCTCGTGCTCACAGCCGTAACCCGGATTTTTCTTCCCGAAAGGTACATCCTTTTCGGGATCCTGCACTTTTTCGGGGTTTCGGCCATACTCGCTTACCCATACCTCAGGCTGAAAGAGGTAAACCTGCTTATGGCTTTACTATTTTTTATTCCCGGTTACTGGCTCGGGACAAGGACTTTCGGGTTTTCAACCCTTATCTGGCTGGGTTTCCGGCCAGAGCACTTCCAGGCCCTGGATTATTTCCCGGTTTTCCCCTGGTTCGGGATGGTCCTCCTAGGGATCTACCTGGGAAATTCCCTGTACGCGGGGGGCATCAGGCAGTTTGCAGTCCCTGCCTTCGAAGGTTCCGGGGCCGTGAAAGGCTTTGCCTGGCTCGGTAAGCATTCCCTTTTTATCTATTTCATCCACCAGCCCCTCTTTCTTGCCCTGCTCTGGACAGCCGGATACCTGGACCTTAACCTGATATAAAAATTTGAGAATTATGTATAAATAATCTCCAGACCACTTCTTTTCGGGGGAATCGCTCTGTTTTCAAGACCACTAACACTATCAGATATTTCACTGCTCGTACAGCTCATAGCTTTTTTAATTCTGGGTTATGCCCTTGCAAAGAAAAAGAAAAATCTCCGGCTGCACGGAAAAGTTGCAACTCTTGCCTTTATCATGGCCCTGCCTTCGGTGGGCTACATGTTATACTCCGCAAGCCTGGGCATTTTCCTTCCTGCTTACGGGTGGCTGCTTACCCTGCACAGGCTTCTCGGCTTCCTGACCCTTGTCCTGGGGATTATTTTTGTCACAAACCAGTGGAAATGGAAAGGCAAAAAATACATGGATATTGGCATATTGTTCTGGACAGGAGCCCTTCTTCTCGGAATTGTAGTGTACCTGATACTTTTCGGGTTCATATCTCCTTGAGCCGCAGAGCCAGGGAAATATAAAACCGCAGGGCTGTGAGCAGGAGTGCCGCAAAACGACTGGTTTTATATATAACCCATGCCCCTAACATATCTTACACTTGATTTTTAGATGTAGCCAGGCCCCCGGATAAATCTCATGGGTCGGCAGGCTGCGAAATATGAACAGTGGAGAACGGAATGTATCTTGAAATTGCAATGTTTGCCTATTTTGTAGTGCTCTTCCTCACCCTCCGGGACATCCGGATTTTCAAGAGGACAGGCTACCTCTCCTACCGGAAAGGTGCTCTCAAGGGGCTTGCAGCCTCTTCCCTGATCCTGATAGGGGCCATTGCCGTGGAGGTAAAACCAGAACTCGGGCTCCTGATTGTCCTGGTTGGTCTCTTTGTCAACCGCAAAGGGACCAGGGAAAAAGTCTTTACCAGCGCAGGGACTCTTGACCGCTTCCTTGGAAAAACGGATTACCTGAAAAAGTAAGGTAAACTCAGAGGAAGAAGCCTGAGGGAAAAAGGAAAGGACATTATCCGAAAATCTTTTTTACCCCAAAAGATATAAATCGGAAGTTACCTATTAGTCGACAAAATTAGTAATTAATCCAAATTTTTATATCCGGTTTTCGGAGATATATCCCCCGGAAGCTGGTAACACTTACTTAACTCAACATTCAACTCAACACTCAACTTAGCACTTACTTAACTCAACATTCAACTTAGCACTTACTTAACTCAACATTCAACTTAGCACTTACTTAACTCAACACTAACTCAGGTAACGATTCAGCGCATTTCTTGCTTTACGTTAACCAGGTTCACAGGAAACATTGTGAGCTATATCGAATAACTGAATAAATCAAATAAACCGTAAACCAAATAAACCGAAAATCTTGACGCCTGGAAAAAAACGGCGAAAAACATAGAGGAGAAGATATCATGGGAAATATTAGACAGACCAACATCAAGAGAACCGCATTCAAGTTAATTGAAAACTACGGAGACGTCTTTACAAAAGATTTCGATACAAACAAACTTCTTGTGGCCAAGTACACGACCATTGAAAGCAAGGTTATCAGGAACCGGGTAGCAGGCTACGTCACAAGGAAAGTTGCACGCGCAAAAATAATCTGAGCGCAACCCCGGGATACCGGGAAGAAGTTGGGGATCTGTATGTTTGAAGGAGCAATGCCTGCCCTGATCACTCCTTTCACGAAGGATGACAGGATTGACGGGGAAGGCCTGAGAAGAAATATCGCGTTTGTGGAAGCAGGAGGAGTCACAGGTATAGTACCCTGCGGCACCACCGGGGAATCAGCAACCCTTTCCGCAGCCGAGCATGAAGAAGTGATCGACATCGCCGTGGACTGTGCAAAGGTCCCGGTGCTTGCAGGAACAGGGTCGAATAATACGGGAGAAGCCCTCCAGTTTACAAAACACGCCGCAGATGCGGGTGTGGACGGCGCTCTTTTAATTTCACCTTACTATAACAAGCCTAACCCTGCAGGGCTGCTTGCGCACTTCACGAAAATCGCAGAGGCCGTGGACATACCCATAGTGCTGTACAACGTCCCGTCCAGGACAGGGCAGGATATGCCCGTCGAGGTCATTACCGAACTTGCAAAGGTCGGAAACATCGTAGGGATCAAGGAAGCCAGCGGGAGCCTCGACAAGGCAACCAGGATCCTTGAAAACACCGTGGACGAGGACTTTATAGTGCTCTCCGGGGACGACGGCCTGACCCTCCCGCTCATGTCCATAGGAGGTAGCGGGGTCATCTCGGTTACAGCTAACATCGTGCCCGAGAAAATGTCCGGGATGGTGGATGCAGCCCTCAAAGGAGACTACGAAACAGCCAGGAAGTTCCATTACGAAATGGCTCCCCTGATCCGTGCGCTTTTCCTGGAGACAAACCCGATTCCTGTAAAGAAGGCCGCCGAACTGGCAGGGTTTGCCAGCGGGCATGTAAGGCTCCCTCTAGCTCCCCTCGCAGATGCCAACACTGAAAAGCTTGCAGAAGAACTCGGGAAACTGGGGGTCCTCAAATGATCAACGCAGCAGTTTTAGGAGCCTGCGGCAGGATGGGCTCCCTGATTATAGAAAATATCACGAGCTCCCCGGGCATGCAGCTCGTTGCCGCCTTTGACGTTGGCAATGTCGGAAAAGACGCCGGGGAAATGGCCAGGGTAGGGACACTCGGAATCGAGGTCTCGGACGTAAAAGACATGGAAACGGTCCTGAAAAAGACCGAAGCCGACGTCCTGATCGACTTTACAATAGCCGGCGCAACCGTGGTAAATGCCCCCAACGCAGCCAGATGCGGAGTCAACCTGATCATAGGAACAACAGGCCTGACCCCCGAACAGAGGGCAGTGGTCGACGGCGCAATCCAGGAAAATGGAGTCCGCGCAGTGATCGCCCCGAACTTTTCGGTCGGAGTCAATGTCTTTTTCAAGATCATAAAGGAAGCCGCAAAGTACCTTGCCGACTACGACATCGAGATCATCGAAGCCCACCACAACCAGAAGAAGGACGCCCCAAGCGGCACCGCTCTTCGGGCAGCCGACGTGATCAGCGAAGCCCTGGGAGGTAAGGAATACGTCTACGGCAGGGAAGGAATAGCTCCTCGGGACAAGGAAATCGGGATCCATGCCGTTCGCGGTGGAGACATCACCGGAGACCACACCGTCCTCTTTGTCGGAAACTCCGAAAGGATCGAAATCAACCACATGGCTCACTCCCGCCAGATCTTTGCCAAAGGCGCAGTCCGTGCAGCCGAATGGGTCTGCGGACAGGACCCCGGCATCTACAACATGGACGACGTCCTCGGGCTTTAAAACAAAAAGCTCACTTTAAGACAACAACTTTACTTTAAAACAAAATCTTCAAAACAATAAACCGTTTCGGGCCCTGACCCCTATCAGGCCCGATACAGGAACTTTTTTTCTCCGAATTTAACACAGGCCAGGTTCCTTTGAATTAAGCTTCCTGTCATATTGCTTGAAACGGCCCTAATTTTTGTGACAAAGTTTAATACTGATTCCAATTCTGGTTATCTACTTCTTCGTATCGAGAACATGGGCCCTCACCGCTTGCGAAGCAAGCGGCCCTTCACGAAATTACTGAAAAGAAGTGTCTGCAAAATAAATTGCCATTATGAACTTTTACTTTTATTCGACTCACTTGACGTCAATATTCTGATTTTATATATAGTCCCAGATGTAAATATTTACACTTACTTTGTAACCACGGAAGACACGGAAAGCACGGAAGGCTTGTGCCCCTATTTCATTTATTCCGTTTTTTCCGTGCTTTCTGTGGTTAAACTTTAACTTGAGATTGGTGAAAGAATTTTGGTCACTTTTACTTTCTGCCTTTTCTCTTTAATTCCGGAAAGGCCGGTCGCCTTCGGCGTCCGGGAACAATAAAGACGGAAGATCCAATTCCGGTTGCAGGGGGTCAAAATTCAGGAGTTCGAACCGGATATTGCTCCTGTTTTTTGAACCAAGCTATTTTAACTTGTTTTTTTACTTTGCCTTTCATTTTCTTCCGTAACCTCACGATTGAAGAGCTTTACCATAAAGTCCTCCTGACTACAAAGTCGGACATCTGAACACAAGTACCCTATTTGACCATAAACCCAAAAACTACTAGCAAGTAAACCATACAATTATTCGGGAAAAGCGACAATGTTTTTAGTCGACGTGACTGATAAATTCCATAAGCTGTAATATAAAGAGAAGTAATGCAATAACCAAATATGCTTTTTTTCTAAATGCAATTAAGAATCCTATTAGTGAATGGGCAAGCGAATACTTCCAGGAATCATCAATGATACCAACTATGTACGGCCATTCAAAATATCTATCAAGTCGTTCAAATTGGAAATCAAGAATTGCACCGATGGGTCCGGCATAAAAGAACATAAGTGGAAATACCAATAGTCCCAATATTGCAGAAGACAGTTTGTTTCCAGTGTAATAGGCATAATAAGCCAATGTGACAATTGGCCCAATAAGTAAAACAGGCATAACAAACGGATCGAGTAGGACCCCTAGTAACGCAAGTATGAATGGAAAGCCCAGGATGACAAATATGGAATAAGATGGATTTTTAATGGCATCTCTAACTCGATTTAAATATTCGGTTTTTTTATCTGCAGACAGTTTTAGGTCCATTGTCGTTAAATCCCTCATTTTTATAATTGAACAAAAATACATGAAAGAATTATTGCCCAATTTCTGACAAATTTATATTAGCTACGTTAGCTACTTTTCAAACACAGGCAGCTTTATCATCACAGAACATAGTAGTCATTTCATTGTTCAATTCTTTGTGATCGTAAAGTGCTCATCAATTATAGATCACCGAAAAAACGAACCATGAGACCACAAGGTCCGCTTAATCGGAAAGGAACCCGCGCAAAAACACATAGGACTTATTCTTTGCTGAAAACTAACCCCGAACTGAGATTTTCTACCCTGTCCGCAACAATCACATTCCCTCTTACTCCGACTTTTTTCCCAGGATACCATTTCCCGGTAATGCTAAGCCTATCTCCTTTCGAAATAAGGCAGACCCCGCGATACAGCACAACCGCCGACCCTCCGGCATATTCCATGGAAAACAGGCTCTCATACCTGCTAAAAATTCCTCCGAGCACAAACCCGAAGGGTATGCCAAAGAAGAAAGACGGCCTTTCATAAACTTTTGAGTCGCTCAAAGCCTCTGATTCAACTCCCTCCGATTCAACTTCCCCTGATTCAACTCCTTCTGATGTACCTTTCCCTGATTTGACTCCTTGGACCCCGAATTTATCCCCCTCACTTTTCCGGGGAAAGGCCAGGGAATCCGTAAAAACGAGACAAAAAAGAAGAGAACCAGCTATTAGAACAATCATTCCCGCAGCTATGATTCCCCAGAGGAGCTGGGCTTTAAAGTAGGAGTAAATAAGAATACACAGAATAAGTACAGCCAGAACCGCAGAAGCGGCGATAAAATAAGCACGGTCTCTTTTGTCCAATATTAACCCTCCTGAATTAACAACAAATTATTTTCCGGCCAGTTTCCCGAAGGAGCCTGAAAACCATATTTTCGTGTTCATCGAGATTTCAATTCATTCATAGATATTTCCATTATACTGTTTCATTATTTTTTGCATATACAAGCATTTCAGCCTTCGAAAGAGACTCTTCCGTAAAGACAGTAAACGAGGGAGCCTCCTTTCCCGGCAAAAAGATAATGTCACTTTCCTCCGTAGTTTTGTTTTCCTTTATCAGAACATTATGGTACCCCCTCTTACCGATAGTTACAGGATACCGGGGTTTTGGACTTGGGAAACGGACCAGTTCCAGTGGAAGAAGGCTCCCGTTCTTAAGCACAAAAATATCATTATTGAGCCTCCCATCATAAATGGCCCTCAACCCCTTATCAACCTCAATATAGAGCCCTTCTTTTCCAAAGGTAAGTTCCCTGAGCCTGATCTCTTCAAATTCTCCCAAAAGCTCAAGAGGATGCGGAGCCTCCTGGAAACTATCAGTACTTTCACTGGAATACCAGCTTACGGCCCCCTCGCTGTTCACATCCACATGGAAGAAATTCCACCTGTCTCTTCGCTCTCCCCAAAATTCCAGCAGGATATGTTCAGGAACCCCCTCAGACCCGATCCTGACCCTTAAATTGCTAAAAACTGCGGTCTCGTTTTCAACCCCGGTTTCATTAACCGTAAGGGCCCAGAGCTCGGAGAGAGGGAGTTCGTAAGGCTCTGGAGTCAGGGCCACAGTCTCCAGGGTATTTTCGGTACAGCCTGCGCTTATAAGATCCAGGGGACTGCTGCCATCTGTTTTTTCCACCGCATATTCGACACATAGGGCCTTATCCAGGTCTTCTTCGAGAAAAACGAGTATATGGTCGGGAAGACCGGGTTCCGGACCATTTTCATTCACCTCGGAGATTGTCAAACTGGATTCGGAACTTATTACTTCGTTGAATACGCCTATTTTTTCCTCTTTTATTGTGGTATTGCAAGCTCCGGGTCTGTTGAACACAATCTGGCACCAGGGCTCCCTGCTCCCAAACTCGATACGGTCCAGAGGGACAGCTTTTCCGTTCTCGAAAAGATACAAATCGTAAGGTTCCCCTCCGTAACCTATGCTCCCGACCAGGAAATCCGCATGAACCAGCAAGCCCCGGGAAGGATCAAAAAAACCGGAGTCACCGGACCCTATCGTTTCTACCGCTTTGAGGACAGGCAGGGGATGATTACTTTTCGGAAAGTCCCCTTCCACTTTCGACTCACGCCAGCTAACTTTACCGCTTTCATCCACTCTTACCTGGAAATACCCCCATTCACCGGACTTTGTCCCCCTGAATTCCAGAAGGACATATTCCAGGGTTCCGGAATCCTGCATACGGATAACAAGCTGGTCAAGCTCCGCAGATTCGTTTCCAACCCCGGTTTCATTAACCGTAAGGTCCCAGAGTTCGGAAAGCGGGAGTTCGTAAGGCGTAGAATTCAGGAAGAGATCTTCCGAAGGCCTCTCGGCACAGCCCGTAAATATAAGGAAAGCCGAAAGCAGAAGAAATACTGAAATTTTTTTTCTCATCAGATCCCTCATTTCAAACAGTGATTTCAAACAGTGCTCTCGCCTATGGAAAGAGGCCAGCCTTCAGCATAATCCGCATAGAGTCTTACTTCAACAGTATTCCAGGGCTGGACGTTCGTACTATGCGTTCTTGTGAACCTGCCGTCCAGTGTGAATTTGAAAGTACAATCCATTCCAAGCCCCGGTATTAGGGACCGTAGGGGTTTTGGCAGGCCCATAGTTTCATCCGGGGCCAGTTCATACGTTTCATCAAGCACGGAATTATTCTCCGAATCAAAAACCTCAACCCTGAGTTCATGCGTCCCTTCGTCCAGATTATGGGCATAAATGAGAGGGGACGGCGGCCCTACAAGTAAATATGGAGTGACTATGAACGAAACTGCAAGGAGCAAAATTAGAACAAAAGAACCTATAAGTGCCTTCCTTTTGAGATTTTTCATCGGCTTTGTCCCTCCGCATTAACTTTGATCACCGTCACCAATTATTTTCAGTAATTCCTCAAGGTCGGCAGTCTCTCCGGATTTTACGGCTTTCCCGTCCCCTGTCAGGGTATACTTACCCTGAAAAAACCCTCTGACCCTGAAATGCTCGGGCTCCAGGTCCTTCGTAGCCGGAGACGTGTCCTCCACCAGGTATAGCAGGACATCTTCCCCAGGTTCAAAAGAAGCTTCGTCTTCAACATCCATTCCAAGGTTTCCGACTGTGCCTCCAAGCACCCTCACAACGACCTCATTTGAAGGGAGGGAATTCTTGAGATATTCGTCCACTGAAATCACAACATCCCTGTAGATAACCGCATTCCAGTCAAGGCCCTCAAAGGCGTTTTCAGGCTGCTCCCCATCAGGAGTGTTCCACCTTGCAGGCAGGATTTCCTTTACCGAACCGATAAGGATCAGGTCGGATTTATTAGCAAGCTCTTCAGGGCTCAGGTATATGAGCTCATAGCTAACTTCAGTGGCTACTACAGGTTCATCTGAAGCATTTAGCTCCTCAACTGCTCCTTTTTCGGGAGAAGAGCCGGACTCCAAAAGAGAAGAATCGTTTTCAGCCTCCACGAAAATACTGCCATTATTCGAACGAAGCCTGCCTATCCAGTAGGGTTTTGTGATGCTTTCCCCTGCTGAAGTGTGGTACTCGGCAAAGAGGGTGTATTCCCCAGGCGGGAGAGTCCAGCAACTTGAATCCCGCCATGCCTGCAGGAACTCTCCGGGCTGTAATTCCACAAGGGCCTCGTCCGTCAACTGGACCCTTTCAATTACGCCGCATTCATAGGGGACGTATGAACCGTTTGAATCCAGGAAAAAAATGTCATAACTGACCTGTTCCTTCATCTCCCACACGTTTACGGGCGTATCGCCCGTGTTTGCCAGGAAGAGTTCAATCTCAAAAATTTCCCCTTCAGCCACCCGGATTTTTTCCGGCATCACATTGAAATTCAGCTCCCCTTCCTGGGAAACCGGTTCTCTGTCCCCGATACAGCCCCCTGCACCCACAATAAAGCATAAGATAACAACAGAGAGCAGCCCCGGCGCATAGAAAGCTTGCTTTGATTTTATCGCGGTTACCAGGTGTTCAAATTTTGAGAAAACTGCCTCTTTTCTTGCTTGCATTTAGACCTTCCTCCTTTTTGTGTCGATCCGATACCTATCCTCGTCGATACCTATCCTGGTCTGCGGTATTGATCCCTTTTATATTGCCTCTGATGAAATTGCCTGCCAGGGTATTGTTTTCGGAAGCATTTTCCCGGATCCAGGCCTGCCTCTTATCAGAACCATCAAAACTCCAGAACCCGCCAAGCAGGTAATTGTTTAAGAAAAAGAGTTCGATTCCGTGCCTGCAGTTTATGCTTACAGTGTTGTTACAGAGAAGATTCCGGTCCGAAAAATTCAGGCCTATGCCCCGGCAGCTGTTCAGGACAGACCTGCCCTCCGATTCGGCTTCCTGGGTCCCCTGCAGCAGGATTCCGGAGTATGCAGTGTCCAGGATCGTGTTGTTTTCCAGCC
Source organism: Methanosarcina sediminis (assembly GCF_052056915.1). Classification (GTDB taxonomy): domain Archaea; phylum Halobacteriota; class Methanosarcinia; order Methanosarcinales; family Methanosarcinaceae; genus MTP4. Next base: position 2,097,924 of record NZ_CP195119.1, on the reverse strand, counting down.
GGTTACTTTCGGCATTCTCAAGCCGAATGCCGTAGCTGCCGTTAACCTCTACCGTATTATTTATCAGGCTGCAGTCGTCCGAATTTTTCAGGAAAACAGCACAGGTGTTGTCCCTGAACACATTATCTGCAAGCATGCAGTCCCGGGCTCCGTCGAGAAAGATACCGGCACTTTTTTCAGGATCGTTACTCCCGTTTGCCCCTTCCACAGTAAACCCCCTGATCTCCAACACCCTACGTGTTACATGGATAACGGGAGCTTCGGGATCGGCTGCCCTTATGACCGTATCCTCAGGGTTCCCGGACTCGGCCCGTATCGTCACCTGGGAATCCACAACCAGGTTTTCGGTATAGGTCCCGGGGGCAACAAGGATTATTTCCCCGGCAAAAGGACACTTCAGGGCCTCTCCGATTGTCAGGAAGCGCCCACCCCCGCTTCCGTCCACCCTTACAGTTAAGGGGGGCCAGCCGAAACTCGCAAAGACTTCAGCACTGACAATCACACTTTCTTCACCGGAAAGAATCTCTTCGACGTACTCAGTTGTGCATCCACAGCATCCCTCTGCACTTACATCGGATTCTAAGGAATCGGATTTTCCGAGAGGATATATGGGTACTTCAGCTTCTCCTTTACAGGCTAAGGGAACCACTGTCAAAAACAACATAAGAGTTAGCAGAACTCCTGCGTTCAGACTTTTGTTCAGCTTCATTTCAGCACCTTATTTAAAGACCCTACATTTCTTATGGCGGAAAATAAAACCAGCCAGAAAAATCAGGCCAGACGGAGGTCCGGATCATCCTCCATACACTCCTGAAGCAGGCCGGAAAGAGCGGTTCTGGTGACAGTATTTCTCCCCGGAATAAGGATTATCAACTTCTCGACAGGAGCGTAGACCTTGATTTCTCGGCCTTTCCGGCTCCATTTTACCCCCGAGACCCTTATAAGGTCGGTTTCAAGCAGAGAATCGAGGTTGTACTGGAGGGTGTTTAGCCGCAGGTCAAGCCTGCCCGCAAGCTCGCTTGCTGACATGTTTTCGGATTTCAGGACCTGCAGGATTCTTATCGAAGTTTCGTTGGAGAGGACCTGTATGAGTTTTCTGGAATCATTCGAAAGGGACAAAATCCGCAATTTTTCATCGGAAGCTTGAGCTTGCATACCTGAGCTTTGAATACCTGAGCTTTGAATACCTGAGCTTTGAATACCTGAGCTTTGAATACCTGAGCTTTGAATACCTGAGCTTTGAATACCTGAGCTTTGAATACCTGAGCTTTGCATACCTGAGCTTTGAATACCCGACCTTTGCATACCTGACCCTCTTTTCTTTCATTCCCTGCGAGCTCCGGGAATATTCCGGATATCCATCAATTCTTTCAAAAAGGCATAGTACTGGTCATTTCTTTTTATCAGGAAATAATACAGAAATGCCCCTATAGGATGCCAGAAAAATACCACCAGGCACCAGAGCAGTTTTTCAAACTCGCTTCCGGAGGGAAAGTACTCTACAGGGCGCCGGAGGCAGTCAACCAGCATCGTGATCCAGAATATAAAAATTGTTAATATAACGACAACAAACAGCACCATGTATTCTTCCTTTATTTCACAACCTTTTTCCCGGAACTTTCCTCTTATCAGGGAACAATACTAAGTTTTCCGGACGGTTCCTGACAATTCAAAGGGCCTGTGCGGCCATTCGATTCAGAGCATATATCTTTAATTTTTTAAACCTGACCAATGGAAATTTATTTCTTTTACATATACCTTTTATGGCCAAATCATCAAACTGTTTTTGTAACAATTAAAAAAACTGGCATAAATAATGTCAGATATCGGAACTTTTTCCAGGAAAAACTTAAGGAATATAAAAAGATCGCAAGATATAAGTAGTCAACATCCGTATGTTTACACATGTTCCTTCCGGCAGGAGATAAACAGTTCAAGTTCTGGGTCCTGCGTCGAAACGGGCTCCCGAACATTAATATAGCCAAACAGTTCGGGGTCTCCAGGCAGGCGGTCTCCAGGGCCCTTCTCAGCATGGACAAGCGCATCGAAGAAACCCTGCTTGAGATGGCCCGGGCAAACCGGATAGAGGTGGAAAGGGCCAATCCGAAGAAGGGAGTCCTCTTCGGACACTCAGTCCCCTTCAAAGCCAATGCAATCATCTTTATCTCGGCCAAACACGGGATGCAGGTCTGGTACGAACATGAAGGGGACTGCGGGTCCTGCGAGCGGTACAGGGAATGCATCGAACTGCTCTGGGACTTTGCGGAGGAGATGCATATAAAACTCAAGAGTTCCGAGGATCCAACAAAGCTTGCGGACGAATTGTTCGGGAAATTGAAGGAGATGACAGAAGAGGCCTGACTTAAGGCAGATAAAATAAGGAAGGGGAAACGATGAATGTATTTGCAAAAAGTATAAGGAAACTTATGGGGTGGTGTCCAAATGCAAAAACACTTGAAAACAACCCCTGGACTAACCCTGATAATTTTGAAACATGTGATAGGTCCGGAGGAGAAAAAGATGATCGGTCCGGAGGAGAAAAAACCGGAAGCAACCTTAGCCGTATGAAAGGACTTGGATTGTTAATTACAAGTGTAGGCACTTTAGCTGCGGCGTTGTCACTTGCTCTGGATTTAAAGGGGAACGTATCATCACTTATGGTAGGAGTAGGGACGCTCTTATTTTTAATTGGCATTCTCCTCTACATTAGATCCTGAGCAGCAAGAGAGTTTGCAGAGGAGATGCATATAAAACTCAAGAGCTCCGAGAACCCCACAAAAATTGCAGATAAGTTGTTCGGGAAATTGAAGAGGATGACAGAGTCGGAATGATTCCGGTGAGAAAATATGATTCAGGGGATGGGACAGTACATAAGGGAACTGATGGGATGGTGCCCAAATGCGGGTGCTATGGAATCCAGAAAAGCAGTGCAATTCGATGACCTGATGGTAAGTGTGTCCGGTAGTGCTGGAGAACCAACCCGCACCACTCCGGGATGGTGGAACAAATACCGCAACAGGATTCTATTGAACTCACTAATTCTCACGCTGCTGGCTATTGGCTTTTTTATTTCAGAGGGGAAAAACAGATTGGACCTATTTATGATAGGTATAATCTCAGGTTTGGTGTTCAGCCTATTTACAGGGGTAATTGAATGGCGCAGACTCAACAAAGCTGCTGCCGGAGGATTCGGAAGGTTGCAGGTAATCAGGAAACGGATGTTAGTTAACTCTCTGATTATAATCGGACTCATATTCATTGGTAGCTTCATCATCAGTTATTTCGCTGTAAAGACTGGCAGCACCATTAGAGAGATCTATGCATTTGCCTCAGGTTTCATTTTAATTGTCTGGATCCAGTATTTTGAAGTGGTTTACTGGGAGCGGAAAAATAAGAAGACATTGATTGTAGAGAAAGCATCTTTTTACGCGGTAGATGCTGAAGCAGGGGAAACCAAATGAGAATTTGTACGAAAAGTGAAGTCGGGTTCAGGACAATATATTCCAGAGACGTATACCCTGAAGGAAAGGGGGAACCGAAATGAACGGGGCAGGAGAATACATCAAAAAGCTCACGGGATGGTGCCCCTATGTAAAAACACCTGAAACCCGACATCCCATCCTTCCGGAATATTTTAGTGCGAATACCCTAGCTGGAGGCAGAGATTCCGGAGACCCGGAAAATCCTGGCTGGTCCCGGAAACTGAGCAGCAGGATCCTCCTGATTGATTCTTTTCTTACACTTGTATATATCCTTGTATTGGCCCAATTGGGCGTAAATGCAACGGCTTTCCTCGCCGGATTGTTTATTTCCGTAACGTTTCTCGTCTTTTACTGGAAGAAGCAGATGCACAGGTACGATACTCTCGCGCAAAGACCGGTTCTTGACTATACCGGCAAGAAAAACCTGTATAGAAGACTGTTTCGAATAATAACTATAATTTTCTATGCCGCACTTTTTTGCTGGATTTTTGCCGGAGATCAGGAAAGGAATATTCTCATGAAAGGGACCCTGTCTTTCTTTGCAGGAGGGCTTGTTTCCCTGTGGTTATGCTATCTCCAGATACTCTACTGGGAGCGGAAAAACCACAAAACGATCTATCTCAACAAAAGCTTAGGAAAATGGAAAAAATCGTATATCATCAGGGAGGAAAGATAAGTGCCTTCAAAACCTGTTGTTTTCGATCAGGTCAAAAAGCTGATGGGATGGTGCCCTAACGCCAGAGCAGCTGAAGCAGGACCCCGGATTAGCCCTGTGAATTTTGAAGCAAACGATTTGTCAGGAGGAGAAAAAGCAAGAAGTCCGACGGTTCCAGGCCAGCATTCCAGGCTTGATACCCAACTCCTTCTGCTACCAATTTTCTTTACTCCTGTTTATATAAGCCTATTTCAAAAAGGTATAAACACAGAGGCTTTCCTTCTTGGCCTTTCACTTTCATTACCGATATATCTGCTCGGCTGGAAAAAGCAGACGCATCAGTACAATGCCGCGAAAGAAAAGCCTGTTGTTTCTCCTTCCTTCAGAAAATCGTTATTCTGTGTTATCTTATTCCTGTTTTTGGGTCTTATTTTGCTCATGGCCTTCCTGCCTTACATCTCGTCTCATGCGGCCCATCTTCTTAACGATCGGACACTGAATTCTTTTGTTTCAGGAACTCTGATTCCGATGTGGGGCTTCTATTTCCAGCTAATTTACTGGGAGAGAAAAAACCATATGAAAATGTATATGAAAAGAGAAAAGGGACAGCAAAAGCTGTATGCCCTTGGGGAAAAGAAGGGAGAACTATGAACCTGAATACCGAATACATTAAAAACCTGATGGGCTGGTGCCCGGTTTGCAGGAAAATAGAACCGGAAAAAGAGCAAACATTCTTTTTTGCAAACCAGGCCGCAGTTTCCGGTAAAACGGGAAACTCTCAGGATACCCTGACTTCAAACGTAACCTTTCCCGCAAATACCTCCCTTTTTGTCCTCCTGTTTACAGTAGGCTTCAACGTGCTCCTGAGGGTCGAAGACTTTTCCCTCTTTCTGGCCGGCCTCGTCCTGCTCAACGCAATATATTGCCGGCTTGCCCTCAAGGCCTTCAACACAGCGGTCCGGACAGGTAGCAAAAGCCTGTACCTGCGGGGCTTCAGGCTGAAGGATTTTGAAATACCTTATGAGGAGATTGAAAGCGTTGTGGAAATCAAAATCGAAAAGCGTTCAAAGAAAAGCTCCCTGATCCTGTATATGCTTGGAGGAATCGCCATTTGCTTCGTCCTTGCCTATTCGACTCTGGAAGGTGACTGGAGACCTTTTCTGCTTATAATATCCGTTCTCCCCCTCATTCTGTTTCTGCTGGCAAAGCAAAAAGGCCGGTATCAGGATCTGAATACGCAGCTCTACATAAAAACCAGGAATAAAAAATGGTATGAGTGGACATCATACTATTCCATAATAACGGACGAAGCCTCGGCTGCAAGGCTTAAGTCCTTTATTGAAAGGCACCCGGAGAGAAGGTAAAATGGTTTTTCCGGGATACTTCAGAAAACTGATGGGCTGGTGCCCGATGAAAGATTCCCTCCGGGAAGAGAGGCAAAAAGACTGTTTACCAGGCTTTGAATTGGAAAATAGAAGCCTTCAATTGAGTTCCTCTCCAGCAGGTCTGCAGGAAAACAGAAATTTTAAGGCGCAGGTTAGCCTTTTTCCCGGATGGAAGCCTGTAATAATTATTCTCTTCGCAGCAGTAAGCTCCTTTCTACTATGGATATATAGCCATGAAAACTCTTTTTTATTTATCCTTTCAGAGCTGATTCTGTATTTACTTCTCGTAGTGCCATTACTTTCCCATTTTTCCAGTACTGTCGCGGTAACGCCTGAAAAAATCATAATCAAAAGACCTCTGCGTAAGCCCTTTGTGATTGAAAAAGGGGACATCAAGCAAATCTCGGTACCAAAGAACGATAACCATTCCCTGCGCTGGCCGATGCGCTTATTCTACCTTGCTACCATTTCAATTATCCTGCTTCGTACCGTAGAAAGGATAAACAGGGATCTACAGCTGGAAGAAGCAGCTACATTCTCCGCAAAACTCAGCCTGTTTCTGGGAAAATTTCTGGTAGTTTCGTTTCTACTTGTGCTTTATTATATCTTCGAACTTCGAGCGCCTTATCAGCGGATCCTTAAAGTAACTATGCACTCAAACCTGAAAGTCTGGATATATACCGAAAAACCGGAAGAGCTTAAAGCTTTCATTAAAAGGCATTTGTGAAGGCGTATGAAATGGCATTTGTGAAATACTTCCGAAAACTTATGGGCTGGTGTCCAATGAAAGCAGGTGATTGGGGAGAAAAGCCGGAAAAACGCCTGCAAGGTTATGGCAGCGTTAACCAGAGCCTTCAGAGAATCCCCGGTCGCCAGGAAAAAAAGGTACTGAAAGTCCCGTTTAGCTTTGTTAGGGACACGGGACCTGCAAAAATTCTCATACCTATGTTAATATGCTCCTTTGTCCTGCTAATGTACAGCCCACACGGATCATTTATTGGCCTTCTTGCGGTTATCATGCCGTATCTAGCAGTTGTACTGCTGGCCCTCCGGTACAGGACAGCCCTTGAAATAACTCCAGACCGGCTCTCCATAGACCACTTTTCAGGCCGCTGATGATATGGAAAAAGGATATAATGGAATGTTCGAAAAAGAAGAATGAAAACCGTTCCCTGCGCTGGGCGATACGTCTGCTCACCCTGACAGCCGTTCTTTTTCAGGTCATAGAGCTGGGAGCCCGGACTTTGCAGGAACTGGAGGAATCTGCCCCTCTCCCAGCAAAGCTCAGCCTATTTTTATTGCGGTTATGGCCCATAGCCCTGCTCCTGGTGCTTTACTATAACGTAGAGGTCATGGCACCTTATCCACACTCTCTTGAGATCATCACCCGATCAAAGCAAAAACTCCGGTTTTATTCAAGGAACCCGAAGGAACTTGCAGAAATGTTCACGACAAAGAATATAATTTCTGAGTGGGAAGACCCATGAATTCATAAAATTCCAAATTCATTACTTTATGCTCTTGATAAATTGCTGCCAGCGCTTCTCATCAGCCACTTTCTGGGCCGTGATCATCCTCTTGAGTTCCTCGGCCGAGTCTTCGCCCCCTTTCCCCGCAAGCTTGTCCTTTAACTCCATCACCGTCCGCAAGAGCCCGATGGCTTCTTCATAGAGTGCTTCAGCTTCAGCCTTTGTAAGCTCCTCGGTCTCCAGCAGCTCCTCGTTTGCCTTTGCCCGGGCTTCGAGCTCAGGGAGGAGAGCCCTTATTTCGGCAGTTTCTTCCGGTTCCGGAAATTCCTTTTCCCCGAGTTTTCGGACCATCTCCCGCAGCCTGTACTCCTTTCCGTCGATTTCAACGCTTTCCGGGATTTTCTTCCCGACCCAGGCAAAATCGCTGCGGAGGCTCCAGAGCAGTTTCTTTCGCTCCGGTTCGGTGATCAATTCCATATCTGCGTTTTCCATCTCTTTCCCTCCCAGGAACATGTAAAGAATTTCCTTGAAATCTTGATAGGTTTCTATAGTTTCTCTTCCTGATTTCTTATTCCTTTCGATTCCTGTCCGAAAAGGCCGCTTCTACCTGCCGTTGAAAAGAATATTCAAAACTTAATATGCATTGATATATATTATTTGCTATTCATTGAACACATACTAATTATATTATTGGCTCATCCCATACTGGTTTTGGATTTAAAATATGCGAAGAATTAAATAATTACACATATTATAATCTTCGGGGAAACGCAGCCTGCTGGTATTCAGGTTGGGATCTTGGGGAAGATACGCGACTATTCATTTTTCCTGTAGAATCTGGCAGTAGCTGAGATTCCCAATAAATCTCGAATGGGGGAATGAAAGAACTGAAACATCTAACTCGATTTTTATTGTTGATAACATGTGTAGGCTTGCTGATAGGGACAGCCTCTGCTTGTGAGTGTTATAGTCCCGGCTACTGGAAAAACCACCCGGATGAATGGCCTGTTGAAAGAATCACAATCGGTGGTACAGAATATATAAAGGGAGACGCAGATACAGAAGGAACTGCTATATATTTCATGTCCCAACCTGTAAAAGGCGACAAGACAATAACAATGTTCAAAGCACTGGTCGCCGCCAAACTGAACGAGGCAAATGGTTGTACATTGCCGGATTGCATATAGGAATGCATATAGGATGCTGACGACTGGATGGCATGCTATGGTCCGGTTGAAGAGAAGTGCGTAAAGGCAAACAGTTGTGCCTGGAAATGCGGAGAACCTCTCTACGAGTGCCTGGACGCTTACAACAACGGAAGGCACTGCTGCTATTGCTGCGATGATTAATACATCAGAAATTTAACTGAGAAAAAGTTCTAACGAATTTAACTGAGAAAAAGTTTTAACGAATTTAACTGAGAAAAAGTTCTAACGAACTAAAATGTGGAAAAGTTCTAACGGGATGAGGACCTAACTGTTATATAACCGGGGTTGAAACCCGGAAAATATTATCCTTCCTGCAAAGAACATAAAAAATAATTCAAAGGACCTCAGCGTGAAAAAACGCCGGGGTATTCCTTATTTTTATATAGTACCAGAGTTATCTGGCTCAATGGGGCTTTTCGGAATTTTTTTCCTGACATTTTTTCCTAATTTTTTACTTCAGTCCTGCCGGGAATCACACCAGGTGTTCGGCAATATTCTCCGAGATAACGTGTTCGCAGTAGAGGCAGCGCAGGACCACCCCACCTTTTTCGGAGCGGATCACAGAAAATCTGGATTTTATGGGCTCAGTGCTGTTGGAGATGCAGTTCGGGTTTATGCAGCGGACCACGTCTTCTACGTAAGTCGGGAGGACTACCTTCTTTTTCTGGAGCACTACAAAGTCGCGGATGATATTGACGGTGGCGTTCGGGGCGATCAGGGAAATCCTGTTGAGTTCCTCAACATTGAGTTCCCGGCCTTCGACTTTTACTACGTCCTTCCTGCCCTTGGCCCCGGGAGCGTTCATGACAAAACTGACAGTGCCCCTGCAGTCCGCGGCAATTCCCAGGATGCGCAGGACGTTTAAGGCTTGCCCGGCCTTGATATGGTCAATGACAGTCCCGTTTTCGATCGCCTGGATTTTCAGGTTCCCTTTATCCGTCATTCAATCACCCCCATAGCCAGCGTAAGCAGTGCCATCCGGGTCGGGACGCCGTAGAATGCCTGCTGGAAGTAGCATGCATACGGGGTCTCGTCAACCTCCGGCGAAATCTCGTTGACCCTTGGAAGCGGGTGCAGGATCTTCAGGTCCGGAGCAGCATTTTCCAGAAGCTCGCCTGTGAGTTTCAGCCGGTTTTTCACCTTTTCGTATTCCTCCGGGTCAGGGAAACGTTCCTGCTGGACCCTGGTCATGTAAAGGACCTCGATATCCCCTATCACATCCTCAAAGGAATCGGTTTCCCCTACTTTGATGTTCTGTCTTTTCAGGTCCCGGACAATCTCTGCGGGCATCCGGAGTTCGGGGGGGGAGACGAAGGTCATTTCCGCTCCGTAAAGGGAAAGCGCATGACAGAGGGAGTGCACGGTCCGCCCGTATTTCAGGTCTCCCGCCATGGCGATTTTCAGGCCTTCGAGGTGGCTCTCCCTGCGGATGGTGTAAAGGTCGAGGAAAGTCTGGGTAGGGTGGTGGATAGACCCGTCCCCGCCGTTGATTATTGGCACACTTGCGAATTCCGAAGCCATACGCGCCGACCCGTCCTGGGGATGGCGCAGCACAATCAGGTCTGCATACTTGCTGATCACGCGGATGGTATCGGCAAGGTTTTCCCCCTTCATGACCGAACTTGCTTCCACGGACCCAAGATTGATAATCTGCCCCCCGAGCCTCTGGATCGCGGTTTCAAAAGATAGCCGGGTCCGGGTGCTCGGTTCGAAAAAAAGAAGTGCGATAATCTTTCCGTCAAGAAGCCGGGACTTTTCCATCCCCCTGGCAACCGGTTCAAGTTTTTCAGCGGTGTCCAGCACGTGGTCGATTTCTTCTCGCGAAAAGTCTTTCATTGAGATGACGTGTCGGTTCTTAAATGACATCCGGTTTTCATAAAGGATTCTCTGAGATATAACCTTTGCTCTGGAAATTTAATGAGTGAGTTTTCCTTCTTTATTTGCTTATTTTTCCACTTATTCTTCACTTATTTTCCACTCATTCTTCACTTATTTTTTCACTTATTTTTTCACTTATTTTTTCACTTCCTTGAGGAATTCAAGCCAGAGTTTAGCGTCCCTCACTCTCTGATCTGCAAATTTTTCCTGGAAGTGCTTCGTCCTTTCTTTCAGGCTGCCGTCTTCAATATCCCGGAGGTCCATTATCGCACGCAAAAGCCCTGCGGTTTCATGGTAAAGAGTTCTGGCTTCATCCCTGGTCAGGGCCATTTCTTCCAGTTCTTTTTCATCTTCCTCTTCCTTTCCGGAAATAAGTTTAATGCAATTATCTATCTGTTCCTTCTCCTCCGGTGTGATTTCATCTTTCCGGATCAGTTCCCAGACATACTCATGCAAAGGACAGTCTTTACCTTCGACCTCCACATGGTTCGGAATCCTCTGTCCGACCCAGAACAACCGGGAGTGCAGAGCCGAAAGCAATTGCCTCCGCTCTTCTTCGCTTATGTATTCCTTTGAGTTATGGTCCGTATTTTATCCCCCTTAACAGATTATTGTTCTACCTTAATAAAATATCGGAAATGCCATTTTTACTGAAATCCTGTTGAAATCCTTATTAAATCCTGATGAACTCATAAACTAATCAAAAAATTAATTAAGTGTTGGAATAAAACTTCGGGATAAAATGAAACTCAAGAAGTAATACAAAGAGTAATACGAATAAAAACAAAAAGCAATATAGATAATAAGACCCTACATACTAAAAAATGGAATATTAAATAATCCTTACAATAAAATTTTCAGAGGGGAGCCGGTTTGGAAATGCTGCATTTCAAAAACTTGTAGTGTTTCCGGCTTCCCGTTTGAGGTGGTAATATAGTTCTAATTCAGGTTGCACTTGATCTCCTTGAAATGGACCGCTCGGTTAAAATTGCACGGGAAGCAATCGCCGGGGGAGCTGACTGGATCGAAATCGGGACACCCCTGATTAAAAGCGAAGGTATGGACACGGTCCGCACAATGCGGAAAGCCTTCCCGGACAGGACGATCCTGGCCGACATGAAAACCGTAGATACGGGGGCAATGGAAGTGGAGATGGCGGCAAAAGCCGGAGCTGACGTTGCCATTGTCCTCGGAAGTGCTGACGACTCCACCATTCTTGATGCACTCCGGTCAGCTCACAAGTACGGGATCCGGCTTATGGCAGACCTTATCTCAGCCCCTGAGCCTGTGGGCCGGGCCGTGGAACTCGAGGCCCTTGGCGTGGACTACATCAATGTCCATGTAGGGATTGACCAGCAGATGATGGGCAAGGACCCTGTTTCCATTCTCATGGAAATTGCAGAGAAGGTAAATGTCAAGCTAGCGGTGGCAGGAGGGCTTGATGCGGAAAGCGCAGCTCAGGCGGTCAGGGCGGGCGCCGAGATCGTAATTGTGGGAGGAAACATAACCCGCTCGGACAACGTAACCGAAGCTGCCCAAAAAATCAGACAGAGCGTGGACGCCCCGGGCTCCATAGAGATCCGGGACAGGGGTACCCTGGACCAGGAGATCCGGGAGATCCTCATGGAAGTTTCCACCTCCAACATCTCAGACGCCCTGCACAGGAAAGGGGCGATGAAAGGCATCCATCCCCTCGTCAGGGGGAAGGTGGTCGGGACTGCAATCACGGTTCAGTCCTTTGCTGGGGACTGGGCAAAAACCGTGGAAGCCATCGACGAAGCAAAAGAAGGGGACGTAATCGTCATCTATAACGAATGCAAAGACATCGCCTGCTGGGGCGGGCTTGCAACCTTAAGTTCCCTGAACAAGGGCATTGCCGGAGTGGTTATCGAAGGTGCGGTCCGGGACATTGACGAAGTGGAGAAACTGGGCCTCCCTATCTACACGAGCAACACTGTCCCGAACGCCGGGGACCCAAAAGGCTTCGGGGAAATGAACGCCGAGATCACATGCGGGGGTCAGACCGTAAAGCCCGGGGACTACATCGTGGGCGACGAAAGCGGGGTCGTGGTGGTCCCGAAGGAAAGGGCTTACGAAATTGCCCGGAGGGCAAAAGAAGTTTACAAAACCGAAAACCGGATCTTCGATGAAATTCGGAGAGGCGGGACCCTTTCGGAAATCCTCGAACTCAAGAAATGGGAAAAACTTTGAAACCGGAAAAACTTTGAAATCAATTTTTTATAGCTGGATGAGTTAAGGTCCTGCTGTGAAGGTCAAAAAACAGTGCTGTGAAGGGCAGGAAAAACGGCAGGGAAAACAATAAAATCCGGGAAGAACAAAAACACTATGAGAAACTGAAGAAAAGAAAAATTAAAAAATTAAAAAATCCAGGCATGATAGAAGCGTTGAAACTGGCAGCTTGCCTGCCCTTCTTACTCTATTCTTCCTACTCGGACCTGAAGACCCGCAGGGTTTCTAACAGGGTATGGAAGCTCATGCTTCTTTCTCTTTCGGGGTTTGTGTTGTATGAAGCAGCCCAGGGAGGCACTTCCTATGTCATTCGGCTTCTTCTTTCGTTTTTCTTCATTTTTTCCCTGACATACCTCCTGTTCCGGCTAAAAATCTTCGGGGGGGCGGATGCAAAAGCCCTGATTGTACTCTCTATCCTCATTCCGGTATATCCTGCCCTGGAACTGGGGGGGCAAAACTTTCCCCTGCTCGGGGTGGCCCCCCATGGGGTCTTTTCCCTGACTGTTCTTGAAAATGCCCTGCTCCTGACGGCTGTTGTTCCCCTGGGGATTTTCTGCTATAACCTGTTCCATTTTTCCCCTGGCATGCTCAAAAAGCCCTTTTATATGCTCGTAGCCTACAGGATAAATTTAGGAGACCTGCCCCTGCTCCTGGAAAAAGGCAGGCGTATCCGGCTTATCGAACGGTTCGAATTCGATAATGGGAGGCTTGTACCTCACTTTACAGGCAACGGGATAGTTTTAAACTTTAATGCCCTCTCCCGGCTCGAAGCCCATGCCAGTAAGGGACTCATGGAAAGTTTCATCTGGGTAACGCCGGGCCTTCCTTTCATGGTTCCCATAAGTGCAGGCTTTCTCACAGCCGTTGTCCTCGGGGACCTGGTCTTTCACGTTATTATTAAATTTATTGAATACTGGGGCCTCATATTCTGAATTTTTATGCGAAGCTTTGCCTCAGGAAAAAGAGAGCATTGTACGCAAAATAAAGAGGGATAAATGGAGTTTTAGAGGGGATTTAAAAAAAGCAAGTGTCTCAATTTTTTAATATAGTATTGCAACCTTTTTATATTTGAAAATCAATACTTCATAATATTAATTTTGGAGATTTTCAAGAAATTTCCAGGCACAAGGTGAGAAAATGAAGGGGGGAAACTTTCTAACCGACGAAAGGGCCGTAAATCCTGGTGTGATTGTTGCTGCGGGAATAATCGGGATAGCCGTCCTTGCCGTCCTTGCAACAGCTTTTATGTTTGGTGAGAGTACGGAAAAAGCGGTTAGTTCTGGAAGATTAATTAAAATAGAAGTCAAAGTTCTCGACTCAAATACCCTTAAACTCGAACATCAGGGAGGAGACCCCCTTGATTTCGGAGAGGATACGAAGTTTCTTCTCTCCCGCGAAGAGGTTGAGTACGAACTATCTTTCCCCTCCGAAATATCTCAGCTGGAAGTGGGAGACTCAATGGAACTCACCCTGCCCGAAGGGGCGGAACTGAAAAAAGGGGAAAGCGCCCTGCTCAAGATAAGGGACGTGAAGAAAAGGAAAGACATCTTCAGGAAAGAGATAAGCTTCGACTGAAGTTTCAAAGAAAGAATGAAGGTTGAAAGGGTCATTCCAGCAGCCTGGAAAAAAGAAGAGCCTTTACCAGCTTCAGTTCCCCTTCAGAAAAGTTTTCCCCGAACCGGGTTTTTAAAAGGGAAGCAAACTCTGTTTCAAGTTCTTCAACTACTGTTTTAACTTGCTGCCGCTTATCCGGGGTGACAAAGCCGCCGATCTCACTGATTTTTCCGGCAAGGATCAGTTGTTCAAGCTGTTTGCAAACGGTTCCGGTCCCAAGTCCCCTTATTTCGGCAATCTCGCTTATTCCCAGGCCCTGCCTGCAAAGTGAGAAGGTCTCTTCAAGGGAGTCGGAAAGTCTTTCGGAAGCTTCGGGTCCGGACTTCCCGGAAGGGTCGGATTTCCCTGAAGGGACATAATCCCTCTGAAAGGCAGGAGCTTTTTCAGTCCAGTCCTCGATGCTCGTTGCCAGAAGCCGACCTTTTCTTGCGGGAGAAACCGGGTTCCTGGCAGGCATCTTTTTCCCGAATTCAGGCAAGAACCCGGCGGCTTCAGGGCCGAGTTCATTTTGAACCCCATTTTGAATCCCATTTTGCACTTCGGTTAGCACTTTATTTTGAACTTCAACTCCCGTTTCACTGTCCACTCCCGTTCCAAATTCTGTGCCAAATTCGGCTCTAGATTCGGTTACCAGGTGGGAACCTCGGCCAGTTTCGGGTTTCAAGCCTTTTTCAGGTTTCAAGCCTTTTTCAGGTGCCATTCCTTGTCTGGATTCCGGGCTTATTCCTTCGGCTTTGTCCCGGGGAACTTCGGCATTTTTTACTTTCCCGGGGCCTCCCAGTCCGTAGTCCAGACAGTAGTTTTCAATTTCCAGCAGGAAGACGTCCCCGTATTTCCGGAGCTTGTGATCGCCCACTCCGGTAATGGCATGGAAATCTTCATTGTTTTTCGGAAACTTAGTAGCCATTTCCTTCAGGCTCGTATCGGAAAATATGATGTAAGGAGGAAGGTTTTTCTTTACTGCGATCTGCTTCCGGAGGGCTTTTAAGCGCTCGAAAAGGATGTAGTCGATATCCTCTCCTGATTTTGCCAGGCCCCCGGATTCAACCGTTTCCTGGATCTCGGCAGCTTCTAAATTGTCTTCCGTCCCTTTCTCTGGCTTGCATTTTTTTCTTTTTGCAGCCTTGGCAGCCATTCCGGGAACAGGAATTCCGGAAGCGGACATTTCCGGGGCAGCCATTTCAGGAGCCGGGGAGGGAACACCCTCGTCTTCAATTTCAGGCACGAACCCTGAAGGGCAGACGAGCTCCACTTTCTCGGAACCCCGCAAGATTTTCCTGCTCATGGCGTTGAGCTTCAGGAGGGGGTAACGGGCTCCGCTGACGTTCAGGAGACCGGTGTTAATCATCTCGGAGGCCAGGGTCTTCCACTGATCCTTAGTAAACTCCCTGCCGCTTCCGTGGGCCTTCAGGCGTTCATGGCGGTTCTGCTTGATCTTCTTATTTTTGGAGCCCGTCAGGACGTCAATGGCATAATTCGTGCCGAAGCGCTGGTTGAGTTCCTGGACGCAGGCAATCAGTTTCTTTGCGGCTTCCGTCCCGTCAAAGGTCCCTTTCGGGTGGAGGCAGGTGTCGCAGTTTCCGCAAGCCTCGGGAAGGATCTCTCCAAAATATTCAAGGAGCGTTTGGCGCCTGCACTTATTGCTCTCACAGTAGGCCACCATCTGCCTGAGCTGTACCAGAGCGATGTCTTTTTCCTTTTCGTTCGTCTTCTGGTTTATGAAATACTCGATCTTGAAGCGGTCGCCCCTGCTGAAAAAAAGGAGGCACTCGCAAGGACTGCCGTCCCGCCCCCCACGTCCGGTTTCCTGGTAGTAGCTCTCGAGGTTGCGGGGGAGGTCGTAGTGGATAACAAAACGGACGTTGGACTTGTCAATTCCCATCCCGAAAGCAATGGTCGCAACGATAATGTCCGCGTCGTCCTTAATGAAATGTTCCTGGTTCCTTGCACGCTCGCCATCGGAAAGCCCTGCGTGGTAGGGAAGAGCCCTGAACCCTGCCCGGCTCAGTTTATTTGTCAGGTTTTCCACATTGTTCCGGCTCTGGCAGTAGATGATCCCGGCTTCTCCCCTGCGCCTGCGCAGGTAGTCGGTGATTTCCGAGAAGGTCTCTTTTTTTGGCCTTACCTCATAGTAGAGGTTCCTCCGGTCGAAACTTGCCACGTAAGGCCCGGTTTCAGGGTCAATCTTCAGGCCAAGCTGGGTGATTATGTCTTTCTTGACCCTTTCCGTGGCTGTTGCCGTAAGCGCGATAACCGGTACGTCGGAAAAGCCCTTTTCCTTCCCCCTCAGAAGTTTCAGTTTCCTGTACTCGGGCCGGAAATCGTGCCCCCACTCGGAAATGCAGTGCGCCTCGTCGATTGCAAAAAGGCTGACCTTCCCTTTCTTCAAAAACGTAAGAGTCCCGGGCATCATGAGCCTCTCGGGCGCAACGTAGAGGACTTTCAGCCTGTTCTCAAGAAAAGCGTTTTTCACGTCCCGGATTTCCCTGGCACTCTGGGTACTGTTCATACAGGCCGCAGCAACCCCGTTGGCTTCCAGTCCGTCCACCTGGTCCTTCATCAGGGAAATCAGGGGTGAGACTACAACCGTGACCCCGTCCTGCAAAAGGGCTGGAAGCTGGTAGCAAAGGGACTTGCCTCCCCCGGTTGGCATGAGCACGAAAACATCTTTTCCGTCCAGGACATCATTGACAATTTCTTCCTGCAGGGGACGAAAAGATGTATAGCCGAAATACTGGCGGAGGATCGAATACATATTAGCTGTCCTGAGGACCCCGGACTCAAGTTCGACCTTGCTCTCCCTCAACACGTCGTAATCCACGCCTATACTTTCAATGTCCTCTGAAAACTCCATACTGCTGTGGTGTTTTCTGGCTTATTCTATTTAAGTTGCGGGTGTGTGGGGTGAAAGTATTTGAAGGGTTTGAACCTCCCCTCCTGCATTTGCGAGGCGAGTGGACCTCTCTAGTATAAATAAATTTAGAAAAGTTTAAATAAATTAAGAGCTGCCTTTTGACCCCTATATATTATACAGGCTACTTTCCACAATACAGGCTACTTTCCTCTAGTTTTTCAACTTTTCAGGAGCTTTCCGGCTTTGCAGGACTGAGGATCTCCGTAAGTTTCACAGGCCTTGGTCCAATTTTCCGGGCCGTGTTCTCACTTTTGGGAGTGGTGAGCAGGACTTCCTTTACCCCCAGGAATTCGGCGGCGGCCAGGATATCGGCGTCTTCAGTGGAAATTCCGTACCTGGCCATGATTTCATGTACATAATCTATTTCCGTGTCAACAACCATTATGCGGCCATTTTCCACCAGTTCGTGTACAGCTTCACCCAGTTTGCTCCTTTCAACTGGGCTTTTCCCCTCAACGGGGGTGCTCCCCTTGACGAGGTTTTCATCCCAGAGTTTGTTAAACTCGTTCTTGCTGATAAACACGCTCCTCCCTCCGGAAAATAGAAGCTCAAACCCGTTTATGCCGTAGATCTCTTTCAACTGACTGCTGCCTGTTACCAGCTGCTTTCCAGGCATTGGCGGCGAAAATAGCAGGAATTTCCTTCCGGCGGCCCCCAGCAGGAGCAGCAAAAGGGGAAGTAAAAAAGGCAACAAATTAAAACGGCTTTTTTCAGTTTCGACCCTTTCAACCCCAGGGGTATTCTCTTCGTTCGTCCGGGGGACACTTTCGGCTTCAGGCTCATTCTCAGAGACAGGATAGATAGGCCTGATTATCCAGAGTCTCTCGCCATCCCCGCTGTGATGTCTGCTCCCCTCTTCATCCGGAACAACCAGGGGGATGCTATCTTCCTCATTGCTGTCTTTCTCACTGCTATCTTCCTCACTGCTGTCCTCTTCGCCCGG
This sequence comes from Methanosarcina sediminis, assembly GCF_052056915.1. GTDB lineage: Archaea > Halobacteriota > Methanosarcinia > Methanosarcinales > Methanosarcinaceae > MTP4. The sequence continues at coordinate 2,080,126 of NZ_CP195119.1, read as the reverse complement.
AACGTCCGGGTCAACGACGACGTCCCCGGAACCTTCAGGCCCGAGGGATCCGCCAGGGGCATCGGAAGTTCCGCAAACAATGGAACTTATGACAAAACCCCCGCTTTCCGAAGCTGTGAGGGGCATGGAACTTCCGGATATTGTGCAGGGAATCGTGTAGAAAACCTTTGCAAAGAAGACCGGGGTCCCCTCATATTCGTATGTAAAGGACTCGCGCCAGCTTTCCCCGGGCCGGAGCCAGAGGTCAGGAGCGTATTCCCGGATCAGTTTCGGTTCGGTGAGCATAAGGTCGGATACGTAGACTTCCACGCCGGAAAGCAAACAGTCAAAATCACTTGCGTCCTCGACCACAACCCCTACATTCCACTGGTCTTTCCCGATCTTTTGTTTTTCAACCGCAAAGCGGGTGCTTGTGACGGCAGAAAGGGAAAGGTCCTTTGAAACCGTAAGGGAAGGGGTGGTAAACGAGAAGCTCGAGGGCTGGAGTACTATATCGGAGACAGGGGTGGTATTGAAAACGACCAGAAGGCTTTCTGCAGAGCCGGGGGAAACGCTGAAGTTTTCCCAGTGGAAGTTGTTCCCTGTCCTGTTCGGGCTCCCTGCCGAAAACGTAAGGCTGGCAAATTCCAGTTCTTCCGGAAACTCCCTGTCAAAAGAAAGAACGTAAATGTTCTCGCTGCCCGGGTTGCTGATCTCCACCCTGAACACAACTTCCTGTTCCATATCCCGGTAAAGGGTCAAAGGCTCAACTGTCTCTCTTACGGAGGGGAGCGGAACCGTAAACGGCTCGGGAGCTTCGTATGATACGGTCGTGGTGGACTTTGGGGGAAGCTCATTGATATGCACCCCCGAAGGTGTTATACCGTTTCCAAAGCTGATGTTGATGTCCGAAACCGTATGGTCCGGGGAGGGGTTTGTGACGGACAGGGAACCTGTCACGCTTCCGGAACCGTATGTGCCGTCCGGATAGAAGACCAGGTCGTTGACATACTCGGTAGCCTCAAGTTCCAGGGACAGGGCAGCGGCCTGAGGGCTGAGGAGCAGGAGTGCGGAAATAAGGCACAGGATAGAAACGAAGCGCATGATAAATACCGGTCCGGTTCTCATTGCGGGTCCACCCCCACAACGAAAGCATCCTCCAGGGAATACCTCCCAGTTCCCTCAAGAGTGTAAGTCACGGTCCTGCTCTCTCCGGCAGCAAGGTCCAGGTTCCAGCAGTAGATGTTACCCTGGGAACCGCTGCAGGCAGGGACAGGGTCTGCAAGTGTAAAGTTGCCCGGAAGGAGGTCATAGACCATCAGGCCGCTTCCGTTGAAGTCCACGTGGCTCGTAAGGTTCAGGACTACCGAATAACTGTCAGGGGTAGCGCCTTTTTCAATCCTCTTGCTGACACTGAAATTAACGTAAGATTCGTTGACAGTGATGGTCACGGTTTCGGAATCGTTCATTTCCCCATCGGAGGCCGTGAACTCTACATGATACACCCCACTGTCCGTAAATCCGGGCATCCAGGTAAAAGTGTCCCCTACCAGAGTCCCGAAACTTGCGTTGCTGCCGTATATTATCGGGTCTCCGTTAGGGTCTGTCGCTGACAGTTTTATTGTAAGCAGCTCGGACTCGTTTACCTTTCCGGGACCGATGGGGGAGAGGAAAGGGGGCGAGTTGATTACAGTGAAGTTTCCGGTGAGAGGGGCCGCAGCGTTTCCGGAACTGTCGTTTGCATAGATGGTATAAGCCCGGGTCCCGGGAAGCAAGCCTGAGCTGTCAAAGGAGTATTCATACATATCCGGGACGTTTCCTGTCCCGTTTACCTCCACATTATCCACGTAACAGTACTCTCCCTCCCCAATATCACACAGGAACCTTATTTTGAAATCCGAATTGTTTCCGGCTCCTGCAGGCAGCTCATAATTGAAACCTGTGGACTCGGTAACAACCGTTTGGAGCAGATTGGTCCACTGTGTCCCGTTGTACCAGTCAACAGCAAGGTATTTCCCGGGGTCCAGCCCTTCGGTCCTTGCCTCAAATGAAAACGTTACGTTCTCATAGCCTGCCGTGTCTATGCTTTTTTCGATGGTGCTTACCCCACCAGTATTCATAGCAACTGCTTCGTTTGTCAGTCCGTCCGTCCCGATGGTCCAGGGGTTTCCCGATCCGGAACATGTCCAGTTCTGCGTTTCCAGACTTCCGGATTCGAAATCGTCTGAGAATAACTGTGCTTCAGCCCGCAGCCCGGACATTGTGTAATTTATCCCCTCAAGCTCCACCAGGACAGTCCCCACACTGACGTTGTCCGTGACGTTTGCGATGAAGCTAATGTTTTCCCCACGTTCGGCAGGGTCAGGGGAGGCAGAAATTAAGTTGATTATCGGGCTCAAGGCATCTGAGGTCTCAAAGCCCTCTCCACCCCCGGGCTCTCCGTCTCCGGGAGTTGATCCTCCTCCCGAGCTGGGTTCTTGAACCGTGAAGTTTCCTTCCACAGGAACCGCTTCTCGCCCGAGGGTGTCGTTTGCATAGACTGTGTAATCGTATACCCCTGGCGACAGGGCAGATGTGTTATATAAGTACTCAAAAGGCCTGGGAACTATTCTTTTTCCCTTTACTTCCACGTTATCGACACGAACAGAATCAGCGGAGTTCGTGGAATTGCAGTTAAACCTCAGTTTGAAATCGGGGTTGTCCCCGGCAGCGGGAGGTAGAACGGAATTAAAAAATAGGTCCGCATTCTCGATGACGCTTGTGTTTAAAAGGCAGTTCCACTCTTCTCCATCATACCAGTCAACTGAAAAGTACTCAAGTTTGTCTGCGGAAAGGTCGCAACTGTAATAGAAAGAGAGATTGATTTCGCTATAGCCTGCGGTATCTATATCTGTCTCCACTGAACTTGCTCCGCCTCCGTCCTTGTCAGTATTTGTGACCAGGAGGCTGTAATCCCCGGCATGAGCCTTATTTGGTTTGTAGTGTATGAACCAGGGGTTTCCCGATCCGGAACATGTCCAGTTATTTGTTCCCAGGCTGCCGGATTCAAACCCGTCGAAGAAAAGCTTGCTTTCCGTGTTTACCCCTTCAGCAACGGTATAATTTATCCCCTCTATATTAACCAGGACACCGTTGACCTCAAAACCATCGACTACATCCACAGAAATTGTTATGTTTTCCCCCTGCTCTACAGGGTTCGGAGAGGCAGATACCGAGGAAATCCCGGGGATTCCGTCCACAACCGTGAAGCTGCCTGTCAAAGGAACGGCTTCGTTTTCGGAACTGTCGCTGGCATGGACCGTGTAACTGTAAACTCCCGGGACCAGGCCAGAGCTGTCATAGATATATCCGTAAGGTTCGGAAGGAACCCCCGTGCCCGTTAACTCCAGGTTATCAATGCGGGCAGTATCCCCGGGACCCAGACTGCACCTGAACCTCAGTTTGAAATCAGGGTTGTCGCATGCCTCGTCCGGCAGGGAACTGTTAAAGTATGTATACTGGACGGTATGGTCGGTAAAATTAAAGATACTGTTCCACTGCTCTCCGTCATACCAGTCGATCGCAAAATACCCGGAGCCGCTCAGCCCGGAAACCCTGTAATAGAGGGAAAGCTCGAGGTTTTCATAACCCGCCGTATCTATTCCCGCTTCCAGGGTTTTTTCTCCGGCCCCCGAAGTCAGAGCATTAAATGACCCCTCATAGGATCCAGATGCCTCTTCGACCTGCCAGGGGTCTCCCGTTCCGGAGGCAGTCCAGTTGTTTGTTGTCAGGTTTCCGGATTCGAACCCGTCAAAGAAGAGCTGGGTCCTGTTCATCCAGAGCTCCGGCAGGGCCATCGGGTACTCTGTCCCGTTGATCTCGACCAGGACGGTTCCGACCTCAACGTTGTCCGTGACATCTGCTGTGATGGTAACGTTCCCCCCGCTTTCTACCGGGTCAGGAGTGTCCGAAACAGAGTTTATCACCGGTTTTGTAGTGTCGCCGGAAAGAGCGTAGACTTCAAAGCTGGCTGCGGCTTTCCCTGTTATATTTTCATCATCATTTGCCGTTATGCTTAAGTTCTTCTGACCCGTGGAAACCGCCTGGTAATCTGTTGAGAAAAACCCTTCAGTTGCAGAGGTGCTGAGTGTAATGCCATCGATTATGATTTCGACCGAGGCGTTTACAGGGTTTCCGCTAGCCGTGTCCGTGACGTCTCCTGAAATTGAAATGTTTCCGGGAGGGTATGACTCTTCAAGGTCAGGGTACACTGACAGCGTCCTTATGTCAAATTCCACGGTTTCGGTGACATTTTCCCCTGAGACAAACACCGTATATGTCCCGAGGACCACTCCATGCTGTGGGGAATACTCTGCCGTATACCCGGTTTCTGAAGGGATGAGAGTCAGGTCCGTAACTGCCAGGGTCGGGAAGATTACATAAGCCGTAATATTTGACCCGTTGAAAAATGTCTCGTTGACTGACACAAGTACGGTTTCTCCGGGGGAATAAGCCGTCCTGTCCACCCATACCGCTTGCTGGCTGCCTGAATCGGAGGCTGCGCACTGGAGCACGGTACATTGAAACATGAGTACCGTTAGTAACGCGAATATCAATGATATAGGAATCAATGATGCAGGAATCAATGATACGGGCTTCAACTGCCTGAAAAAACTGAAAACCATAAACTACAACCCCCCGACATTCCCCGATATTCAACAAGTACTGATTTAATTTACACTGTAATTATTCCCCACTGTCATCACTTTACTTTCCACTGCCTGTATGACCAGATACATATAATTCCGAACACCAGCCCCAGGCTTATGTTTGCCCACTTCACTGGGGAACGGGGAAGGGGCAGGCTGCTGTATTCAAAGTCCAGCTGCCAGGTTCCGTCTTCAAGGCCGCTTTGCATCCAGGTTACAGGATTTCCTGTGGAAACGGGTGGATTGCTGGAATATGAAACATGCCTGTTTCCGCCGAGATCGGCCCTTATCAGGGCATTTTTTATTGGGATGCTTGAAGGCTGCACAGTATAAGTTATATGGTCAAAAAGCAGCCCTTTCTCGACGATTTCATCCGTGCTGTATTCTATTATTATTGTCCTGCACTCCCCTGGCATGACAGGGGTCCAGAACCCGTACCTGACAGTGGTAGCTTCTTCTTCCTCCGTTACCAGGATATCCGTAACCCGTGTCCCGTCATCCAGTCTTGCTGAAACATCCCGGATTCTCAGGCCTCTGAGGCCTCCTTCAATGGGCAGGGGCAGGCCAAAGACCGTGGAACTCTGCTCCTTGCTCAGGGATATATATCCGTAACCCGGAACAACCGGTTTGTCTATGACATTCTTGATCGTGAGTTCTTCTGTTACGCGGGTTGTTGCGGAATCTACCTTGATGGTCACATCGTAATGGTCCCATACCTCCACAGCGTCCCCTGCGCTTGCAACTGCTCCCAGCTGGCAGCCCATAAGTATGCCCAGAAAGAGCATACTTATGGATATTTTTGCCCTTGTTCTTATTTGCAACACACCCAATTATTTAGTATTTATTTTTGCAAGGGAAAAGCATCTTCATAAAAAATCTTGCAGAACTTCTATATATTTTTTACTCATTTGGGGCACATAAATGGAAACTTTAGGGGGAAAATGAATACTTTAAAAAATAATTGAATGATTAGCTTCCCAGATATGCGAGATAAAAATAAAGTAAAAACATGGGCTTCCGGCTTTGAAGGCAAGAAACTTAATTATCTGGCCTACAGAATTAATAAATTAGTCCACTTTCATGCCAAATAAGTTTATATAGTTGCAACACTCAACTCTTAATACTAATCGCAAAAGTACAAAATTTAATATTCGGGTCCGAACTTCAACTCGGGTCAAATCGGTATACTTAGCCATGTTTGCATGCATAACCATCATTCAATCCTGAAATCGTATGGTTTGGGGGCATTCAGTCATGGATAATAGTGGGGGAGACATATGGGAAATAGACCTACTGTAAAGAATAGACTTACTGTAAAGAATAGACATGCTGTAAAGAATAAACATGTCGTAAAGAACATATATGCTATAAAGTACAGTTTGCTCTGTGCTTTCATCGTACTGATAATGCTAGTTCTCCTTTCTTTTCCGGCTTCTGCAACCGCAGTCCTTGATATCCGGGTCACGGAATCAATAAACCTGACGGACGAATTCGACGGGACAACACTCACGCAGGGAACTCCGACAGGGGAAGGAGAAATCAACATAACAAACATGCTGACAACGGAACTTTATGACATTTCCCTTAACTTCAGTGAAGGGGGAACTTCCGGGTGGGCCGTATCCACAGGAAACGGTGTCGATCTTGACACTACCGGGGACGGCTATGTCATAATCCATATCAATTCCCTTGCCGCAGAGGAACCGGCTAGATCGGTTATCATAACTTACAGCTGCACAGGTTCAAGGCCTGTGAATTTCAGTGAAAGCTATAACACAAGCAAGATCCTTGCAGGTGGAAGCATTAACGTCTCTCTGACACTGGAAAATAACGCAAGTTCAGCTATCACCGGCATCCAGCTTATCAAGACTGCTGCGGATAATGATACCGACTCAACCGCAGATTTCAACTTTTCAGAAGCTTTCGCGGATGTCGGAAATCCTTCGATAACAGGTGGAAACGTACTTACCTGGGACCTCGCAACGCTTGGCATAGGGTCAACTGCCACACTCAACTTCACAGCATCCGATAACGACCCGGACGCTCATAACAACGGGGGCTTCCAGAGTTCAATTCCATATTATCTCGGGAATTCCACCTTTCAATTCACAATTAATGATGGAAGTGAATCCGGCAGTGGAGTAGGGTTGAACGAGGAGCCGACAGCTACCACCTCGAATATCGAAATTTCCCTCCAGAAAGAACAGCTGAGTCCGGACGATGGGGGGGATGGAAATGATTGGGGATTCACCCCAACAATCGAAAACACCGATACTGATGAAATAAGTTTCAGCATATCCTCCGTAAACCTGTACGTCACCAACAGCACAGCCCTTCAGGACACTTCGGCTGTCAATTCTACGTCATATACCTCCGAGACAATCTCAAACGGGGAGACATGGACTAAGGATGAGTGGAAGATATACGACTTCCCCGACCCTGTCCCTGTGGGCTGGATTGATGTGGACCTTTCAGTGGACCTGTCGGATGGAGGCGGACAGCTTTCCGAAAGCTACTCGACTACCAATGGAGCATACGAACTTATTGAGAAGATATATATCATCAATGGATACCTTGTCGAGGCAAAGAAAAGCATAAGCAAAAATGAGACCTCTGATGACCGGTATGACATAACCCTCCGGGTTCACAACCTGGGTAATCTAGAAACGCCTCCGAACGTATATGTGTACGATATCATCCCGAATGGGTTCGAAATGGTATACAATGAAACGGATCCTGATGGGCATACGGGCGTCATGTCTCCAATCCAGGGAGATGCTTACTGGTGGAATGTGGGTCCCCTGGAACCTGAAGGCACACCCGGAAACCAGACCTATATCAACTATACGGTACAGGGTACCGGCACCTACAGGCTAACCGAGCTTTTCATCCTGGGTATTGACCCGAGCTATTCCCTGAACATGCAGAGCACACCTGAACTGAAAACAGGGGCAAGGGTAATTTCGGGTTCCGGAGTGAAATCCATCATGAGCGTATTAATGATGAGCTCTCTTCTCCTGGGTATGGTGGGGCTCAGGAGAAAAAAGAGAGAAAATTAACCCGAAAAAGGGTTTGAAGGAGGTTTAGCGGGAGAGTAACAGGGTAGTTGCTATACAAGCTCAGTCTGTGCCATCAGGGTGCAGGCGGAGGGAAATGCAGGGGGATAAAAGGAATACTACCCTGAAAAACTCCTCCTACCTCCCCCATTTTAAAAACATTTTTTTATTTTTAGTCCTCGTTCCTTAGCCTTTAATTCATTCCGATATTCCAAACCTTTTTTTCAGGTAATATCCCGAATAGATAGCTCCCGCAGGGTTATGAGTGAGCACCCGGTCTTTGACAATGAACGTTGTCACCGGCGCTTCGGAGTTCTGGGTAAAAAGGATATCATGCCCGATGCAGAGTCCGACTATGATATTCAGGTCAGTTTCGCTTTCATTCAGGACTTTTGCCTGGCCTATGGGATTGCAGGTTGCTTCAAACCCTTTCCCGTATAACTTCTCGAGACCGAAAGCTTCCTTGTCAAGGCCGCAGACCTTGCAGCAGACCGAAAATACCTCGAAATCCCGAGCAAGAATTTTGTGGATGGTTTTTGCTTCCCTTTCAAGCCCTATGCAAAAAGCAATCCCGAGCTTTTTGTAGCCCATCTTCTGTGCGTAAAGGATGAGTTCTTCAAGCCTGGTCTTTTCCATATAGTAGTGGGCCTCGATCTCAGCTGAGACCTGCATAGAATCCAGGTCCCCGCCTTCGTAGGAAATCTCGTCTTTGATGCTTGTGCAGTCCTTTCCCTTATAGCATTTTTTTTCATCACAGAGTGCGCACTTCATATTTTTGCTCCTTGTTAGAATGATCTGACATGCTGGTCTGCAAGGAACATGATAAAAGTATTCCCGGATTTTTTGTAGCAGGTAAAGGTTCAGAAACAAAACACAAGCAGCTAAGAAAATGATGCAAGAAAACACTCCGAAAAACATAATCCTGTAAGGGGATACTCCGTAAAAAATATTCAGGCTAGAGCGTTTTCTTCTCCGGAATCCAGGGCAAAAAGGCAGGATGAGCCTGTTTTTTCCGTTAAAGCCCGGGCGAGGTCAAGGTCAGGGTCCGGAGATAGGCAGAAAATGTGCAGGGAAGCGGAGGGAACTCCAGAGCTTTTTTCCAGGCCTTCGTGCAGCACCCGCACAGCTACGTTCGGGATCCGGGCCAGGTCGGCAAGGGAATACAGGAAATCTCTGGCTGCCCGGGTCCTGGAAGGGGAGTCTATCAGGGCCGTAAAACTCAGAGAAGCTTTCCAGTTGCGTTTAAGCTTGTATGCGGTAAGCAGGGCAAGGTCCAGGTTTTCCAGGTCCATGCTTATTTCCCAGGCAGGTCCCCTGTCTTCGACCCAGAGGTTGATGGAATTCCTCCTTCCAAACCCGGATTTAGGGTGTTTTGAGAGGAGGAGCACCCCCATCCTGTGCAGGGCCGCATTCCTTATGATCTCCCGGATTTCTTCATCCCTTTCCCGGGATTCGGGAAGCCTTAAAAAAAGAATCCCCGGGCGGAAAAACGAACCTGTTAGAGCTTCCATGCCTGCGATCAGGTTCTTTCCGAATTCGGCACTCTCTATAAGAGTCCAGGAAGCGAAAATCCCTTCTTCCTGAAAACCCTGGCTCATTTCAGGAAGCCGGGTGAGGAGAATATCTTCTTTCACTTTCCCTGTCAGGCCCATAAGTTTGATCGAACCCTTGGGATACGCAATATTCCTGAGGAAATTAAAGGTTCCCCGGAGGTCCCGGGGGTCTTCTACCGGCACCAGGAGGTTTGCTTTCCAGACCCTTTCGCCGGGAGGGGCAAGAGAATTTGCCTTTTTTGCCGCCCATTCGGCCAGGGCCACGAAAAGTCCGCTTCGAACGTCTCCGAAGGGAGCTTTCAGTTGTTTGCGGATAAGGTAGCTGTGGATCAAAAGAACAAGGGTCACTGCAAGGAAGCTGATACCGGGGTTTACGATGAACATTGTAAAAAGGCAGCCTGCAGCCCCCAGGAAGGATACTGCCCTGGGGATTTTGAAAAGGGGCCTGAAACTCACCAGGCCCAGGCTCTGTTCGATAAAGACGACCAGGTTGATCATGGCATAGCTGATAAGGAAAAACATAGCTATCAGGGGAGCCACCGTGTTCAGGGTCCTTAGCATCAGGGCTCCGAGGACTATGGCACCTGTAAATACCATGGCGTTTCTGGGTTCACCCCGGTCGGTTTTTTTGGAAAACCATTCACTTTTTGGCAGGATCCCGTGCGCTCCAAGAGCCTGTAAGATTCTCGGCGCGCCCACGATGGAGGAAAGGGCTGAAGAGAAAGTTGCTCCGAGGAGCCCTGCAAGCACAAGGGGGCCGGATACCGCTCTTTCGATCAGCAGAGTATAGTCGCTTACAAGCTCATCTGGACTGGCTGAGCGGGCAAACCAGTAGGCCAGGAGAAGATAGATGCAGAGACTTATGCCTATGGCACTCAGGGTACCTACAGGAATGCTTTTCCTGGGATTCTTGAGTTCCCCTGACATATTGGCACCAGCCATTATCCCGGTGGCAGCAGGGAAAAATACAGCAAACACCCCCCAGAACCCAATCCCGGAAAACCCGGATTCCGGCGTGCCGGGGAAGTTGCCCCACCACTGTATGGGTTCAGGAGGGGAACCGAACCCTGCCCAGAAAATGGATATCAAGGAAGCTGCAATCACGGCAAGGATGATGTACTGGATCCGAAAAGCGAGGCTGGCACTGATATAGGCAATAACGAAAAGCAGGGCAAAGGCTGCCAGGTCAACTAAAAGGGCAGGATGCTCCGGAAAGACCCACCTCCAGCCCGCCCGGAACCCGAAAATGTACATAGCAACAGCCAGGGCCTGGGAAAGGTAGAGGGGAATTCCGATGCTTCCTCCCACCTCAAGTCCCAGGGACTGGGAAATTATGGAATATGCTCCTCCGGCTCCTATACGGATATTTGTGGTAACTGAAGCAAGAGAAAGCCCTGTAAAGGCAGTAATACTAAAAGCAATCAGGATAATCAGCCAGGCTCCGAGAAGCCCTGCATTTCCCACAACCCAGCCTTCCCGCAGGTACATGATCACCCCAAGGATGGTCAGCAGGGTGGGGACAAAGACGCCATCGAATGTCCCAAAGCGCCTGACCTTTGTCTTTCGCTCCTTTAACTGTTCCTGGAGGCTCTTTGCACCCCCCCCGGCTTTTAGCGTTTCATTTTCCAGATGTCCAACCCCTCTCAAAATCCACAGGGCCTTTACAACCTTCCCTAAGGGTCACCTCAAGTCTTCAGACCTGACTAATCGTTCTGTAAAACCGGTCTGTATAAGCTTCTCGTTAGCCAGAAACCCGCACATCCCCACATAAAACTATGGTGGTGCTACTAAAAAGCAATTTCTTATAAAAAAGTAAAAAGCAGTATCTTAAAGGCTTATCCAGGTTCTGGGTATTTCAGATCGTCAGTAAGTATTCGTTCACGTCATGATAAGCACAAAGACGAGTAAGAGACCTAGTGGCAAAAACTCAAGGACTGTGAGTAAGGACTTCAATTTAACATACATGCCCGAAACCTCCCCTTTTCTACTTCAAACCCTGCGAAAATAAACCTGCGAACTCTAAAAACTAAGTTTTCGAGAACCTCAATCTTCCATAGATTTAACCATGGGAAAGGATGAAAACAAAAACCAGGGCCATACCACAAAGTAGCAACGCCACTAAAGCCATCCATAAATTCAGCCATTTCGAAGAATCCTCCGCCATTCCCAAAATCCCCCTATCTTAATTTGGAGGGTATGAATTTAAAAATGTAAGAACTAATTTTCAGAAACAGGGTTAATTTTGAAAATCCCCTACATCCACTGCAACTTTGTAATGGCGCTGGGTATGATCGGAAGATGGAGATGAGGCAGAGGGGAGTATTAATCCCTTCATATGTGAAAACCAGAAAAAATATCACGAAAGGAATCCGGGCTTTGAACACTAATTTTTCCTGAATAAAAAGAGGTTTTGACGGGAAAATTGATTCAATTTTTCCAGAGGAAATAAGGGGGTTCATATTGAATTTTTGGGAGAAATCCTTTTTTATATTTATTCTCTTTTGCTTCATCTCAATAACAAATTTCTCCCTCTGCCGGAAGTAAGGCTTGGGTCCCGACTACAAGACCTTCTGACATTTAAGCGTTCGAGATCTTCTGACATTTAAGCGGTTTAAAACAGCAACCATACAACAGTGAACCATCAAAATCTTTTAATAAACCTTTATCTTCCTATTAATATCTTGTATGTCTCCGGAATTCTACTGCAGGATTTCCATGCCTGGTGTTCTTGCCTTATGTCCATCCCTTATGTCCATCCCTTATGTCCATTCCTTATGTCCATCCCTTATGCCCATGCCTGGTTTCATTATTCGGTGCTTTACTTGATGCTCATGCTTCTGTTCCCTTACCTTGTGCTCTTTGATTTCCATGTCCGGTATCCTTGCTTGACGCCTTTGCCGTCCCAAAAGTTATTCCCTTGTTAGGCGTCTATATAGGAGAGGGTAAAGAATAAAGGAAAAACTTAAAAATGTCTTACATTGAAAGTACTTTAGTAAGGAATTTTAATTAGTCTCAAAAATACCTTTTCACAAAACTTTCTCTTATTCGGAGTGTCAGTCTTGAATGTCAAAAAAGCAATAATCCCTGCAGCCGGCCTTGGAACTCGTTTCCTGCCTGCAACGAAGTCCATGCCAAAGGAAATGCTTCCTATCATCGATACGCCTGTTTTCCAGTACGTGGTAGAAGAAGCCATCGAATCCGGAATCGAAGACATAATCATCATTACGGGCCGTGGTAAGAGGGCGATTGAAGATTACTTTGACGACTCTCCCGAACTCGAGATGCACCTTGCAAAAAAACACAATACCGACCTTCTCAAACTTGTTCGGGACATCTCCTCCCTTGTGGACATCCACTACATCCGCCAGAAAGAGCCCCTGGGGCTTGGGGACGCCATCCTGAGGGCGGAAAAGCATATAGGAAATGAGCCTTTTGCAGTGCTCCTGGGCGATGACATTATTGTCAACGACAAGCCCTGCACCGCCCAGCTAATTGAAAACTTTGATAAGTACGGGCGCTCCACGATAGCCGTGGAAGAGGTGCCCTATGAAAAGTTGAGCAGTTACGGGATAATCAAAGGCAAGCTTTTCGATGACTCTCTCTACGTTCTGGAAGACATTGTGGAAAAACCTGCCCCAGAAGACGCCCCCTCAAAAATCGGGGCAATCGGGCGCTACGTCTTCACCCCCGAGATCTTCGACTGCATCAAAGCAGCAGGAAAAGGCGTAGGCAATGAGGTCCAGCTAACGGACGGGATCAGGCTCCTTAACGAGTCCCAGACCATCTATGCCTACGAGTTCAAAGGAACGCGCTATGATACCGGGGACAAACTCGGCTACGTAAAGGCAATCGTGGACTTCGCCCTGCGGAACGATTTCCTGCGTGACGACGTGCTCGAATACCTCAAATTAGTTACTGCTTCGGAAACCTCTCTGGAATAAATAAACAGGGATTGAGGAATAATTACGAGAGTGGAAGAATCAAGATAGTCAGAATTACGAGAGTGAAAGAGGGTTCCATAATAAGACTCTGAATTACTAATCAGAAGGAAAGTTTACGAAAAGTTTAAGAAGGGTTATATGCCGGGATTTCACCAGCAGAGCCCTTCGTAATCAAGCCCTTTTGCCCTGATTATCCTTCTTCCGTCAATCACTATTTTTTCTTTCATATCTTCGAACTCGGCGTCCAGCTCTTTGAACTCTTCCCATTCCGTCATCACCAGGCAGGCGTCGGCATCCTTCAGGGCTTTGGCTGCGCTTTTGCAGTACTCTATTGTCGGGAAGACCCTTTTCATGCTCTCGGCAGCCATGGGGTCGTAGGCAAAAACCCTTGCTCCAAGCCTCAGGAGCTCGGCGACAACGGGGATAGCTCTTGATTCCCGAATGTCGTCGGTGTCGTTTTTAAAGGCCAGGCCCAGGACTGCGACCTTTTTGCCTTCCAGGTCCCCTGCTTTCCTTTGCAGGATTTCGGTCATCAGGAGGGGCTGCTTTTCGTTTACCGCGATCACGGATTCCAGGAGCAAGGGCTCGTACCCGATATCCTTTGCCTTCCCTATCAGGGCTTTTACGTCCTTGGGGAAGCAGGACCCTCCGAAACCGGCTCCGGAGTTCAGGAAATTCGGGGAAATCCGAAAGTCCTTCCCGACTGCCTGCATGACCTCATAGGTGTCGATCCCGAGCTTCTTGCAGATGTTCCCGATTTCGTTGGCAAAGGAGATCTTGGTTGCCAGGAAAGAGTTGTTTGCGTACTTGATCATTTCCGCAGTCCGGGGTATGGTGCGGGTGACCTCGCAGTCGAAGCTCCGGTAAAGTTCGGAAACCAGGTCTCCTGCCCTCAGGTCGTTTGCCCCGACAACGATCTTGTCCGGGTGCATGAAATCGTAGACCGCTTTTCCTTCCCTCAGGAACTCGGGGTTCATAGCAACTCCGAAGTCCTTTCCTGCCTTTTTCCCGGATTTTTCCTCAAGGATGGGCAGGACGACCTTTTCCGTGGTTTCGGGCACAACCGTGCTCTTTACCACAACCACATGGTAGCCTTCCTTCTTTGCCAGGGCTTCCCCGATATTCCCTGCGGCTGCCCTGACTATTGAAAGGTCGATGCTCCCGTCTTCCCCTGACGGGGTCCCGACGCAGATAAACGAAATTTCCGTATCCATGACAGCAAACTCGGAATCAGTGGTAGCTATGAGCCTTTTTCCTGCGTATTTCCCTAAAAGTTCTTCGAGCCCCTCTTCGTAGATCGGGGGGACCCCCTTATTTATCTGCTCCACCTTTTTCTCGTCGATATCCACGCAGACCACTTCGTGTCCCACGTCGGCAAAACATGCAGCTGTGACCGAGCCCACGTACCCTGAACCTATGACCGAAACTTTCATTGATTGTGCCTCTTTTTGTCCGAAAGTAGGGATGTATTTGAAAACCTTTTTCCACGTTTTTGTTGCGTTCTTTGTTACTTATCCTGTTACGTGTTTTGCTTTTACTTGCATTTAGGCTTCTTTTCATATGAATGTTTTATCGGGTATCCCTGTTTCCCGAAATTCGAAAATAGCTTATTAGTCGCATGGTTACGTTAATCGTATTGCTATAATAATCGCATAGTTACATTGATCACCTTTAAATTCTTTACTCTCTCAAATCTCTGGATCTTCTTTATTTCAGCCGGGTCAGAGGTTCCCATGTATACTGCAGAATGCTCTTTTTTGCCGGGGTTTCAACGGAATAATACATCTAAAAGTGTAAATACTGGCTTGAAAACGGAAAAAAAGAACGTTCCGGGCTCTTTTCAATGGAGCATTTCAAAGGAACATTTTTTTAAAAAAGAGGTTAGCTGCTATTGCAGCTGAGTTCGGGTTGATAAGACTGCTGGACTTTTTTTGTGTGCAGTTCACTCTTGCATTTCACTTTATATTGTGTCTGTTTTTGTCCCCTCTTCCAATTCCCCTGTACACGAAGCCGGCTTCAATAAAACTTTCAGGGTCCGCCACGTTTCTCCCGTCCACAAGTACGGGGTGCTTCTTTCCCATAAGCTCTCCAAGCTCGCCGGGTCCGAGACTGAAATATTCACTGTGCCCTGTCAGGATTACGGCTGCATCGGCATTTCTCAGGACTTCTTTCCGGTCCTCTGAAATCTCAAGTCCCGGATAGTCCCGGACATAGGGGTCGTGCACCTCCACTTTTGCTCCTGCCTTCCGGCAGAGGTCCCTGAAGGGTTCGGAAGGCGTGTTCCTGGCATCGTCCGAGTCCCTGATAAAAGCCCAGCCTAGCATTGCAATCTTTGACCCCTCCACCTTTTTCCCCACCTTCTCAAGGGCAGAGGCGGTCAGGTTGTACATGTGCACCGGCATAAAGTCGTTAACCTTCCGCGCAAGCACGTAGATCGAGTCGGAAGCTTCGGGATAGTCCAGGGGGTTTCCTGCAAGTTTGACCCCCCTTTCCAGGTGGTAGGTATCTTTGGTGAGGCAGTGCCCTCCGACTCCTGCTCCCGGCCAGAGGACTGCCCTTGTGATCCCTTCTCCTTTAAGGCTGTCCACCCCTGCCCGGACATCGTAGACGTTGATACCCATGGCCTCGCAGTAGAGGGCAAGCTGGTTGACAGCCGCAATCTGCAGGTCCCTGAAGGTGTTTTCCGTAGTTTTCGTAACCTCGGCTGCAGTCGCGGACATCGGGATTACCTTTCCTTCCGTAAGTACAGGGGTGTAGAGTTCCACTGCCCGCTCTTTGCTGGCTTCGTCGATGCCCCCGACAATCCGGTCGTGCTCACGGATGTTTTTCAGGAGCCTGCCTACCATCACCCTCTCCGGGGCATGGGCAAGGGCGAAGTCTTCCCCGGCTTTTAAACCTGATTCCTCTTCAAGGAGCTGCTTTGCCATGCCTTCGGTTGTGCCCGGGGTGATGGTGGATTCCAGGACCACGAGCATGCCCGGTTTTAAGTATCTTCCGACGTTCCGGATGCCTTCGGAAAGGGCGGAAAAGTCCGGTTCGAGGTCTTTGGAGTTTGCAAAAGGCGTCTGGATTGCCAGGGTTACGGCATCGAGTTCGGATATCCTGGAAAAGTCCGGAGTGCATTCGAACTTCCCGGCGGAAACTACCTTCCTTATGAGAGCTTCGAGCCCCGGCTCCTCGCCTTTTAGCGGGCTTTCTCCCCGGTTTAACATCTCTATCTTGTGCCCCGAGGTCCTTGAGTTGCGCTGGAACCCGAGTACCCTGTCAAAACAGGGGGCATCCGCAAACAGTACTGCTGCAGGAATTCCCACGTATCCCATTCCTATTACCCCGATCTTTTTGATGGGGCCCCTTTTTTCCAGAAGAGTCCGGAGTTTGCTGAAGGACGAATTCATGTGATCACTTTCGTTTATTGCGGGTTTTTCAGGATTTCGGTTTTTTTCAGGTCTCACCCTTTCTTTTTGTTTTTCAGGCCTGCACCATTCTTTTTGGGTTTTCAGATCCCTATCTTTTCAAATTTCTATCATTTTTTCTTCTCTGTATGAGCGGATTGCGGCCATTGCCACTTCAAGGGCGTGTTTCCCTTCTTCTCCCGAAGGTTTCGGGCAGGTCCCCTCCCTGGCACAGTGGACGAAGTGGGATAGCTCATTTTTCAGGGGTTCGGCTTTTTCAACTCTGGCTTTCCGGATCCAGCCGTTGTCATGCATTTCCACGCTCTGCTCCAGGTAATCGAGATAAGCCACCCCTTTCAGCCCGACTGCCGTGAGTTTTCGTATCTTGTGCGGGGTGAGCCAGTTTGTTTCTACGAGCCCCGAGTACTCATGGTTCAGGCGCAGGTGGATGGAAGCGTGGTCCTCAAATGAATGGATATCCGAACCTGCCACGGCATAGACCTGGTTTACCTTCATCCCGTAGAGGTAGGAGATGATGTCAATGTCATGGACTCCTATATCCAGGATCACTCCCACGTCCCGGATCCTGGGGTTGTACGGCCCGACCCTGCGGGTTGAGACGGAAACAACTTTCCCGAGGGTCCCGGAGTCTATGAGCTCCTTTAATTTCTGGACCGCAGGGTTGAACCTCTCTATATGCCCCACCATCAGGTGCCTGTCGTATTCCTCTGCCGATTCGATCATGGAACTTGCGTTTTCAATGCTGTCAGCAATGGGCTTTTCCACAAGCACGTCCACCCCTGCCTGCAGTGCATCGAGGACTATAGGGTAGTGCAGGGTGGTAGGGGCTGCAATGCTTACCGCATCAAGCCCCAGCTTTTCAAACATTTTAGTATGGTTTGTAAAAGGTTTTGTTTCGTATCTGACTGCCAGTTCCCTTGCTCTGGAAGCGTTCGGGTCGGAAATCCCGAGCAGCTTTACGTCCTCCATCTCACTGTAGATCCGGACATGGTTTTCTCCCATGTACCCTGTTCCGATGACTCCTACGCGTATCAACGCTTTTTACCCCCCTAATTATTTTTTCTATTATGTGGGTTTCCCGCATATTTTAGCGGGCTTCCCTTAATATGAAAATCCGAATCCCCTAAATCCGGTTTTTAGTTATCGCTAAAGAAATTCCGGACTGCCTCTGAAATTTGTTTCAGGTCCTCTCCCGAAAGTCCCGGGTGTACGGGCAGGGAAAGTACTTCTTTTGCAGCTTTCTCAGCCTCGGGGATCATGTCCCTGTATCCCAGGTTTTCGTACAGGGGCTGGTCCGGAATTGTCCTTGGATAATGGACTCCCGTACCGATCCCTTCTTTTCCGAGGAAGTCTGCCAGCAGGTCCCTTTCTTTGACCGTGACCGTATACTGGTGGAATACGTGGGTGCACCCCTCCTTCACGGCCGGGGTCCTGACCCCTGCAAGCCCGGCAAGTTTCCCGGACAGGAATTCCGCGTTTTTCCGGCGGCGGGAGTTGAAGTTTTCCAGTTTCCCCAGCTGCACGATCCCGATTGCCGCGGCAATGTCTGTCATGCGCAGGTTATACCCTAACGTTTCGTGCAGGTACCTGATCTTTGAACCGTGCGCCCTTATCAGCTTTGCTTTTTCCGCAACTTCCCTCTCGCTGGTAGTGAGCATCCCTCCCTCTCCGGTGGTCATGTTTTTCGTGGGATAGAAGCTGAATGTCCCTGTCCCGAAACTCCCTACTTTCTTTCCCCGGTACTCCGCACCGTGCGCCTGGCAGGCATCTTCTATTACGGCAAGACCGTGGTCTTCCGCAAGTTCCAGGATTGCCTTCATCTCTGCAGGGTGACCGTAAAGGTGGACAGGCATAATTGCTTTTGTTTTCGGGCTTATTTTCTCCTGGATTTTTTCAGGATCAAGAGTGTATGTTTCGGTTTCGATGTCAGCGAATACCGGCTTTGCGCCCGTATACAGGATGGAGTTCCCACTTGCAACAAAGCTGAATGGTGTCGTGATGACTTCGTCCCCCTGTCCTATTCCGTGGGCGAGCAGGGCGCAGTGCAGGGCAGCTGTTCCGGAATTCACGGCAACGGCATGTTCACATCCGAGATAACCGGCAAAAGCCTCTTCAAATTCCTCAACTTTCGGACCCTGAGCCAGCATTCCTGAATACAGGACCGCCGACACTGCCTCTAACTCTTCCCCCCCGAGTTGAGGTTCTGCAATTCCTATCATTTTAAAATGTTTCCCCCTAATTGAATAAATATTCTTAGAATATAAGTTTTAGCCTTCCATGAATATTCTTTATATGTATTCTCTCTGTGTATCCCCGTATATTCTCAATATTCTCAATATTCTCTCTACGTATCTCTCTTCTATGCTCAAACTCTCTTTTTTAAATTGAAACTGGTTTATGTCCTATTTTTAAATTCCTTTCCTGTCCCCTTTTATGATAATCGAGCTTTTCCATGAAGGGATTTATATTCTGATGGCTGATACGTCTACTATTTTTTTCCCCACTTTTCAATGTATCGGGGATCGTATAATCGTTTTTCGACGTTCTGGGTGCTGAATTATCTCTCCTCTAAAAAACTTCGACCTGTATCTCTCTAACATTATAATATATTATATTTTATTTATATTTTATATGATAGCCTTTAATATTTTTGCATTTATACCTTAAAAGGGGGTTTAGTTTAGATGTACACTTATAAGGGGGTGAGCAGGGCTTGTCTGTAGCCCTTGCACTTGGTCTTTATTCTTTGATTTCCGAGCCTGTAAGCATAGTGTCTTCTCCGTCTCCGTTTTCTGAGAAGGCGCTCAGGCACGAACTTACGGTAGTGATCCCGGCATGTAACGAAGAATCTTCCATCGGAAGCAAGGTTTTGCTTGCGGCACATTATGCTGACCGGGTACTTGTGCTTGATAGGGGCTCTACTGACCGGACCATGGAAGTGGCGGCTCTGGGTGGGGCAAGTGTCCTTCCGCAGGCAGGGGGAGAAGAAGCGCTGCTGAAGGTCCTTTTCAAGGCATCTTTTGATTCGGAACTTGTGGTGCTCATTTATCCGGAATGTATGCAGGATATCGACCTGCTTTCTCATGTGCTCGATCCTTTGAGGAACGGAGGCTTTGAACTTTCGGTAGGTTCCTGGCCGTGCAGGTTTTCGCACGAGATGGAAAACGTCAGGCTTCTGAACGGGAAAAAAGCCTGCAGGGAAAAAGTAGGTTTCTTTGCCGTAACAGCCGCTTCGCTTCAAAAGCTCAACTCAGGCCCTGCACATCTGTCTTTGGGGTCCCTTATCTCCGCCGCTGAGGCGGAAAATATCAAAATAAATTACATGAGCTTTAATGCGGATCCGGTGTTCAGAAAGCTGGAAAGCTGCAGCATAGGGGTTGTTGTCCCTGCCTATAATGAAGAAAAGCTTATTGGGGAGACCCTGAGCGGAATTCCGGAATATGTGGACAGGATCTACTTGATTGATGACGGCAGCACGGACCGGACAGGGGAGATTGTGAAAAGCTTCAGGGACCCGAGGGTCCTGTACCTGCGCCACGATGAAAATAAAGGGGTAGGTGCAGGGATTATCGACGGGTATAAGCTGGCTTTGAAGGATGAAATGGATGTTGTGGCCGTTATGGCCGGGGACAACCAGATGGACCCCGCCGAACTGCCCCGACTGCTCTTTCCGATCCTTGAAGGGGAGACTGACTACACCAAGGGCAACAGGCTTCTTTCCGATAGTTTCAGGACCGGCATGAGCCCCTGGAGGTCTTTCGGGAACACGCTTCTCAGCTTGCTTACGAAGATCGGAAGCGGATACTGGCAGGTTACGGACCCTCAGAACGGGTACACGGCTATTTCCAGGCAGGCTCTTGAGGCCCTGGACCTTGACGCAGTATATCCTTATTACGGCTACTGCAATGACCTGTTGATCAAATTGAACGCTTTCGGGATGAGAGTCATGGACGTGGTGATTCCCGCCCGTTATGGCAGGGAGAAGTCCTCTATAAAATACAGCAGGTACGTCCTCAAGGTTTCACCAATGCTCTTTAAGGGTTTTCTCTGGAGGCTAAGGGTCAAGTACACGGTCCTGGACTTCCATCCGCTGGTCCTCTTCTACCTTGCCGGGATGATTGCCCTGCCTCTTGGTGTGCTCTTCGGATTCTGGGTCTTCCTGCAGGCGCTGCTGCAAACTCCGCTTCCTTCCTACTATGTCCTGCTGGACCTTTTCGTGCTGGGCATGGGTGTCCAGATGCTTCTCTTCGGAATGCTTTTTGACATGCAGGCTGAAAAAAAGAGGGCAGTAAATGTATGATTCAATAATTGTCGTATAGGCCGACAGTTATAGATATGTTCTTCTGACCCTTATTTTTTTACCACTTTTCAATTCTTTTTTTAATAGAGCTTACAATAAAGAAACTAATTATGATCATGCCCAGGAGTTCACTGATGAAACACGGGGATAATTCGGGCTCGAAGGATTTTTTGAACATTTCTATAAAGTATTCAAGGCCCGTATGGTCCGGGCAACCTCTCGGAAAGCTCCACCCAAAAAGCGGCCAAAAAAACGTTACAGGATTTGTCCACATCCTGTCTTCGAGCAGGTGGAAAAAAGAGCCTGCGGCACAGGCAAGAAGCCCGGGGTTTCTTTTCTTTTCATAAATGTAAAACCCTAAAAGGGCAAGAGACAGGCTAAATAATAAGGTATGGCCTATAATCCGGCCGTTTGCAAGGGTCTGGGCAAAGATTAATTTCCCCAGGGGTTTGTCGACGATGTCGGGAAGCATGGAGCCAAGGGCAAGGTACCTGAAATCAATAAATTTCCTGAGATGTGGAATCATGAATCCCAGTGAGAAAAAGATCCCCAAAGTAACCCCCAGATGACCAAAAAGAAGCATCCAAAAATTATAGGGTTTTCTACTTATATCTATATATTCTGCTTCTTTTTATTCGGTATGTGCCATTTCTTTATTCTTTTTATTCTGTAAATCCATTCTGTTTTTCCTGTATGTTTCTATTCTGTATTCCGCCTGCATTTTTTTCAATAGGCTCTTAAAACAAAAGACAAACCTTTTAGCTCATCCTTAATTCCCGGAAATTTTTGCCCTGGCATAATTGCCCGCAAACATTGCGGTGATGCAAAACCCGATGATCTCGGAGGTGAACACGCCTGTATAAGCCGGGTTGTATGCGTGGCTGAAGACCACTGTCAAATACTCAAAAAAATTGCCGTAAATCTGGTCTCTGGGAAAACTCCAGCCTGAAAACGGCCAGAAAAGGACTGCGGGGCTTTTCCAGAGCTGGTCTTCGAAAAGGTGGCAAAAGGATGCCCCTGCAAGGACAAGGAGTTTTGAGTCATCTGTCCTGCGGTAGAGGGTGTACCCTGCAAAGGCAAGCAGAATTCCGAAAAGCAGGGTGTGGGCAAAGATTCTTCCGCTCCCGATTGTTTCGGCAAGGACTATTCTGCCCAGGGGCTTGTCGATCATGTCCGGGAGAAGGGCTCCGAAGGCAACCCAGCGGTAATCTATCCGAAAGCTTTTTTCCGGACGCAAATGGTCCAGCAAATAAGTTACCGAATAAACTATCCCCAGGGTAATTCCTATGTGCCCGAAAATGAACATACTGTCTAAAAGAAATTAATGTTTAAAAGGCTGTTGTGCCGACCTGCCAGGTGACCTGCCGGCGCAAAACTTTTTGTTGTATGTAAAATTCGAATTTTTCAGGCCTGGCACTCGCTTACCAGTTTCTCAACAAGGTCCTGCTTGATGGCATTGCTCCTGTCTCCACCGCAGACCATTCCCCTGACTCCGATGATGTCGGGACCGATAGCTTCGAGCAAGGAAAGGTCTTCGAATTTCAGGGAGCCGGCGATTGCAACCTGAAGGCCGTTTTCATGGCCCAGTCCTACGAACTCTGTCAGCTTTTCTTCATCCATGAACTCAAAAGTGGATTTCCCGTCTTTTACTCCGGTGTCCACCATAACTACATCTGCTCCTGCTTCAGCGGCAACTGCCGGAAGGAGCATGGGAGAGATTGAGTTGATGCGTTCATAGTCCGAGTATCCGGAAGCTACAACTCTTTTCCTGGGGTCGTAATCCTTTACCGCCTTTACCACTCCAGTGAGCAGTTCAAGGGCTTGTTCTTCGGTCTGGATGTCATAGAGGCCGATTTTAATGTAATCTGCCCCGGCAACTGCTGCCCCGAGGGCTGTGAGGGCTGCAGTCCCGGGCTTGAAGTTGAAATCCCCTATGGCTGCGCTGATCGGTTGTTTGCCGTTCACGGCTTCTTTTACATCCCGAACTACCCAGGGGAAGTTGGCTCCAAGGGAGCCTTCTTTCGGATTTTTGATGTCTATGATATCTGCGCCACTTTTTGAGGTGATAATTGCCTCTTCCCGGTTGATAGGACTTACAAGTAGTTTCATAAATAAGCCTCTTTTTTATTGTGATATTTGAATCTCGGATAGTGAATATTATCCGTTTTATTTAATTTATTGGTTTTATCCAATATTATCCGTTTTATTTAATTTATTGGTTTTATACAATATTATCCGTTTTATACAATATATCCTATTTTTATATTTTTTTATAGGATGATGCAGCTATGGGATAAGTATGTTCCGCGTAATTTTTGTAATGGATATATTTAATCGTAACGTGGTCCTCGCAAAAGGTGGTATTCGGGAAAATTACCGCCCGGTTTCGGATAGTAGTGGAGTATGCAGCAGTCCGGACCCCGTAGAGATTGTCGAGGTTTTACAGCCCCTGGAAGTATACATCGCCGATCTCAATGTCCTGCAGGGAGGCAATAGGGACATCAATTCGGAAATTATCCGGGCCGTGAGTTCAAAGGCCGAAACGATGCTGGATTTCGGAGTTTCCTCTCCGAATGACGTGGGAAAAGCCCTCTCTATTGCAAACACGGCGGTCATAGGCACGGAAACAGGGACATTTGCCGCAATCCGGGAAACCGCTTCCCTATATCCGGGCAGGATAAGTGTCAGTATTGATATCAAACATGGCAAAGTCCTTAAACAGGACCCTGGGATCCCTTCCGACCCCTTTGAAATCGTGGAAGCCCTGGACGGGTTGCCCCTGAAAGACCTGATTCTCCTTGACATGGACCGGGTAGGGACAGCTTCCGGGTTTGACCCCGCTTTCCTCAAGGAACTTGCGCTTCGTTCAAAGCACGATGTCTTGCTTGGAGGCGGAGTTCGGAGCATGGAGGACCTTTACACCCTTGGAAAAATAGGAGTTAAGGGTGCCCTGGTGGCGACTGCCGTCCACAACGGCTCGATCCCCCTGGAATGGTTGAAGAGCGGGCCGGAAATTGAGTAAACATTGAGCAGGGGCATTGAATAAAGAAATTGGATAAGGACTTTGAGTGGGGATATTGTACATACTTTGAGAAATAATATCAGGTAAAGACATTTTGTACAGACATTGTACAGACATTTTCAGGGATATTGAGTAACTTTATATGCGATTATCGGGTTTCAAATTTAAGTAAAAATTTGTAGTTTATGAGGTTTGCAACATGTCAGAAGAAAACATTCCTGAGGAAAGTGGTGGAGAAGGTTACACGGAAATCAAGATGGGGGGTGGATGGTACCTTACCATTTCCCTGGCCCACAGCGAACGCTTCGGGAAAGAATATGTCGAACTTGCAAAGGAACGCAGCGGTACGAAAAGATCCAGGTTCAACCTTAACCCCAACCATGTCCGGATGCTCGGGGAAGCCCTGATCAAATTTGCGGACGATAACGAGTTGTAACTCTGGATGTGAGTTATTTTTTTAATGCTGTCCATCTATTCCAAATCTTTTTTATTTTTATTTCCATTCATTTTCCCGGAATTCAGGGCCTTTTATTTTTGCTCATTTCCCAGGAACCCAAGGATTTTTTCAACAACTTCCTTTTCAACGGCTTCCTGAGGCCGGTTGGCATCGATCACAAGAAACCTTTCCGGTTCTTCTGCTGCAAGCCTGAAAAAGTTCTCCTGCACGCCTCGCAAAAACTCGATTTTTTCGAATTTGGTCTGTTCTCCCCGTTTTCCACAGCGTTCAACTGCTGTATCGGGTTCGATATCGAAGAGGAAGGTCAGGTCCGGGACGACAGTCCATCCCCTGTGGAGACCCCGAACCCATTTCATGGGCTCTTTGATTCGGTTTTTCAGGGTCATGCCCTGATAGGCGTAGCGGCTATCGGAGTAGCGGTCTGAAATTACGGTTTTCCCACTTCCCAGAGCGGGTTTTACCAGCTTTGCCAGGTGCTCGGCATGGTCGGCGGTAAAGAGAAATAGTTCTGCAAGCTGGTCGGTTTCCGAGAGGATTGCCTGCTCCACGGCAGTCCCGGTAAGGGTTCCTCTTGTGGGCTCCCGGGTAAAGACAGGGTCAAGAGCCTGAATTTCCGGGTTTTCCTGAAGTCTTTTTACAACCGTGCTTTTTCCTGAACCGTCAATGCCTTCAAGAGTGATCAGTTTGCCTCTCATACGGACCGCCGTTTTCTTTTTTCCTTCTCTTTTGCAGAATTTTTATTAATTCGGTTTTTACTGAAACGTATTTCCCCTATATATAATCTATATGTAAGGGATTTTTCCGGAAGGATATATTTCTGTTTGCCGATTAATATTTTTAGGTTCTTGTTTTTAGGTTTTTGTTTTTAGGTTCTTGTTTTTAGGTTTTTGTTTTTAGGTTCTTGTTTTTAGGTTCTTGTTTTTAGGTTCTTGTTTTTAGGTTCTTGTTTTTAGGTTTTTGTTTTTAGGTTTTTGTTTTTAGGTTTTTGTTTTTAGGTTCTTGTTTTTAGGTTCTTGTTTTTAGGTTCTTGTTTTTAGGTTCTTGTTTTTAGGTTCTTGTTTTTAGGTTCTTGTTTTTAGGTTCTTGTTTCCCAATTCCTGTCGCCCTAACTAAAATAAGTACCTATATATACAATATCAAAAATAATCTACAGTAATGACAGTAATCGGAGTTATCACGCGGGGCAAGTATGGAAACCGACTGATCGAGACTATCCGGAAGCACAGTGGCTTTTCGGTAGTATCTACTGATCTGCCGGAGTTCCTGCCTGTTTTTATCGAGGAGCCTGATGAATTTCTAGAAAATCTGGATTTTGACCTGAGTGTCTTTTCCGCAGAGATAGTTGTTACCTATTCCCTGCATCCTGACCTTAGCTCTGCGATCGCCCGACTTGCGGCAGAGGGCGGGGTCCGCGCTCTCATCATTCCCGGGGGTCCTTCAAGGGCGTCTATTCCCGAGCTTGAACAGATCTCCGAGAAATCCGGGATGAGCATTGAAGTTGACGAGATATGCTGTACTCTTGAGGAAAATCCAGCTAATGCCCCCTTTGCGAAAATTTTCGGCGTCCCCGTTCTCAAAGTAAAAACAAGGGATGGCAAAATATCAAAGGTCGAGGTCCTGAAAGGAGCTCCCTGCGGAAGCACCTGGCACATGGCAGAGGAGCTTGTAGGCGTGCCTGTAAAAGATGCCCCTCCGAAAGCAGGCCTTATTGTCCAGCAATACCCTTGCCGGGCTATCCGGGGCGAAATGGGCGGAATTCACGAGTCAGCAGAGCTGCATAAGCAGGCGCTCATAAAAGCACTCGAAGCCGAAGCGCTGGAAAATGAGGAGTGACTATATATTCTTTGAAAAAATATCTTATATATAGGGTTGGGTTTCGGGGTTCAGCTTTTTATTTTCCTGCTGAAATATCTCCGGCCTTTTAAATTCAGAACTGTTAAATTCAGAATTGTTATATCCAATGCTGTTAAAATACTTTCGGAGGTGAGAATATTACTTCCTTATCGATATCCGAAGATTCGGGGCCTGATGACCTCGTGACAATAGCATGTGCGGTACATTCTCTGTTGGGTCTCCCCACCACTATCCGAAGCCTCAAGCGAAAGGGGCTGCGAATTGAAAAGGGAAAAGTCCTTGACAGGGAATACTCCGGGCCCATACTTGAAGAGGTACTCAGGACCAACAAAGTTATGCACGAGGTCCCGAGGGATGGCATGTACAGGGGTAAGCATGTGGTTGTGGCACCTATCCGTTCGAAGGACGGAAAGGCGATTGCAGCGATCGGAATTGTGGACTTGCTGGCTACCCTTGATCTTTCCGACGTTTTCAAGGGATACCCTGATGTGCTAGAAGAAGTCGAAGAAGCAAGAAAGCTGATGAAGTAAACAGGGCTCGGGAGATTTCCTGATAGAGAAGCAAAAAAAGATATGTATTATTGGAGGGATATGTCCCCTGCTTTTTTTCAGGGGCAGTTCCTTTTGGTTCCTCCAATTTATATTCTGGGCTCAGGACCGGAAACGCTGTTTTCCGGTTTACTGGGGTTTTTCATATAATTTTGTTTTTGTCAGCAGGGTGCCATCCTTTGCGTGAGGCTGCCTGAAGACTGTGTCGTTGGATTTTTCAATTTCTCTTGCCTGAGTTGCCAGGACTGCAGCGGCTCCCATGATTTCGTGGCCTGTTGCGGTTGCAAGGCACACCTGTTCAATGTCCTTTAACATGAAGCAGGCAGGGAAGTTGACCTGTGCGACTTTTTCAGCCATGTGCAGGGCAGCAAGGGCCTTTGCTTTTGCATAGGGGTTTGCAAACCCTCCGTGTTCCACACATTTTTCGGGTTTTGCGAAGATGTGGGGGAGTTCCAGATCCTTTCCGGACTTGCCGGCGTTCACCTGGTCGGCTACCTTATCAAATTCTTCCTGGATGAGTCTCACAACGCCGCAAAGGGAAAGCACTTTCATTGCATCTGCATTGAAGGATGCCATCTCCACGGGGTCGAGGAATTCCCTCTTTGCTCCGATAAGGGGGTCTACCGGGAGGATGATGTATCCGAAACCTTCGTCTTCGAGGGCCTGGCGGGCGTCTTTCTTTGTCGGACCGTCAGAAACCACGATGCAGGGCTTGTCTTTCCAGAGCTCGCGAGCTGCAGTCGGGCCGGGGGCGGCAGCATTCGGGCTGATGATAATCACAAAGTCTGCATCCCAC
Organism: Methanosarcina sediminis; assembly: GCF_052056915.1. Classification (GTDB taxonomy): domain Archaea; phylum Halobacteriota; class Methanosarcinia; order Methanosarcinales; family Methanosarcinaceae; genus MTP4. Next base: position 2,052,519 of record NZ_CP195119.1, on the reverse strand, counting down.
TGCTTGAAGCTCTCGGTGTATGCGGCATCGTCGGGGCCCATCTTAGCGCCTGTCCCGCAAACGCGGACGGTGATTCCCTCTCGAGCGGCAATTTCATCCTGAATAAGGTTGATAACCTGGCTCATTCCCAGGTTTCCCATTTTTATGAATCCTATGTTGACCATTTTTACAGAGTCCTGTGTTGACCTTTTTTATTCAAATATTGGAATTCCCAAAGGGTTTATAATCCTTTTGGCAATATTATCTACTCATTGAACATATTTTATAATTATTCCTTATATTTATAATGATTATTCAACACATTCCCCCCATCCTCCGAAAAGCTTAAAAGGGATGTGATTTATTTCAGTCAAAAACGTTGACATCAATGCTGTTGTTTTGTGGTTTTGTTTTTCTACGAAACCCACATTATAATTTGAAAAAACTTTTCCATTGGTGGGCTTAAATGTCAGGGCAAGCATATTACATGAATCTGCGGGGGGTACCTTTAATTTTGGTGCGCCGGGCAGAATGCCCTTTTTCGGGAAATTATCCCGGTACAATATCTATAACATTCGGGTCCAGGTTTTGATTGAGTGAACTGTCCTATGTATAATTCCACTGAAAATAAACTAATTGTTTTTGATATGGATAGCACCCTTATCGACGCTGAGACCATCGATGAGCTCGCCAGGGCTGCAGGTGTTGTAAGCAAGGTGGAGGAGATTACGAAGAGAGCGATGAGCGGAGACCTTGATTTTGGACAGGCGCTTTTCGAGAGGGTTAGCCTCCTCAAAGGCCTATCTCTGGAAACTGCACAGGCTGCTGTGGACCAGATCCCCTTTATGCCGGGTGCAGTGGAAATGATCAGGTATGTTAAGGAACTGGGTTACAAAACCGCAATGGTTTCCGGCGGATTTACAATCTCTGCTGATAAAGTTGGCAAAGCGCTTGATATTGATTTCGTGGTTTCCAACGAATTGCTCGTGAAAGACGGCTATTTCACCGGAGAGGTTATCGGCCCCCTGACTGAAGGTAATTCCAAGGCGAAAGTGCTTGAGGAATTGGCCCGCAGAAATGGGGTCTGGCCCGAACAGTGTGTAGTCGTCGGGGACGGCGCGAATGATGCCTGCGTCTTTGAACGGGCAGGTTTTTCAATAGCTTTCAATCCTAAACCAATCCTGAGGGAATATGCGGATGTGGTCATTACAAAAAAAGACCTCACAGCATTGATCCCTGTCCTTGGATCTCTTTCTCATTTATTTCATAATCAGGCACAGCATGTCGACATCGAACAGTAGAACTTTTAAAATGCCAGCTTTTTTGCTGGACCGGGAGGCACAATAAGAGATGCTTAAAGAATTGCAGAAAAAAAGAACCGATTTAAAGGCTATTTCTGAAGAATCCAAAGAAAAGAGGAATGCCTTAAATGCGGAAGCCAGTACTCTTGCAGCTAAGAGGAATGAGCTGAACAAGAAGACCAAGGATCTCATTAATGAAGCTCAGGAACTCAAAGATTCCAGGGATGAGATCAACGAAAAAGTCAGCGAATACAAGAATAAGCGTGACGAGACCAATGCTAAGGCAAACGAACTGTTTGCAAAGGCCGACTCTATTCGAAAGCAGAATAATATGGGTGGTCCCTCTATCAAAGCGCTCAGGAAGGATATTGACAGGCTTGAGTTTGCCCAGCAGACCGAAGTGCTGAGCACAAGCAAAGAGAGGGAACTCGTTGGCAAGATCACTCAGCTCCAGAAGCAGTACCATGTTAAGAAGGTTCAGCTCGAGAACAACGTTGAACTGAAGGACATCCTTGATGAAGCTCAGCAAATCCGGGACGAAGCTTCGGAGTACCACAAGGAACTGGCAGAGTATGCAAAGCAGGCTCAGGAATTCCATGAGAAGATGATTGCCGCCTTCAAGGAAGCTGACAGGACCAGGGCAGAGTCGGATATCGCTCACAAGGATTTCGTTAAAGCCCAGGAAGCAGCTGACGAGCAGCACAAGATTTTCATCAATGCCCAGAAAGAAATTCGGGAAATTGATAAGGAAGTTTTCAAGCTTAAGAAGAAGGACAAGGACGGCAAAGGTCGCCCGGCAAAGGCTGAACTTCAGAAAGATGCTAAGGACATCTTTGAAAAATTCAAGGGTGGAGCCAAGCTTACCACTGAAGACCTCATGACTCTCCAGAGATCTGGCCTTTAATTACAGATTACGGAAAAGATTCACATCGCCTAAAGATCTTTAATTTCCGTTGTGTGCAGGTTATTCTTTTAACCTGTACTTCCTTTTTCCTGTTGAATTCGCAGGGTTTAGCTCTGGGTTTTGGTTTTTTTCTCGTTTTTTCTCGTTTTTTCTCGTTTTTTCTCGTTTTTCTCCTGTTCTGCCTCTTTCTCCTCTCTGTGTTTCTCCTGTTCTGCCTCTTTCTCTTCTCCGTGTTTTTTCCTGTTCTGCCTCTTTCTCTTCTCCGTGTTTTTTCCTGTTCTGCCTTTTTCTCCTCTCAGACTTTATTACTTGTTTTTAAGATTATTGTCAATATCATTGATATTTATACTTACTATGTGGTATAAATTTGTAATTGATTAAACTAATCATCTATAAATATCTTAATTGGTATTACTTCTATTTGATTGCTTATGAATTCAACGGTGTTAACAGTTATCGGCATCTTAATCGCGATTTTTATCTTTGGGATTAAAATCGGACTTGGATGCGGCTTTTCAAATGCAGGACCTCGAAAAATAATTGCGGTTGCAGGCAGTTATTTCCTGCTCTCTGTGCTTGTGGGTAGCGTTGTGGGAAATTTCAGCATGGAAAGTTTTGAAAACATTTCCGGTCTTGGGCTGGGGGTCCATGTCCTGCTTTCTCTGCTCCTCATCGGAACTGGGATATATACCCAGAAGAAGTGGAACGCAGGGAGGGATGTTTCAGGGCACACTTTCCTTGTCCTTTCCATGCCCTGCCCGGTTTGCCTTGCAGCCCTGGCTTTCTGCTGTATGCTCCTTGCAGCCAGCCTTGAGCTCAGCGGGCTGAAAATCGGGCTACTTGTGGGGACTGCTTTTTGTATCTCGGTCTTGGTTTCTTCTTTCGGGTTCAAAAGGCTCGGGAAAACCCCCGAGAGTCTGGGAAGCGTGATGTTGCTCCTTGGTATCTACTACCTGCTCGGAGCCATGATCATCCCGGCTTACATGAAAACAAAACAGCTAAACCTGGTGGCTCTCTCGGGAGACGGGGCGGGGGTCGTTCCCCTTTCTTTTTCCGCAATGGTGATTCTGGGCGGGTTCTTGCTGGGAAATGTGAGGTCTAATCAATGAGTATAGCAGGTCCCCTTTTCAGCATAATGTATACTTTTTCGTCAGCTTTGCTCTATCCGGTGATAATAGTCCTGCTCCTGCTGGTCCTTTCTTCTCTGGGCCTTATAGGGGAATTTTTGTCGGAGTATTCAAAAAGGCACAGGGATTCTCGGAAACTGGAAGAAGACTGCATGCAGCTCCGAAGCACGGTGAAAAATTCGAGGTTTCTGGACGCTTCAAATACCCTCCGGGAAAGCAGGCAGAACCGGATGGTTGCTTCCTTTTCCAGGGATGCTGCACTCTGTCTTGAGCAAAAGCGGTTTTATGCGATCGAAAAACTTGCAGCTGAATATGAGATAAGGATGTCCAGGCAGCTCGAAAAGACAAAAATCCTGGCTACCATTTCACCCATGTTGGGGCTAATGGGTACCCTTATCCCTCTCGGCCCTGCCCTTATCGGCCTCTCACAGGGAGACATTGCCACCCTTGCAAACAACCTGATGATTGCCTTTGCTACTACCGTTGTCGGGCTGTTTGCCGGGAGCGTCGGGTATGTCCTGACCCAGGTCAGGAGGCGCTGGTACTGGGAGGACATGTCAGACATTGATTACATTCTGGATGCCCTGGAAGAGAGCTTCAAGGAACCCTCAGAGGATGGAAGAAGAATCGAGCAAAACGGGCCAACCCCGTCCCTTACTGCGGAGGAAGAAATACATGAGAAAAAGCAGACGTTACAGGCGAACCGGGCTCCTGCAGGATCCGGAAGACCAGAACCCGTTGACGGGAGTTGCTAACCTTTTCGATGTGGCGATGGTTTTTTCCGTTGCCCTCCTGGTTGCCCTGGTTATGTCCTACCACCTTCCCGAGCTCCTGGACCCTGATGAGGACATCACAATCGTAAAAAACCCCGGAGCCCAGGACATGAAAATCATCATCAAGGACAAAGGCCAGCCCATTGAAGTCCTGAACATGACTGACAACATAGGCGGGGGTAGCGGAGAAGCCCTTGGAACAGCATACAGGCTTGCCGACGGCAGGGTGATCTATGTCCCGGAAAGCGAAGAAAAGGGGAATGAAACCTCCGGATGACAATTTTTATGACAATTTTATGACAACCTTTCCTGCTAAACCGGTCAGGGTTTCATTCTGGCCGGTTTTTTGCCCACTTTCTTTCCTGCATCGGTCTTTTCTTCATTCCGATATCTTCAGGTACTTCTCCCTGAATTCCGGGTTTCTCATGAGGCAGGAATCAGCGTTGTAAACAGGGTCTTCCCGGATCTTTTTCCAGACGTCTTTTATTTTATCGGTATGGATGTTTCCGTAAGGAAGCGGGATGCAGGCGCAGGGCAGGATGTTGCCTTCGGGGGTGATGTGCAGCCATTTCCGGCCGGCTGAGCAGCCCGTGGTACGCATTATCTGGGGGATGGGGAAAACTCTGGGGCCTTCTTTTTCCCTTGCCCTGGCAACGAAAGCGTCAAATTTTTTAAGGTCTGCCGGGGTCAGGATTTCGGATGCGTGTTCCATCCAGCGGCCCGTGGGGACAATTTCGTAAAAAGAGAGTTCATGGGCGCCGAGTTCGGCGGCAAGGGCGTAGAGTTCGTCAAGTTCGTCCACGTTTTCCCTGGAAAGGACCAGGTAGATGTTGACCAGCAGCCCGGCTTCGAGCCCGTTTTTGACCGCGTTGACGGCACTTTTGAAGACTCCTTCCCTGCCCCTTATGTAATCGTGCTTTTCCTCGAAGGGGCTGTCAAAGCTGACGGTCAGGGAATAAAGTCCCGCTTCTTTCAGGCTCCTTGCCTTTTCCGGGGTCATCCCGACCCCGGAAGTGAACATGCCGGTGATTGCTTTTTCCGGGTCTACATAGCTGATCAGGTCTTCGAGACCCTGGTAGGTCAGGGGTTCTCCCCCGTCGAAGATTATGAAGGTGCTGCCTATCTCAAGCATCTGGTCGATGGCATCCTTCACGGTTTCGGAAGAAAGCTTTGCCCGGTTTTTCGTATCCGGAAGGGCGCAGTGGATGCAGTTGTTCGGGCAGTCCTCGGTAATGGAGATCGTGACCTGGTCCGGAATCATCTTCCCCAGCATGGCGGAGAGCTGGCTTTTTACCAGCCTGTCAAAACCGGGGCCCGGGATCGGGGGCATCCAGGTGGAATAGATCAGCTGTTTCTTCCCTACTTTTGCGGGCTTTTCCCCATCAAAGATAGCGAAGTTTCCTGCCATCACTCTTTTCATAATCGGGGAGGCGACTCCGCTGGTTTTCATCCGGACCCTGCCCTGTTCGACTTCGGCGTAGACCCTGAAGAGGGGGTTTTTGTAAAAATCATACTGCATGTTTTTTCGATCCCTTATTTTAAGCCCGTAAATTCTTCGTAAATTCTTCGTAAATTCATTTGTTCCTGAGAAATGCCCTGTACTTGAGCATTGCCGTGGGTTTCTTTTTAAGCATGAACATGAAGACCTGCATGGCCTGCTCAAAGGCGCTTCCGTGGATGAAGGAGAGATCTTCTTTTTCAAAGACTTTGACCATCTCGTCGATTTCCCTGTCCGTCATCTTTCGCAGGGTCTCAAGGGCAATCCTGCCCAGGTAGTGTTCGGTCCTGTATTCTTTTTCCCAGGCCTTCCGGTATTCCGAGAGGGCGTTTTTTGAAACGTCGCCTTTTTTAATGGCATCTGCCGCCACGTCTCCGCAGATCTGGCCTGAACGCATGGCATAGCCTATCCCTGACTGTCCGGCGGCGCCTCCCACGACCATGACCCCGTCTGTGATATACTCGTTCGGGATGGTTACGATAGGGTCTCCGCCGGAGAGTTTTCTCACGACTTCAAGCTCCTCGATTCCCTTGAGCTTTTTGAAGCGCTCTACCCAGGCGTTCAGGTAGGGGGTGGCGTCTTTTCCGCACCTGCGCACATAAGCTCCGATTGCGGCATTGTCCCCTCCGCGGGGGGAGTACGTGGTCTTCCAGCCGGGAGCGTGGTTTCCCACGTAGTACTCGAACATGTCCGGTTTCCCCAGGCCCGGAGCCATTACGTCCAGTTCAATGCCCCAGGCGATGTCTTCGGGGTGTCTCATGGTTTTCAGGCCGAGGAGAGAAGCCATTTTCGAGTTGATCCCGTCGGAGATGATCACAAGCTTTGACCTGAAGACTCCCTCAGATGTACTTATTGCAAATTCTTCACGGTCTTTCAGGATGTTGTAGGCTTCGATACCTGTGCGCAGGTCTACCCCGGTACCCGTAACCTTCTTTGCGTAAAAACGGTCGAATTTCGTCTTGTCAATGGCATATCCGGGGGTTTCAACAACCACCCTGCGTCCCGAGGGGGCAATGATCTGCATGCCTTTCAGGTAATGGTCCACGTAGGACGGGTCCACCTTCTCGCCGCACCTGTCCAACATCCCCTTGAAAAAAGAGTTTGCAGGATGAGGGGGATGCCCGAGTTCTTCCTTTTTTTCCAGCAAAAGGACATCTGCGCCCTTCTCGCAGGCGTTTCGGGCAGCCATCAGCCCTGCAGGGGATGCCCCGATTACGATGATATCAGCGTCCATTTTTTTATCCTCTCTTCTCCTCTATTTTAGCCTATTTACCTCTCCCTGCCTACTTGTTACTCTCCTTGCTCTACCTTGCCTATTTTCCTTTCCTGCTCTGCCTTCTTACCAGAGAATAGATGTGTAAGCTTCAAGGTAGATGCACAGCACCACGTCCAGGATCATGGACCCGAACATGACGGCCCTGTAGTTCGACCCGTTTAAAAAGAGGCTTCCTCCTCTTTCCGGAGTTGGGTGCCTGATAAAGTCAAAGCACTGGGCAAGCATCCAGAGCCCTGAAGCCAGGGCGCCTGCAAAGTACACGGGGCCGAGTCCTGCAGACCAGCCGATGATTACCGATGCGATAACTCCTACGATCCACCAGAATGTAACAAACCTGGCGGTAAAGGGGATGCCGTAAGTCACGGGCATGGTGGGTGCGCCTTTGAGTCTGTCGCCTTCTACGTCCCGGGCAACTCCGCCAAGAGTAAAGGCCCAGTCAGTAACGCACATCATTAGCCCGAAGCAGATCCCGGCAAGGGGCAGGATCACCCCGTCGCTGCCTTTCAGGATTCCTGCAGGGTCAAAAGCCAGCCAGACACCCACAGGCACAAGCCCGTAAGAGATGCCCACAGGCACGAAGCTGAGGAAAGTACTCCGTTTTGCGAAAATTGAGTAGACGGTGATTGTGCCGGCTGCGATCAGGAGGACCAGGAGGGATTCCGGGTTCAGGTATGTGGCCGCAGCTCCCGCAATTACTAAAAGAAAGATGGCGTACGTAAGCGCCGTTTTCTTCGAGACCGTCGAAGAGGGCAGGGGACGGTCGGGAAGGTTAATGGTATCGATGTCAACGTCGCAGCAGTCGTTGAAAACGTATGAACTGGTGATGGCTGCAAAGCCTCCGATAACCGCAATAATGAAAGGGCTGAGTTCCGGAAGCCCTCCGCTTGCCAGGTAGGACGCCAGGATGGCGCTTGAGGCAGGGAGGGTCAGGTCCATGTAGTAGAGTTCGGGTCTCAGCAGCTGGAGATAGGGGCTGAGTTCTCCGATTCTTGCTGTGAGGGACAATGTTTTCACCTGTGTTTTTTTTATTTTGGGGGTTTCGTGGTCATTTTCCAGGGCTGTTTTAGTTTTTTTAAGTTTTTTATTTTTTTTAAGTGTTTATTAAGTGTTTATTAAGTATTTATTAAGTGTTTATTAAGTATTTATTAAGTGTTTATTAAGTGTTTATTAAGTGTTTATTAAGTGTTTATTAAGTGTTTATTAAGTGTTTATTAAGTGTTTATTAAGTGTTTATTAAGTGTTTATTAAGTGTTTATTAAGTGTTTATTAAGTGTTTATTAAGTGTTTATTAAGTGTTTATTAAATGTTTATTAAGTGTTTATTAAGTATTTATTAAGTGTTTATTAAGTGTTTATTAAGTGTTTATTAAGTGTTTATTAAGTGTTTTTTTGGGTTAGTTAAAAGTGTTTGATTTTAGTCCTATAAACATGCGTATGTCAAAAAAGTTTTCTTTTTCATCCTTTTTTCCATTCGTCTCTGTACACAAGTTCCGCCCTTTTCCGGATTTTTTCGAGGAGTGGGTGGTCGAACTCCGGTTCGCAGATGAAGGTAAATTTTGCTTCAGGGTTCAGGTCTATTAGTTTGAGGGTATTTGAGAGAGCTGTGCTCAGGGCTTCGTAATCCGGGATTTTTGGGACCTCAGCGCTGAAGGGGTATACCTCTTCCATTTCCACGGGGTATGCTCCAAAGGGGGGTTTGAAAATAAGGATCTGGCTGTATTCCTTTTCACCCTTCACGGGCCTTGTGCGGATAAGCGCCGGACCTTCGATGCTGAAGCGTTCCAGCCTCTTTCCGAAACGCAGGACTTCGGGACGGGACGCGGATTCGGGTCCGCAGTAGAAAAAGGTTCCTTTGCTTGCAGGGTCAAACTTTTCGAGCCAGGTGGAATGAGTATAGAGTCTTTTCAGCCCGTCAAGCAGTTTCGGATGGGCGCGGCAGCGCTTTTCCACAAGTTCCAGGAGTTTTCCTTCCTTTATGGACTGCTTGATCAGCCTGATTTCCTCAAAGGTCGCATAGAGGTTGTGCTTTCCCAGGAGTTCCTGGCTGTTTTTTGCTTTTTTCAGCTCTTCTGCCGTGTATTTCGAGCAGATTGGGCAGGAACAGGGTAGGTAGTTAAGTTTGTCCAGGTGGTAGGTCCCGTTTGCAGTGATATAGCGGCCGTCCTTTGCGTAGAGGGCGTAGGCTGCCGAGTCAAAAAGGTCGCATCCGAGGGCCACGGCTAGAGCGAACATCATAGGGTGCCCTGCCCCGAAGAGGTGGACCGGGGCAACCGGGGAGAGGCCCTTTTTCGAGGCTGCAATCACGTCCACGAGTTCTGCGTAGCGGTAGGTCTCCATAAGTGGAACCACGGCTCCCAGGGGGTAGACTCCGAAATCGAGTTCTTTCAGGTGGGAAGCGGCTTTTTCCCTTAGGTCGGGGTAGGTCGAGCCCTGGACCGGGCCTGCAAGAAGCTGTTCGCCCTGTATGAGTTTCCTGGCGGCTTCCAGGCGTTCGGCGGTAATTGCAAGTTCTTCTTCGGCCCGCCTCCTGGGGACGTCGGGAGGCGTTGGGATGTCCAGGGGGACGATAATATCACTCCCGATTTTCTGCTGGAATCCCAGGATCTCCTCGTTAGTGACTTCTACTGAGCCGTAGATGGAAAGCTGGAATGACCCCGAATCGGTCATAATGGGCCCGTCAAAGCCCAAAAGCCCGTGCAGCCCTTTTTCAAGGGCTACGTTTCGCAGTTCTTCTTTCCGGTAGATAATATAGGAATTGGTGATAAGGATCTCTGCCCCGAAGCTTCTCATCTCCTCCGGGGGGATAAGCTGGATGTTCGGATTGATCACAGGCATGACGGTTGGAGTCTCCACTATCCCGTGCGGGGTTTTGAGTTTCCCTATCCTGCCGCCTGCGTCCTTGTCGAGTATTTCAAATATCGATGACATGCCGGGGGAATAAATATCTCTCAGCTATATTTAACTTTGGGGACGGAAAAAAGGAATGTCTTTAGGGAGCAGGTAGGCGGGAATTTTGACAGGGATTTTTACGGAGCTGTTGCAGGGTTTTTTTACAGGATTTTTTTGCAGGTTTTTTGCGATTTTTTGCAGGTTTTCTTTCAAGTTTTTTCCAATTGTTTTTTCGAGGTTTTTTGCAGGGTTTTTTGTACTTCTTTCAAGGCTTTTTTTCTTTTATCCGATCGACTTGAATAGGCTGTTTTCTTCCGGGGATACGGGACATTCTGTCACTTCTGTATAGTTTTGTGCTATCTATCCACAACCATTATATATCTCGATAATCAAGGGTTGTAGTGATAGAAACTTGCAGATCAATAAGCTGCATATCGGAATGACAGGCCAGAAATTTACAGGTCTGAACGATACAGATCAGAATGATACAGGTGAAAATATGACTGAAGATCCGAAAAAATTGTTATTCGACTTTACAGAAGGCCTCGGAGAATTTGCTTCCGAAACCGAAGTTCAGGGAAAACAGGCTCTAGCTTTTATGGGCATGGTCGGGGCAAGTTTTGAAGACTCGGTCCTGGACTTTAAGACCAAGGAACTGATCGCTATCGGGATTGCTCTCTACCACCGCTGTCCCTACTGCATCTCCCTCCATGCCTTTAACGCCCTTTATGCAGGGGCCACAAAAGAGGAGATCATGCAGGCTTCCATGGTTGCGGTTGCCTTTGGTGGCGGGCCCTCGATGTCCTTTTCAGTAACCCTTTTGAAAAAGGCGGTTGAGACCTTCCAGAGTGAATCCTTTACCGAAGAAGACCGGGCGGAAATCCTCAAAAGGCTCGGGATGGCCTGAATATTCCATCCCTGTTATCCTGCATTGTTGAAATCTTTCAACTTTTGCAAATCTTCTTTAATCTTTTTTTAATTTTTTTAATTTTTTTTTAAACATCTTTGAACTTTTACGGGCCGCTTAATCTTCCTTTGCCCGCGGCATGGCAATGATTTCCCTTACCTGCATGGAGAAAAAGTCGTTACTGTGAGCAGGCCTGAGCACAAGGGCTACGTCCGCACCCCAGCGCGTACCTCCGATGGCAATGATTTCCGTGTCTTCAGAGACCGGGATCTGCCCTGAGTCTGCTGCCATGATTGCGACTTCGACCGCTACCTTGAAACCTTTCCCGAAGAGGGCCCGCAGGGTGTCGGAAATAACTTCTATCCTGGAATAGCCTCCGAACTTCTTGGTTATTGAGCGTTCGATCCCTGAAAACATGTGGGACTGGGTGGTGATAACGGCTCCGAGCTCCTCAAGTTTCTGTTTGTATTCCTCTTCCACTTCCCACTCGCCTTTTTCTTTTTGCCCGTACTGGTGACTGATTCCTATTATTTTTATTCCGCTGTCTTTCACGGCTTCAGCCATCTTGAGGGCGGTCTTTCCGCTGGTGCTTGCAACCACTATGTGTGTGATCCCAAGTTCTGAGGCTCTTTTTGCCGCAGCCCCTACAACGGCATCAGTGTTTGTTTCCCCTACGCTTTCCAGATAAAGAATCGGTTTTTCCATGTGCGGCTCTCCTTTGAATTTTTAAGGTTAATTCATTTCCATTTAGAGGTTAATTCATTTCCATTTAGAGGTTAATTCATTTCCATTTAGAGGTTTTTTATGAACTCATCCCCTCTTTTTTCTTTTGCGGATTATTTTTCTTCCGTATGGATAACCTGAATTATTACAGATTTTTACTCATATTTTATTACATATTTTATTGCAGGTTTCGCCCTCGTTTTTCCTGAACCTGCTGGATTCTGCTTATCAATTATTCACTTGATACTAATTATAAACTGGCTATTGATTTTATCTAAGTATCTGATGAATTATTTTAAGTTATCTTAATAAAAGATATATATCAGGAGATTCTCTTTAAATACTATGGAGGGTTTTTGGTTTTTAGGGGGCCCGGAAACTACCCTTAATTTTTAATTTTGTGGTAGGTTTGGGATTCCCCGGGTTCGGACCTCTGAGAACCTGTTTAAGTATGATTAGGTAAGATATAGTTGTAGGGGTTATATTTTCAGTGAGGTGGTACTTTGTCAGATACGGATTATGATAACAATGATGTGAAGATTATTACGAAACCTGTGCAGTCAAAAAACCCTGTTTTGATTGAAGGTTTCCCCGGAATCGGGCTTGTTGGGAACATTGCAAGTCAGCACCTGATCGAAGAGATGGATATGGAGTATATCGGTTCTATCGAGTCCAGGTATTTCCCTTCCATTGCCGTACTCTACGAGGGGCTTATCAACATGCCTGTCCGGATCTATGAAAGTGTGGAGCACAACCTGATTATCGTGATTTCGGATATCCCTATCAGCCATTCGGTTTCCTACGATGTAAGCAATGCCCTGGTTGACTGGGCAGAGTCCATCAATGTAAAGGAAATTGCCTCTATTGCTGGAATTGCTATCATGGACGGGGGACACAAGGTCTTCGGGGCAGCCACTACCCAGGAGATGCTGGACAAGATCAAGGACGAAGTGGAGGTCTTCCAGATGGGAACCATTTCAGGTATTTCTGGCAGTGTGATGGCCGAATGCCTGCTCAGGGGAATCCCGGCGCTGAGCCTGCTCGGAGCTACCCGGACCCAGAACCCAGATCCCAGGGCTGCTTCTGCTGTTGTTGAGGTTTTAAACAAACTCTACGGGCTGTCGATCGATACCGAACGGCTCATAAAGCAAGCCGAGCGCATAGAAGTTGAGTTACAAAAACTTGCTGAAGATGTCCAGACCTCCGAACAGAAAGGAGAAGTCAAAAAGGAATTCCCAATGTACGGGTGATTCTATGGAGTACATTGCGCTAACCGGAATTGCCGATTCAGTGATCGAAGCCCTTAAAAAACATTCACTCCGGACTCTTGAAATTCGGAACCCACAGAATTTTTTTGGTGTACTTGGGCTTAATGCAGGGGATCAGGTTCTCTTAACATCCACCCGCCGTGACGATTTAACGGACGGGACCACCGGGCTCATTGCCAGGGTCGTGCAAAGGCAGATCTCCACACATTCCATTATCAGTGCAAATGATTTGTATATCGAGGAATGTGAAACCATGGCTGCTCGCGTTCAGCTTGAATGCAGGTGCATGGCAAGGGTACGCAGCGTCATCTCAAATGAGCTTGGCAAACCGATAATAGTGGACGCCAGGGAAATTCCCTGCTACGAAGCCAGGTAAAAAGTTTTCAGGCTGGTGAAACAGCTTCTTCAAAATTTTTTCCCTTTTTTGCTAAACGGATTTCTCTTTTGACCAGGTTGACTCATGATCCGAATAACTTTTTTTAGAGAAGAGCTTTGTCAGAAGAGTTTTGAATAACTTATTTTCTACTGGAACGGTCTTTTCCATAGACGTAGTGAAACGGATAACCTACGACATCTGTTTGAATAACTTATTTTCTACTGGAACGGTCTGTTCCGAGGGTTTTTGATAAACGTATTTATTCTAAGACATGTGAAAAATATCGGGCTAAATGAGTCCGGGGTAAAAAAAGAAGTGGGTTGCGGAATCTGAAATTTTCCGGCAACCGTATATTTCAATTTTCTTCAATAGTTTTTAGCAGGTTTATAATTCCATGTCCGGCATTTCTCCGCCGGGACCTGCTTTCATGCCTGCGGAAGCAATCACATCGTCGATCCTGAGGATCATGATTGCTGCCTCAGTGGCGGCGTTGATTGCCTGGGTCTTGATCCTGAGGGGCTCGATGACATTGTTTTCGTACATGTCTTCGATCTTCCCGGTGTAGACGTTGAGGCCTGCTTTCTTGTTGCCCTTTTCGTGCTGGGAGCGCATTTCCACGAGCATGTCGATGGGGTCCAGCCCTGCGTTTTCTGCGAGGGTCTGGGGGATGACTTCCAGGGACTCTGCAAACTTCGTAACTGCAAGCTGTTCCCTGCCTTTCAGGGTTGCCGCATATTCCTTGAGCCTGAGAGCAAGTTCGATCTCAGGGGAGCCGCCGCCCACAACGACCATCTGGTCTTCGAGGGCTACACCCACGACTCTGAGAGCGTCTTCGAGAGCTCTTGAGATGCCGTCTACCACGTGCTCGGTTCCGCCGCGGAGGAGGATAGAGGTGGTCTTGCTGTCCTTGCAGCCTGTGACAAAGGTCATTCTGGAGCCAGTGACATCCTTTTCTTCCACAAGGCCCGCATACCCGAGGTCGGACTCCTCAATCTCGTCGATGCTGGTGATTACCTTTGCTCCGGTTGCACGGGCGAGTTTGTCCATGTCGCTCTTCTTAACCCTGCGCATGCCGAAAATGCCTGCCTTTGTCAGGTAGTACTGGGCAAGGTCATCCATTCCCTTCTGGCAGAAGACAACGTTGGCACCGGTTGCGATTACTTTGTCTACAATTTCCCTGAGCATTGCTTCTTCCTGGTCAAGGAAACACTGCATCTGGTCAGGGGTTGTGATCTTGATTTCTGCCTTGGTTTCGGTCTTCTTGAGTTCAACAGGTACGCTTAAGAGGAGGATCTTTGCGTCTTCTATGACTTCGGGCATGGCGGCGTGGACGCGTTCCTTGTCAACGAGAACCCCTTCAACGATCTCAGAGTCCTTGATGCTTCCTCCAGGCCTCTTTTCGGTCTTGATGTCTTCGATGTCGACCGTGATCTTCCCTTCTCTTTCTTCAACGATGGACCTGACTGCCTGTACCGTAAGTGCGGAGAGGTGTTCCTTGTAAGATTCTGCCCCTTTCCCGGTGATTGCGGTTGCGGCCAGCTTCTCCAGGGTTTCGGTGTCTTCCGGGGAGACGCTGATTGTGATAGTCTCCAGAATATTTGTAGCCTGGTTTGCTGCGAGCCTGTATCCGCTTGCGATCAGGGTGGGGTGGACACCGCTTTCCAGCAGTTCTTCTGCCTTTTCCAGGAGTTCTCCTGCAAGAACGGCTGCGGTGGTGGTCCCGTCTCCTACCTCTGCGTCCTGGGTCTTGGAAACTTCCACGATCATTTTTGCGCCGGGGTGTTCGATGTCCATTTCCTTGAGGATGGTTGCCCCGTCATTCGTGATCACTACATCGCCCATGGAGTCCACGAGCATCTTGTCCATACCCTTCGGCCCAAGAGTGGTCCTGACTGCCTCAGCTACGGCCTTTGCGGCCATGATGTTGTTGTGCTGTGCGTCGGAACCGTGGGTCCTCTGGCTTCCTTCTCTTAAAATAAAGATTGGTTGTGCTGCCAAACTTCAATCTCCTGTATAATGATTTTGAATTTATATGATTTTTTATTAGTTGATTAGTTGAACTCTTAAGTACGCGATTTTCAGTGCGTAATTTTCCTATTCTTAATGCAAGCACTTCTATATAACATTTCCTCTGAGCCGGAAATAAATCTCTTTTAAAAAAAGGGCTTCTGCTCCTTTTAATCTTTTAATCTTCCTGAATTTTGCTTTCACTCGCAGGGACTTTTCAGGGCGCAAAATTCAGAAGGATTCTCATTAAAATGAGCATAAAAACAATGTTTGCCAGAAGTACGGAACTTTCTCTTTACCCCAGGACCTTTAGCAGCATGAAAAACAAGGTCGGGCATATAGCTGTTGAACTGAGTGAGAACACAGGGGCCGGTTTCCATGTCCCTGGTTCTGTCCGAACCGTCGGTTTTGCCATCTCATGGAGTGCCCTGTTAAAAGAAGATACAGAAAGTTTGCTCATCTGTTCAATCTCTACTCCATAATTATTTTGAAGTTTCTTGCTTCGTATTTAAACCACAATAAATTAAACCACAAAAAGTTGGGCTCGGAGGAAATTCCTAAAATTTCTTCCGTTTTTCTCTGCACCTATTTTTTCTCTTCACTTATTTTTTTTCTCTGCGTCTCTGTTTCAATGTTTCTTGATGTACTCGATCATCCGCGGGGTCAGCAGCGGGATAATCTGGGGCAGCATATTCGGCATCAGGTTTTCCATGGCTTTTGGCATGAGGTCGGGGAGCTGCTCTTTCATGTAGTCTGGCATAGGGACCCGCCTCTCCACGGCTTTGAGCATGTCTGGCATGACTTTGGGCATGACCGAGGGCATGAGCCTGGGCATCATAACCGGCATCATGGGCTTCATCAGGGCGTCCATGCCTGGTACGTATTTGGCCATTTTCATCATGGACTGCAGGGGTGCAGGCATGGCTGCCATCATCTCTGGCAGGAGCTCTGCCATAAGGTCGGCCATGTTTTCGGGCTGCATGAGGTCGATCATTTTCTCAAAGGGCACCCATGACTGCAGGGCGTAGTTTGTCGTGTCCGGGATGTCATAGCCGAGGCTTCTGGCCACAAGGGCGCCGAGGTCCTGGGACTCTATTTTCATGTTGTTTTTCTCGGATGCGACACGGAACTGGACCGTACAGCAGGGACACAGAGCCGCAATGATGTCTGCTTTCACATCTACAGCTTCCTGAATTCTCATACCTCCAAGTTTATATGCAACCGGAGGCTCGGCAATCAGGCTGACCACCGAACCGCAGCAGTGAGCCTGTTCCCTGTTATGTTCAAGTTCCCTGAACTGGATGCCCGGGATGGCCTTCAACAGCTCTCTCGGAGGTTCGTAGACTTTGCCTCCGGCTCTTCCCAGGTGGCAGGAGTCATGCCAGGCAACCACTTTATTGAGCGGTTTTTTGAATTTGGGCTTTAGCACGTCCAGGTGCTCCATCAGGACTTCGGAATAGTGCTTTGTCTCAAGCCCGTATTCGATCCCGAGCTTCTCCGCCCACTGGGGGTAGACGGTGTGCCACATGAGCCAGCAGGCAGGGCAGGAAGTTATCACGGTTTTTACGCCTCGCTTTTTCATGTTGTAGACGTTCATCCGCATGATCTTTTCAAAGACATCCCACTTCCCGGCAACGAGCATGGGTATCCCACAGCACGCTTCCCTGTCAAAAAGCCCCGTGAATTCAACACCTGCATCGTTGAGCATACGCACAGCCCCTACAGCCACGTCTTTTTCCACAAAAGAGGCAGTGCAGCCTGCAAAGTAGGCGTATTCAGCTTCGTCTTTCATCTTTGCCCGGATATCGTCCGGGATCCATTTGTCCCTGTCCTTGCGGTAGTTTGCCCAGATGTTCCGTTCTTTCAGGAGGCTTGCAGCCATGATCTCGAAGGGCGGGAAAGTCATTTTCTTTTCTTCATCGACCAGTTTCCCGCGCATGGTCATCCAGGCGTGTTCGATTGGCATGTCAAGCTCGCAGCGGGCATCGCACATCTGGCAGGTGGTGCAGGCAAGGAAGGTGTTTGTCTGCCGCTGGTCAAGTTTTTCCCGGCCTGCAAGGTATTCCTTGATAAAGAACCATTTTCCCCGCGGGGACTGGGACTCCCAGCCCCGGCCGTAGTACTGGTCGCATTCACTCACACAGTAGCCGCACTGGGAACAGGAGTAGGCAAGTTCCGCAACCTCTGCAGGGATTTCCTTTTCGTCTTTGAAGGTGGTTTTCCCTATCCCGGACATGTTTCCTGCCATTCGGCCCAGGGGCTCGAATGCGGAACCCATGGAAACGGCAGTGTTCAGGAGCCCTTTTCCTTCCAGGGTCTCGGGGTTCATGATCCCGCTGGGGTCAAACTCTTTTCTCAGGGCTTCGATTTCGGCAAGCTTGTCCCCGAAGACGTCCTTTTTCTTTGAGGCAAAAAAGAGCCCCGAGGAATAAACCCTGCCCCCGTTTTCTTCCGCGATCTTCAGGATGCTCAGGGAAAGGGCAAAAGCCGTGTTAAAGAGGACCGAGCGTTCCGAATGGGGTATAAAGCAGAGGAGCACCACATTTCCGTCCCCTATAACCATACCTTCGGTAAGCACCTGGAGTTTGATTCTCTTTTTGATTTCTTCAAAGACCCTGTCCATCTTATCGAGCGGCACCAGAATCTCTGCCGGGATGAATGAAGGGCCAAGCCTCTTCACCTTCATGGACTTGAACCACTCTTCGGTCTCGTGCTTTGAGATTTCTTCCGGAAGGGCCGTGCCTCCCGCATTTTCGATTGCTTCTGTGAGGCCTGAGACATCCCTTGATGCAGGGTACATGAAAGTGCAGACGTAAGCCTTTGGGAGCACGGGCCTATCTTTGTCCACGACTTCCCCGTAATGGAGTTTTCTGGGCGCTTTGTTCTTCATGTCTGCCCATTCCGGGTTCAGGAAGGAAATTGACCAGAGCGGAACTTTCTTCTCCCTTATGGTCTCGAGAGCTTCCCTGAGGGCTGCAGCGTTCGGGAAACTGGCTGAAACTGCGTTTCTTTCTTCCTGTCTCTGGACTTTCAGGGTGACTTCCGTGATTATGCCTGTCGTCCCCATGGTTCCTATGAGTTTGCTTAGTTCGGGGCCTGAAAATTCCTTCATTTTTCCGTTCGGGAGGACTATCCGGACGTTTTCCATGCTCTCGTGCCCCCAGCCAAACTCGTAACTGCCGTAGCCTGCCCCGCTCTGCATGAGCCAGCCCCCGACGGTTGAAGAAGGAGCACTTGAGGGTATGGCTCTGAGGGAAAGCCCTTTTTCGTTTAGCTTTCTCTCAAGTTTTTCCCAGATGATCCCGCTTTGCACAACGGCTGTCTCTGTTTCCGGGTCAATGCTAAGAACCCCGTTTAACAGGGTCACATCAGCAACGACCCCTCCTTTTGTCGGGATGACTCCTCCGTATCCCGAAGACGCTCCTGCTCTCGGGACTACCGGAATTTTGTACCGGTTTGCAAATTCCAGGAGTTTGACAGCATCTTCTTCACTCCTGACTTTTACGACCGCAGCAGGATCGGTATTTCCTATCACTTTCTTTACAAGAGGTGGCAGGGCTCCTATATCGTGGTTGTAGTAGTGGCGTTCGCGTTTGTCAAGATTGACGTACTCTCCGAATATTTCCGAGAGTTCCGTTTTCTGGTCGGCTGAAAGTTCCGGGACACGATCTGTCATGTTCTTTTCCCCATGGACTTGTTTCAGGATTTCTGCAAACATTAACACTGTGAATTAGCTTTCAAATTCTTTTCCGGCTGGTGTAATAATTCATCTCTGACTGGCATAAAGGCATATCCAGTTGGCAAAAAGTCAGACCTGATTAATAAGTCAGATCTGATCAATATGGTGTTTCCGGGTTCCCCATATTCTATATTGTGTTAATTGATTATAAATATTTACAGAAAATTATATTTTTATCCCGGTTTTGAAATTGGAAAAACTAAAAATTGAATTAAAAAAAGAAAAGTTGAATTAAAAAAAGAAAAATTGAATTTGAATGACTAAAAATTGGAATCGGTCTAAAATAAAAATGCTCAGAAATGCAGAGCGTCTTTTGGACAGGCTTCCACGCAGCGTCCGCACTTGATACAGTCGGACATTGCTTCGCTGTTGCAGACGTCGAGCTGCATCGGGCAGACTTTTTCACATTTTTTGCAGCTGATGCAGTTTTCCTGTTTGACCTGCAACTGGTATTTCTTGCCTCCGAGCAGGTTCTGGGCTGTGCCCATCGGACAGAAAGTACACCAGGCCCGCGGGCTCAGGAAGGTGCCAAAGATGACTGCAATCACTGTGGTTACAATGCACATGGTCACGAGGATCATGCCTATTTTTTCAAACATATTCAGGGTCCCTATGACGCTCATGACCCTGTAGCCCATGAAGCCCATGAGCAGGAAAAAGACCGGAATCCTCAGCCAGAAACTTCTGAATACGGCAGGAATCTTTTCTTTTTTAGAGATTTTTGAAATCCAGAAATCGACAAGACTGCCTCTGGGGCATAGGTTTCCGCAGAACCAGCGGCCTCTAAAGGGACTTATAAGGAAGATGGCGGCAAAGACTAACAGCATGAAATATCCGAGTGCAGGGTACCAGAGTCCTCCTATGGACACGATGAGGACAAGAATCCCCAGATAAGGTGTTATTTTAAGCACATTTATCAACCTCTGTTTTCCCATTGTTCCAGTTCTTGCCCTAGCCTTTCGGCCCAGGTCTGGACAACGTTCATGATTATGTTTTTTATTTTAGTTCTGGAGTGAATTTTGTAGATGAATACATAGCCTCCGCCGTCCAGGTTCTGCTGAGATCTCTGAAGAATCTCTTTTTCGTACAGCTTTTTCACGGAACGCTGGACAGTGGAGATGTCAAGCTCAAGGGCTTTTGAAAGAGTGTCAGTGTCAAACCAGTGTTCGGTATCGTTTAAGAAATGCTTCAATACCTTCAGGTCAGCCCTGGTAAGGCTCAGGGCGCATTTGATTACGTCTTCTACCTTGAATTCTTTACAGGCAAAGTCTATCATTGCACGACCTCTCAAATGTTGCAGTACTGTATTATATCTGCAGCCTTATATAAACGCTGAGAAGTACGGAATTATGCCGTCAAAAAACAGAAGTTCTGTACTTTTTTTTGTTCAGGTGTGCACTCCTGAGATGGAAATATTTCAGGCCGTGGGAGCCCTAATATCAAAAACAGGCGAATTATAAGTTGTCCCTTCTCATGAGACCCATGAGCATCAGGAAGATGGGTACCCACAGCCAGAAACTCCTACACCTCTGGGATTTTTCTTTTCGTTGAATACCTTTCTGACTCAGAAGTCCTCAAGGCTTCCCCTGAGGCAAAGGTTTCCGCAAAACCAGCGGCCTCTGAAGGGGCTTATCAGGAAGATGGCGGCAAAGACGATTAACATGAAATCCCCGAGGACAGGGTACCAGAGCCCCCCTATGGACACTATCAGGACCAGGATTCCCAGGCATGGGGTCATTTTTAGCAAGTCTCAACCCCCGCTTTCCCATTCTTCCAGTTCCTGCCCGAGCCTCTCGGCCCAGGTCCGGACAACGTCCATAATGATATTTTTGATTTTTGTCCTGGAGTGGACTCTGTAGATGAAGACGTAGCCTCCACCGTCCAGGTTTTGCTGGGACCTTTGCAGGATTTCTTTTTCGTGCAGTTTTTTCACCGAACGCTGGACCGTGGAGATGTCGAGTTTCAGGGCCTTTGAAAGGGTATCGGTGTCAAACCAGTGTTCGGTCTCGTTTAAGAAATGCTTCAATACCTTCAGGTCGGCCCTGGTAAGGTTCAGGGCGCATTTGATCACGTCTTCTACCTTGAATTCCTTACATGCAAAATCTATCATAAGTACCTCAGCAGGATCATATGTACTAAGCAGGATCTCATGTACCTCAATCGGATATTTCTGAGTATTATCCCAGGAGTAGTTGACCGCGTTGCCTCAAAACTATTGCAGTACTGTTGTATATTAACTGCGATATTTATATGCTGGCGGGTAAGGAATTCTTACCCTGTAATGCAGGAATGAAATTTTACAGGGGTTTACATGGGTCTATCAGCCGAGATCCTACTAGAAGAGGTCCTACCTGAAGATATTGTTTTTCAAAAAAAGACAACAAAAAAATATTGCAGAATAATGGTTATAAAGAACGCAGGTCTGTATCCTCTTTAAAAAGAAAGCTAGGAAAGGAGTCAATAAAAAAGAAAAGGCAGAAATGCTTCTTATTTAAGCATCCGCCTTCTCAAACAAACGGCTGAAACAGCCAGTCCTGATGCTGCAAGTACTGACCCGAATCCGGGGGAACTTTCGTTTTGCTCTTCCGCGGAAGTATTCTTTGCTGCCTCTGCTCCGGGAGCACTCTCTTCCACAATTTCCAGTTCTTCCGAACCTTCTCCCACTTCCCCGGGCAGGGGTTCGATTTCAATCTTTTCATCCTGCTTTTCAGGCCTGGGGATAATGGTGGCACTGCCTGTGCCGGACCCTCCGCCGCTCTTTGAGGTTTCAACCTTATCTTCAATTTTAGATCCTGCTATCCCATAGATGCTTAAGTGTTCTACCTCTACCCACACGCACCCGGGTTCATCACCGTTTATCGGAGTCCTGCCGAAATCAAGCACCCAGTCCGGATTATCTTTCAGGAGCTTTGTCCAGTTCCCGCTCGTTTCATTATACC
Organism: Methanosarcina sediminis; assembly: GCF_052056915.1. Classification (GTDB taxonomy): domain Archaea; phylum Halobacteriota; class Methanosarcinia; order Methanosarcinales; family Methanosarcinaceae; genus MTP4. The sequence goes on along the minus strand of NZ_CP195119.1, from coordinate 2,030,814 downwards.
AGTAAACGAACAGCTTGTTTTCATCAAGGTCTCCCGCTCCTATAACTCCGTCTCCATTCAGGTCAAGGTCATTCATGTCATAGTAGAGAGATATACGTACATTCCGGACCTGGGACTCGTTAGAACCATCAATTCCTCCGGTGACATTTACCTCAACAATTCTTTCAAGGGCGATTTCCCCGTATGCCTGGCCCGAACCGTTTAATTCGTCAAGGTCGGTTTTATTTGTTATCGCAGTCACTGTGAAAGTCACATCACTTGCATTAACATCTGAAACAAATTTTACAAAGGTGTCAGTTTCATTGACAGCGTCAATTAGCACCGGCACGCCCTCTATGACATCGGGTGTTTCGTTCTGAACTGTATTATTTTTGACGTATACCGTCCTTGAAATCATGTATGAATTGCCTGCCACATCGTATGCGGTTAATTCAAGGGTGTTTTCCTGGTCAGGAGCATATTCCACGCGTTCTCTAAAGCTGTCATCCGTGAGGCTGAGGTCATACTTGCTCACTACAAAGCCTGCACCGTCCTTCACGACCAGGGTGGCTGATTCGAAGTCCGCTTCTACCACTGTTCCGTTTACGATATTGTCTACAAAGCTGACTTCCTGGCCTTCTGCCGGGGAGTTTATTGTCACCGTGGGGAAGTCGGTCACCGTCAGATTCACCGGTACAACTACGGGGCTATCATCAGGATCGTTGTTTGAGATGACGATCTCTGCAGAGTAGTTCCCGATTTCAAGGTCGGTGGTATTTGCAGCCACGTCCACTGTCAGGGAACTTCCCGGGGCAACCGTAGCACTAAATGGCGATTCGCTGAGCCAGGGTGCACTATCATTGTAGATAACCCATAAAACCGTGTTATGGATAATTATCGGGTAATCTCCTGTCCATGGATGTCCGTCACCAGGCCATGAGTTGATCCCGACCACCGGGCCCTTTGTGGCAATAAATTCCTCTCCGTCGTCCCATTCAGCTACCAGTTCGGCTCCCGTGGTAAGTACAACACTATCCCGGTATACGTCAGACACGGAATTCACATCAGCCATTATGGAGTGAGATGCATTATACAGGCCAAGAGAAGCAGTTGAATAGTGATTGCCATTAACCCCGTCCTGTACAAATGGGCTGTATCCTTCTGATATTATCCGTCCCTGGAGGCCAAAGTCAGGTCCATACCAGGAACCTACCTGGATAATCACGTTTCCGCCGCAATCAACATAATCTGCCAGTACATCACCGAGTGCTACTTTGTCGTAATAATAGGTATTACTCCATACTATTGCAACATCATACTGCTGGAGTTCGGCAAGAGTTGGAGTTCCGGAGGCAGCATCGAAGAAGTTCACCGTTCCGATGTCAGGGAAACTCGTCAGGATGGATGTAAGCGAATCAGCACTGTAATCTGCCCCAACTAGTAGTACATCTATCGGCTCGCCGGAGATCCTGACATCTTCTAGTTCTATGGTCCGGGTTTCATGTCCTGATATGTCTGCTGCAAAAGCCGACGCTGTGGTAATCCCTTCATCGTTTTGACCGGTGCTGGCAGGAATCTGTATCGTTAAGTCCTGAACCATAGCCTCGTTTTCGCTGTCCATTATTCTGAAGTATAATGCCCCTTCGCCAGTGTTTTCTATTCTCAGGGTTTGTGTGCCAATCATAGACTGCTGCAGTTCGAAATAGAAAGATTCAGGATTTACTGAAATATCCGGTACTCCTTCAACAGTCAGCTCCACCGGTACAACTACCGGATCCTCACTATCATTATTTGAAATAACAATCTCTGCAGAGTAGTCTCCGGCATGAAGGTCGGAGGTATTCACAGTCACATTCACCGCTATAGAACTGCCAGAGGCGACTGTCCCGCTTACGGGCGATTCGCTGAGCCAGCTTTCATCGCTTGTAGTCTCGTTGCTGCGGTCAGTTATTTCGAAGCTTAATTCAGCACCGCCAGCGTTTTCTATTGTCAGGGTCTGATTGCCGTTCGTATTCTGCTTCAATTCGAAATAGAAAGATCCCGGATCTACTGAAATGTGCGGTGCTGCTTCAACAGTCAGTTCCACCGGTACAACTACCCTATCCTCATCAGTATCATTATTCGAGATAATAATCTCTGCAGAGTAGTCTCCGGCAGCAAGGTCGGAGGTATTTACAGTCACGTTCACTGCTATAGAGCTACCCGGGGCAACAGTCCCGCTTAAGGGTGATTCGCTGAGCCAGCCTTCTTCCGGGTAGAATTCTACTGTTAGGTCGTCATGCAGATACGGAGTGTTGAAAGCAACTCCCAGACCGTCAGTTCCGTCAGCATTTTCAATTCCGACAGTTGATCCGTCAGTATCAAAGCCATTTGAGAAATTGTCATATTGATACACAATGCTGCCATCAGGGTACATGATAACTTCTGCATCGACTCTTCCGTCGATATTACCCCATTCTCCATAGTTCACAAACTGTATCACCAGTTTGTCTCCAAACGATTCGTAGTAAACATAGGAGTCTGAACGGCAATACAGATCGTCCCAGCACCAGGCTATCAGATTGTTGTAACCATCCGGGGCAGGGATCGGCTGGTTGCTAAAGCTTATGCCGTTATTTTCGAACTCAATAACACCGTTTGATGCGATGTAGAACTGTGCGTAAGTATTCTCGTAGAACGGGAAGTTGAAGCCTATCGGGAACGGTCCCACCTGGTTATCATCGGTCAGTCCCGTTACCGGTGTTCCGGTGCCGGATATGTCGATATAATCAAATATCGGCCCTCCCGGTTCATCACTGTCAATCCATTGGTATCCGAACGTATCTGAACCGCCACAGTTTGCTATTACGGGCCGCCCTTCTCTTGTATCCGCCGCACTTTTTGCAAACTCTGTAAAGTAATTGGCAGGATATTCATTGCTACTTAGCCGGGCCAGAGCTACGCTTTCGCTGTCTGTTATTTCAAAGCTTAATTCAGCATTTCCAGTGTTTTCTATTGTCAGGGTCCGAGTATCATTCATATACTGCTTCAATTCGAAATTGAAAGATCCAGGATCTACTGAAATGTCCGGTACTGTTTGTTCAACAGTTAGCTCCACCAGTACAACTGCCGGTTCCTCACTATCATTATTCGGGATAACAACCTCTGCACCGTTGTCTCCAGCCGAAACTGTCCATGAAAAAAGTGAAATCGCTAAAATTAATATGATACTTATTTTTAATATGTCCAGTCCCATCTTTTGTTTATTTCTCGATTTCTTATGCATCTGATCACAACCCCTCATTCATATTGCACAAATGTCCATATTTATTCAAAGTCACATTATTTTTATTATTCTGTGGGTTTTATTGAAACTGCTTGGGGCTAAAGAGTTAACACTGCAATACTAAAATTTGCTGGCCCCATAAACTATTAATAAATATCCTGTAAAATAGACGAGGACGCTTTTAGATATAAATCTTTCTTGTTTTTTCAGAAAAGATGATGTAATACATTTCCCTACTTTATAAAAATCCAAAACTCTGATCGTTTTTCTATTTTCTCTGTTGAATACGGCTCTTGAACATGAAATTTTTATTTAACCATGGAAATCTCAAAAATATAATAAGCATTCTATCTTACGTAAATGCACAATTTTCCCAAATTTCCATATTTATATATTTATATTCAAAATGGGTTTCCCTGTGTATTTCTTCACAAGATCTTTATTATAAAATGTGAGGTGGGACGGGAGTTCGAAGCTTAACCGATAACCGATAACCAATAAAAATAAATCAAATCTATTTGAATATGCAAAATTTTACTTTGAGGGGTGTAAGTCTTCTATGGAAAACTTCGGATTCTATCCTGTCCAGTTGCTGTCTTTTTTGTGATATTTCGGGTCTTATTCACAGTGATTTTTCCACTTTTGTCTAAATAACTGCCCGCGATCTGTCCGGCATAGATAAGTTTTTATATCCCCTCTCCAATCTGCAAATTGCGGTTAAATGAGCGGTGCATTCTCTCAGGTTTCTCCTCCACAAGGAAACCTTACTTTAGAGTCACATCTTCGTCTCATTTTAATCCACAATACTCCACAAAACTCCACAAAAGAAAGTCCGGCAGGTTTATCCTTTTTCCTGTCGGCTTCCACACTTTTTTCAAAAAAATGTAAGTAAAAGTTAGTAAGTCTGTTTTCTCAAATAAGGTCGATAGGTACCGGGAGTTTTACATCCCGAGAGCCGTCTGGGTAATCGTATCTTCTATTTCACCTCTAAGTTCCTCAGGGATGCCTTTTATACCTACGTCCAGGAAACCGCGAACGATCATGCCCACGGCCTCGTCTTCGGTAAGCCCCCGGGACATAAGGTATTCCACCTGGTCCTGGGCGATCTTTCCTACAGCTGCTTCGTGGGTCAGTTCTATATCATCCACGTTTGCTTCCAGGATGGGGATTGCCCTCTGGCTTCCTTTATTGCTCAGGACTAGCCCCCGGCATTCCAGGTGCCCTTTTGCGCCGACGGCGTTGCCTATCATTTCCCCTCTTGCAATCACTTTCCCGCCTGTGGTGATTGTCCTCGAGATTAGTTCGGCCCTTGTGCCCGGGGCATTGAAGACTGCCCTGCTCCCCAGGTCAAGTTCCGAGCCCGGGTGGGCGATTGCGATGGTGTTAAGCCTCGTTACGGCTCCTTTCCCTTCAAGCCTGACCGTTGGGAAAGACTGGATCGAACGCACCGGTTTAAGGCAGATATAGTTGCTGACAAAGGTTCCTCCTTCTTCCACGTGGACAACAGTCCTGGGGCGGACCCCTATGTTCTCGGCCCAGTTATGGATCATGGTGAAGTTCAGGGTGGCACCTTTTTTTACGTACATTTCGGAAATTCCCAGGTGCAGCCCTTCCTCAACTCCCTTCTGCGTCGTGCAGCCGGTGATAATGTCGAGCTGGGCTTCTTCTTCCACGACCACTATGTTGTGCACGGTCTGGGAGACTTTTTTGCTCCCCAGCAGGAGACAGGTCTGGATCGGAAATACGGTTTTTTTGCCTGCAGGCGCACGGATGAAGTACCCGTCCGCGTCTTCCAGGTAGCTCTTTGCCGTGTATTTGTCCGCGTCCACGGCCACGAGGTTCCAGGCGTAGTCCTTGAGCCATTCGTGCTTCTGCAGAGCTGTCTGGGTGGACATGAGTTCGATGTTCTTATCTTTCAGGGAGGTATGGGAGATTGCATTGTCTTTCATTAGCAGGGTGCCTGCACGGCCTTCCTCGCTCGGGAGCACTCCTACCTGAAGAAGGGTCCTCTGGCTTTCCTCATCCAGTTCCTTCATGTTTTCGATGGGCTTGGAAATCTTTGAAGCCTCCTCGAATTTCTCAAGCTCGAAATCTTCCCCGAAAGCCGCTTTTTTCCCAATTGCACTTTCGGCTTTCTTCTTCAGGTTTATCTCATCAGCTTGCATTTGACACACTCCTCATACCCTTTTTTCTTGATCTCTTCTAGCATTTCCAGGGGGTTGCCCGAACACATGATCGTCCCGTTGCAGAGGATGTAGCCCCTGTCTGCCTGCACGTAGTCCAGGATCTGGCCGGTGTGGGTGATAATCAGGGCGGATTTTCCTTTCTTGCAGCGTTCTCCGGGACATTCGATCCCCTGGTTCAGCAGTTCCCTGATCTTCGTTCCTACATGTCCTATGCTCACAAGGTCAACTCCGGACTCGGGCTCGTCCAGGAGGTAGAGGCTCGGGTTCTGGGCTGCAAGCTGCAGGAGCTCGGAACGCTTTATTTCTCCCCCCGAAAAGCCGACGTTCACGTCTCTGTCCATGAAGCGCTGCATGTCAAGGTTTTCGGCAAGGGTTTCCGGGTTTTTTTCTCCTTTCGCTACCGTATACACAAGGTCCCGGAGCTTTATCCCCGACATGTTGGGTGGGCGCTGCGTCATGATCCCGAGTCCCTTCCGGGCCCTTTCGTCTACTGGAAGGTGGGTTATGTCTTCCCCATTGAACAGGATCCTGCCCTCCATGACTTTGTATTCGCTAAAGCCCATGATAGTCCGCATCAGGGCGGATTTTCCTGCCCCGTTAGGCCCGAAGAGAACATTAGTATATCCCTTCCCCACTTCAAGGTTGACGTCATGGAGAAGTGTTTTTCCGTTGACCTCTACTCTCAGGTTTTCTATTTTAAGCATCGGCAATTCTCCCTCATTTTCATCCGGTACGGTTCCCAATTTCTTCCGCATTCCAGAATAATAATTTTTCAAAACACGTCATTCAAAACGCATCATTAAACCACACAATCGCGTGTCATTCAAAGCGCATCATTCAATGGAAATTTAACTCTGCAGGCAAGGTCATAAGAAATCCCAACATAAAAATTACTTTGTCCGACTCTCCTATCTCCCCGCAAGAATCCTGTATCACTTTAAGAGGGCATCGTATTTCTATTATACGTTTTCTGCATCTCCTGTTTTCCCCTGTATCCCCTCTGCAAAATCAAGGGATTGATTTGTTGAGAAAAATGTATTAGATACTCAAAAGTAAGAGGTAAAGAAGGTTTGTAAAATTTAGAACAGGGAATTATTGAGGAGCAGGGGAATTATTGAGGAGCAGGGGAATTATTGAGGAGCAGGGGAATTACTAAGGAGCAGGGGAATTACTAAGGAGCAGGGGAATTACTAAGGATATGATGTATAAAATTTGGAGCAGGGGAAGTACTGAAGGAACAGGGGGATTTCGGGTGTCCGGGATCGAAGAACTATTCACTCCAATTCAAGGCGCAGTCCGGCTCCGATTTCCACATATTCTGCCTGGAACAGCTTTTTTATTTCTTCTTTATGGGTTGTGCAGTGCCCGGCTGCAACAAGTTCCAGCCCTTCAAGCCTTTCGAACTCCTTGCTGTCGTGCAGGCCTCCGATGATCCCTTTTACCTTTCCGAAGCTAAGGGCGGAGTCCATGATAGCTGAAAGGCCGGGGTGGGCACAACCTGTCAGCACATAAAGCTCCTTGCCGGAATCGAGGATAAGGGACTGTTCTTTGATTTTATCCCCCAGTTCTCCGGTACTCCTGACTCCGGGAATTATCTCCTGGCTTTCACTAATCTCTATAAGGCTTGCCCTTTTTGCTATTTCAGCCTTGATGTTTTTTGAAAAGGATGTGGGGGCATAGACCGTAAGCCCGGGACTTGCCCGGAGGACTTCGGGCACCCCGCCTATGTGGTCCCAGTGCTGATGGGACAGGACAAGTTTCCGGATGCTTGTGGGGTCGATTTCCAGTTTTTTAAGGTTTTCAAGAAGGAGCCCGCCGTCCCAGCCGGTGTCAAAAAGGAGCGTTTCTTCTTCTGTTTCAAGAAGGGCTGCAAAACCCCAGCTTCCGGTGAATCCGGTTTTTGCTTCGTTGTCGTATACTATGGTCAGCCTGAGCATCTCTCTCCCCTTCTTCTATCTTTCTTTTACCTCAGAGTTCGGACATGCTGCTGTATTCCAGCACTGTTGAGATGGGGTCGGTGACGATTTCTATCCCGGTTTCTTCCAGGGCACAGATCCCGTTGATCCCGCCTACCACCGCAATTCCAAACTTTCCTATCTCGACGGGAGCCCCGTATAGAAACTCATCGACGTCTCCCGGAGGAAGGCAGCCTTTTAACCCGGCTTTTTCTGCCTTTTCAATGATTTCCTTTACACTGTCATATGCTGAAGAATTGACCTGGCGCATGTTGGCAAGGATTTTCCCTTTCCCGTGTTCAAGCACTTCGAGTACCGAGGTCGGTTTCCTTGTCATAAAGACCTTTATCGGGTCGATGGATGTCCCGCTGTAGGATATAAGATCCAGAAAGCGGTCCGGTGCGTTGTTTTCGATCTGCATGACTCCTCCGTAAGCAGGTTCCACAGGTATTCCCGCTTTTAGCATGAGCCCGTCGAAGGTGACGCTGCAGACAGTAGCAATCCCTATTTTCCCGGGAGGAAGGGTGATTCCCGTATCCGTCTCCTCTTCAAAGATCTTGACCCTAGAGCTTATCGTGTACCCGGAATTGGACGTGTAAGAAAGCACGTCAATGACGGTTTCGAAATCGTCCTTGTCAAAATACGAAACGTTTACTACCACATCCCCTTTGTGAGTCTCGGGGTTGTAAGTGGTCCTGAACGCCATCTCCTCGATTCGGGATATCACAAAACCGAAACGGTCCCCTATAAGGGCGTCGTGCATCTCGCTTTCCCCGAGTTCCGTAAGCGTTCGCCCGGCATACCCGTGCTTGCGTGTAAAACCCCTCTCATCCAGGATCCTAAGGTGGTAGCGGACTGCCCGCTCCCCTATGTCATAGCCCCTGTTGTTCAGTTCGTCGGCTATGGCCCGGGCACCTATGGGCTTGTCACTTTCGTGAATTACCCTCATTATCTCTATGAGTTTTCGCTCTATTTGCGGATCCATCATGTTAAACACCGTTGTACCCTGTATGTAAAATCATGATCTTCGCGGGTTTCCGCGAGAAAAACTGTGAAATATATGGAAATGTTCTTGAAAAGGCAAATGCAAATATGTTGTTGATTTTGATTCAACGCTGGTCTTAAATATTCAATTATAGTAAATCTTTTAGTACTTAAATAAGTTTGTCTCCTGTGCCGCCGGAGACAGATTTTTTCCTAACCGGTGCGAAACAATTTTACTGGTTTGTAAGGGTTTTTTTCAGGAGTTACCCTTTCCTGCGGAAATGAACACCTGGCTAATTTTTACATTTCTCTGAGGGATGAGAACTTGCATAATTTTTACATTTCTCTGAGGGATGAGAACTTACACAATTTTTATCTCCCCTCTGGCAGGGGAATAAACTTCTCCTGTTTCCTGAAGCTTTTTGAGGGTTTCTTCGAATTTTTCCGGGGCCAGGCCTTTTTCAAGGACATTTTCCCGGAGTTTTCCTATTTCCATCTCCCCTCCGGCTGTTTCAAGGGTTTCGAGAATTACTTTTCGAGGATCTTTTTTTCCGGTCAGGGGGTTTGAAGGCCTTCCGGAAGGTTTCCCGGAGGATTTTCTTTTGGTTCCCGTCCCGAAATCCGAATTTCCACTTTCCTGAGAAAGGTCCCCTGTAAATAGTTTTTCTCCTTCCCTCGAGATTTCTGCCTGCAGGCGGGTCCTGGCAGCAACGGCTTTTTCAAGCTCGTCGGAAGAATAAAAGACCCGGAGCTTCCTGGCCCGCAGGCGGGCTCCGCAGTGTTGGCAGCTTACTGTTTTTTTCCCGGTCTCAATGATCTGGGCATGTTCCCTGCACCTGGGACAGACTACAACAGAGTACTGAAGTTCTTCCGGACTTATGCCGAATTCCAGGCTTTCTCACCTCCCATACCTTCTCTGCCGCTTCTGGTAATCCCTTATAACCCTCTGAAGGTCTATTTTTCGGACCTTCTTCCAGTTGACGTCCGTGAAATATAGTTCCGAGTACACGGACTGCCAGACCAGGAAATCCGAGAGTTTCTGGCCTCCCGAACGGATCATTATGTCAGGTTCTTGTTTGACAAGCAGGCGGGATTCCAGGTGTTTTTCATCAATTTCTTCGGGCCTGACGCTGCCCTGTTTCACGTCCTTCAGGACTTCCAGTACCGCTCTGGTTATTTCTTCTCTCCCTCCTAAGCCGAGAGAGACGTATACAAAGAAGTTTTTTCCTTCACGCCGGGTTGTGACTTCTCCTTCCTGCCCGTATATTTCATATCCTGTTCCCTGTGGGAGCGTCGAAAAGCTTTCTTCCAGCCTGGATGCGATTCCGGATATTAACTCCGTTTTTAATGCCAGGTCATCCTTGAGGATGTCCACGTAGATGCTCACAAGGTCTACCTTGAATCTCCTGAATTCGAGGAGGGCCAGCTGGAGTTTCTCCATACTTTTCAAGTCCAGAAGGTCGGTTTCCTTAAGAATTACTGCTACATGTTTCGGGGCCTTTGAGGGGTATTTGGATATCTGCCAGATCAGGTACCTCTCGTATATAGGATAGCCGAATGAAAGCAGGTTCATCTGGAAAAGCTCCTCCCTTGGATAATGCAAGAAGTTTCAGGGCTCTGTTTAAGTTTCAGTTTTTATTCCGGGCTTTTACTTTGCGGTGGATACGATCTTGATTACATCCCCGTTTTTAAGCTCGTGCTTTTCCCCTAACCTGAGTCTGGTCCTCGCGTCTACGGCGTAGAGGAAACGGTCTCCTATGTCGGTGTGGATCTGGTAGGCAAGGTCGTGGCAGGTCGAACCTTTTTTCATAAGGTAGGCATCGGGAAGCATGTTATCGTTCTTGTCGGTCCATTTCCCTTCGTCTTCTACGGGATAGACCACTATCAGGTCAAGCAGCTCGAAAACTGCCCTGTTGATGCATTCCTGAACCCCGCTTCCGCCCAGGTGCTCAAGCACTTTTTTGATAGCTTCAAGCCCTTTTTTCTGAGCTGTCGTCAGCTCCTGGGCAACTATCTCGAAGCTTCCGTTTCCGGGGGTGTATTTGATTGCCCCGCTTTTGGTGGCGGATTTAAGGGCAAGTTCCGCGGCAGCACTCGTGGGCACGACAATCCTGTCGAGTTCTTCGAGCTTATCCAGGTTATCCCTTGGAGCTACGTCTGCCTTATTTGCGGCAATTAGCAGAGGTTTGCTTATTTCCCGCATGGTATCACAGAGCCTTACCATGTCCTCTTCGCTCCATTTCACGTGATCCACCCGGGCAAGCCCTGTTTCAATAAGCGCGGCATTCACATGTGACTCATTGATCCCGGCTCCTGCCAGTTGCTCGGCGAGCACGAGTTCTATCTTGAGCCCTTCGGCCTGGATCTTTCTGGAAAGCTTGAACCAGCTCCGTTCCAGAATTCCGTAGAGCCACATGGTGATCTCCCGGTTCAGGAACGTAACGTCTTCGAGGGGGTCGTGCTCTCCGATTTCCACTGGGTTGCCTTCGGAGTCCGTTCCTCCCGAGGCATCGACAACGTGGATGATCGCCTGGGCTTGCCTGAGTTCGTCCAGGAAGGTATTTCCGAGCCCTCTCCCTTTGCAGGCGTCAGGCACAAGCCCTGCCACGTCAATAATGTCAATCGGGACGAGCCTGACCCCATCCACGCATTTCCCGCAGGTTTTTTCCTTCTCCCCGCAGGGGCATTCTGCCCGGACGTAGGTGATGCCGTGGTTTGCATTGATGGTTGTGAATGGATAATTTGCAATTTCAACATCTGCAAGGGTAGCCGCTTTGAAAAAAGTGGATTTCCCGGCATTGGGTTTTCCTGCAAGTCCTATAGTCATCGACATAAATTATAAAAACGAGCTAGTTGCATTTAATCTTTATTGGTAGAGATGTCAGGGAAACAGGTTTTTCCCGATAACCACTCTGAAATCTCTGGAAAGGTCAGGAGTCCATTCCCGGCGTTCCGGCGATAAACTTTATATCGTTGAATGTTCTTATGGAGGAGTGCTCGCTGTATACTATGCGTCCCGATAGGGTAGCGGATATCCTTGAGGCCTGCGGAGCCTTAGACCTGAGTTCAAGTCTCAGTCGGGACGTTAACTTCTTTTTTGTTTTTGATCTTGTTTGATTTTTCTGATTTTTGGTATCCTCTTCAAATTAGATGGTAGCAATGTAAATTACATCAATTTGAGATGTGTCAATAAATTTTGAATATTTGAAAAACACATCCATGCAACCCATTATATCTGTTTACATTGTGATTAATATACCGATGTATTTGTTTATCTGGAAAAGTTACCCTTCAATTTGAAGAGGATACGCTTTTTGCTTGATTTTCCTGCTTTTTGCTTGATTTTTCTGATTTTTGATTTTTTATTCCGCAACCAGGGATTCTCTTTTCTTTTTGTTCAAGTGGATTTTGTGTTAAAGTTTCCAGTTACAAATCGGTGGTAATCTGGCCCTTTCAACCGTCATACCTCATGTTCCGGATCGAAAAAAAGGATACTTGAATATAAGGAGTGAGGACATATAGAATCCATAAAAACTTGAATCTATACGAATCAATAAATTCAGGGAATACAAAATCTTTCAAAAACAAGCGTAGCAAAAGCTCTCAAATACAAGCATAGAAAAAGCTTTCAAAAATAAGTATAAAAAGTCCATGGAATTCAGGGGATACTTATGAATACAAAAATTTTGGTTTTGTTTTTGGTGCTTGCGTCTCTCTTTATCTCCGGCTGTGCGGAGGAGGATGCAGGGCCGGTTGAGACTGATGAAGCCGAGGTGTCGGAATCCGATGTTGAGGGGCAGGATGAAAGCTTGCCTGTCGGACCTACCGAAGATCATATTGTCCGTCTTGAGTATTATGAGGTCATGAAACCTTCGGAACTGGATATCTCGAGGGGAGATTCCGTGTCCTGGTGGAGTTACAAGAAGCAGGGCACTTATGTGCTGGTCAGTGAAGATGACCTGTTCTCGAATACGGAACTTAAGTACAGCGTTCCTTTCAGTTATACTTTTGATGAAGCCGGAATTTACAGCTTTACCGTGGAAGATGTCCCGGCTATGAACATGACAGTCACGGTGAACTGAACCTCTTTTTAGAGGTTCTTTATTTTTGTCGGCGCCTGATTCAAACCCTGGTTATAGGCCTTGCCACGTTCTTGTAGTGGTCGAAAAGGTCTCTGCCCCATTTTAGTGCGCTGTCGTCAAAACTCACCAGGTTGTGGTTATAGTAGATGCCGCTGTTGCAAAAGAGGGAGATTGCCATGAACTTTTCAGTAACGATGCTTGAGGCAATTTTCATGTTATTGTTGTTGCAGACGTAGAGTTTTGTATATTTCAGGTTCAGAAAGTGTTCAAGTTCCCGCCTGTAGTCGTTAAGCATCCTGTCATAGACGTATTCCGTAAACACTAGGGAAATTTCCGTCCCCTTGGCGGCAAGTTCTATGCAAAGAGACGGGTAGATTGGCAGGAAAAATGAGGAAGAGATCATCACTTTCCCTGATTCTGCCAGGTGGTCCACAACTTCTTTCGGGTATTCGAAAACGTGGTTTCGATCGGGGTTTACCTCCATGTAGTCCCCGAGCTTTCCGATTTCGTCCAGGAACTCCGGTGGGATGGAGTTCATGTCCTGGTTTACCCAGTACTCATGGTTTTTATCAAAAACATTGAACGTTTCGAGGATGGTTTTCATTTTGGGGACAAGGATTTCTCCTATACTGGACAGTTTGTAGAGCCTGTTATTTTCAACTATAAGGTCATGCTTCATCAGAATTTTTATCTGGGTCATTATCGGACTCGAGCGGACATTGAGCGTGCTCTTTATTTCTTCAATGTTCTTGGGCCCGTCAAGTAGCAATAGAAGGAGGCTTTTTCTTTTTTCCGAAAGAAAGAGTACGTCCAGTAATGATGACTCCATTAAGATTCCCTCTCTCTTATAAATCACCTTATTTATATTTAAGGCCGTCTATATATCTGTGCTTGCGAGTTCTGCAGTCCCTGCCTGCCATTTCCGGTATTTTTGCTTCCGGTGGGATAGAAGCTTTGGGTTTCTCTCTCGACTTCTGCTTCCTGTGGGACGGAGGGCTTTGGGATCCTCTCGTGACTTCTGCTTCCTGTGGGACAGAAACTTTGGGGTCCTCTCTCGACTTCTGCTGAGGTAGAAGCTTCAGAGGGGGGTTTGGGACTGAAGACATGCTTGAAGTTTTAATTTACGTCAATACTTACTACTATAAATTATATAATTATTTTTCATTACTTTTTTATTTACGTTTTCTGGAAAGGCCATTTTATGTAACGTTTCTGATATTTTTTCCGAATGCTGGCAGTAGAGTATCAATCGAGAAGGTACTATTTGATTTTAATGCCATTATGGGGGTTAATATGATCTTTTCTGGATCTATGTTCGGTCTTTTTATTTAGTAAGTCAATTGAGTCCTACGTTATATCTTGTTAACCTGCTTGGACAGGGTCTTGAAATAGTCATACAATTCCTGGCCCCAGCGCAGGGCTCTGGGCTTACCGCTCATTACGAACTGCTGGTCGAATTTCCCGTTTTTATCAAAGAGCCCGAGTAGCATGATTTTATCGGTAATTGTTATTTCGGTTGGTTTTGTCCCTTCCCTGGAAACGTATAGGCTCACATTTTCCATTTCCATAACTTCTTTTATCATGTCGTAATGTTCGCTTGAGAGGTGGTCCCAGACCGACTGAGTAAAGTTAAGGGAAAGTTCGACTTCTTTTCTTCCGAGTTCCACGTACAGGGGCAGGTAAGATGGGTTGAAATAAGATGCAAAGGTTGCCACACGCTTTGAGTTTCCCATATTGTCAATGATTTCCTGGGCTGGCTCGTAAATATGGTTCAGGTCCGGCTCTATCAGGACGCAGCCCTCTAGTTCGGAGATCCTTTCCAGGAGGTTACGGGGAATTGCGTTCAGGTCATGTCCTGTCCAGTATGCGCTGTTCTGTTCCACAACATCAAGGGCGCTGATCAGCGGCTTGACTTTCTTGACAATGAACTCCCCCAGCAAGGTAAGGCTGTACATCTTATCTTCCTGGACAATCAGGTCACTATCTATCAGTTTCTTGATCTGGGGGAGGATTGACGTGGCTGTGACATCCAGTTCGTTCTTGATGTCGTCAATATTTTTTGACCCGTTTTCCAGTAACAAGAGGAGGTTTTTTCTTTTATCGGAGCGGAAAACCAAATCAACAAGTGAAGATTCCATATCTCCTTACTTCCTGTGCTGTAATTTCTAATATCTACATCCGATTTTTCGGCTTTTTGGTGATACCAGACCGGCCTTTTTGCGCAGCAGGCCGATTCTTCGCCTTCCTTTCAAATTCCAGTGTTTTCCCTGAGCCTGTCAGGTGAATTTTTCGAGTATGGTGTTCCGTTCTTCATAATCTGCAGCTTACATATCTTCCGAATACCCCGGCGCACAGATCCCTACAAAGGTCATTTTTGTCTCCATAGGTGTGTGTTTCCATTCAGGAGGAGTGAGATACTCTATGCTGGTATCTATCTTTATTGAACCTTCTGGAAGTCCGAAACTTTTCATCGAATTCTGGATCAGTCCCTCTCCCGTTTTCTGGGCATATTCTACCGCTGCCCGATAGTGGTCGAATTTTTTCCTTCCTGCAGGGGAAAATACCAGGAAATTCTGGTCCGGGTTTTCCATGGCTTCGGGCCTGATCATTATTTCCACTCGCTTGATTCCCTTCCCGACAAGAGCCCCCACTGCGTTGCCTACCTGGGCATGTTCGGGGACTATGATATCCGCATCAATAAGCTTCTTAAGTTCCCCATAATAGGTTTTCACGGGGCCTCCGAGCAAGACTACGGGAATGCTCACCTTGTACTGGGCCGGAATTTCTCCTTCAAGTATCTTTCTTATCCCGTCCCTTCCTCTTCCTTCCATGATAAAGGACATCAGGCTGTAAGCCATGTTCCTGGCGATCTCCTGCTTTATTTTCTTGCAGAAACTATGGGGGTCCATATGTGTAAAGCGGGCGAGTTTCTTTGCTCCTATCTGGGCGGCTTCTACGTCCCATCCCGTGTAGTCTCCGAGGACGTGGAGGGCATCGGTAGGAGTAAAGCCTATGGCCTGGATCACTCTCTGGTTTATTAGGGAATCAAGGACGCAGGGGGAAGGGAACCTTTTCATCTTGTTCAGGATCTCATTAATTGAGAGGGGTTCGTCTCCCATAACTTCAAGTAACTTTTCCTCACTTTCCGTGGGGTCGATGGGTATCTGTCCGGTCCGTACAAAAAACTTTGTGGGCTGGATGTGTTCATTGAGCATGGTCCTCAGGGGAACCGGGTTCTTTTCCAGTTTCTCCCTGAAATTCGGGTAATGTTCCGCAGCCACGCAGAGGGGGATTACTCTCTTTGGCCCTATCCTCGTATATTTCATGAACCATACGTGGCTGTCTCCTCCGCTCGCGGAGGTTTCCATCTTTATGGCCTTCACTCTGGTCTGCCAGTCTCCTACGACTGCTCCTTTTTCACAGAGTTCAGGGAGCCCATTCTTTATAATAGATACATCGGTACTGGTCCCACCCACATCTATCACGGCGCAGGTGTCCAGTCCGGAGAGATGGGATGCCCCGATTATGCTTGCGGCGGGGCCTGAAAATATGGTCTCTATCGGGCGCTGTTTCGCTCCTTTGATGTCTATGACCGAGCCGTCGCATTTCAGCATGAGCACTTTTGCGTCAAGTTTCCTTCCCTTTACTTCGGCAATTATGGAATGGATGAACTGGTAGGTGATAGGTATCAACTGGGCGTTCAGTACTGCGGTTGCTGCCCTTTCGTAAGCTCCCAGTTCCTGGGAGAGCTCATGTCCGCAGACCACGGGATGTCCTGTTAGTTTAAGGATTACTTCTTTTATCTTGAGTTCATGGTCCGGGTTGCGGGTGCTGAAATAGGAAGAAACGGCAAATGCGGACACTTTCTTTTTCAGGCTCAGGGCAAAGTGCTCCACTTCGTTGATGTCAAGGGGGTGAAGTTCTTCTCCGTTGCTATTATGCCCTCCTCTCACGGCGATGCAGTGTTCGGCGGGAAGCTCTTTCGGGATAGTGTAATCTCCCACAAGGATCAGGCCAACAGGGTACCCTGCTTTTTCCAGGATTATATTGGTTGAAAGGGTTGTGGAGACAGATACAAGTTTGACTTTCTTCAGGTATTCCGGATCCAACTTATCGATAGCATTTCGAATCCCTATCATCAGGTCCGGATAGGTGGTAAGCGCTTTGCCGGAATCAAGGATCTTACTGTCGGAGTCCCTTAAGATCACTGCATCGGTGTAGGTTCCACCTGCGTCAATACCCAGACTATATTGCATGTTAAAACAGCCTCATTTTTACATTTCTTTCTCAGGCGATCTAAGTTCTTTTTTAGACGGATTCATGGAATTCTTATTCAAATGATATATATTTATCTTTTTATTTTAACTTCGTTTTTCCTTCTTGTTTTAATTTTTTTATTTTTCCTTCTTGTTTTATTTTAACTTCGTTTTTCCTTCTTGTTTTAATTTTTTATTTGCCTTCTCATTTTAACTTCTTATTTTTCCTTCTTATTTAGCTTCTTATTTACATCTTATTCCTTTTTCTCAACCTGCTATGGAATTTTTCGGAATTCCCACACCTACGTAAACAAGCTTCGTTTCCATGGGGGGGCCTGTCCATCCTTTGGGTGCAAGGTTTTTTTTGTTGACTTCTACCCTTATATCTTCTTTTCCAAGTCCCGCATTTTGCATATAATCCATTACAAGCTGCTTTCCGATTTTTTCTGCATATTCCTGGGCTTCGGGATGTCTTTCGAATTTTTTCCTGCCCAGGGGGGAAAAGACAATGTACACGTTTTTCTTTTCCTGGTTCAGGGTATCCCTTATAATCTCGCTTTCGGCGCATCCCTCTGAACTGTCAGCTGCCAGCTCTTCGGATTTCGGGACAACTTTTGTTTTTATGAGAATCTCAACCCTTTTGATTCCCTTCCCTACAAGGGCTCCTACGGCATTTCCGACGTCGGCATGTTCCGGAACCCTGAAATCGGCATCAATGAGTTTTTTCATGTCTTCGGCGTAAGCCCCTACGGGTCCTCCCAGGAGGATGATCGGGATCTCTATCCTGAAGCGTGTAAAGTGGCTGTTCGAAAGCACCCTATCAATTTCGTTTCTGGGCATTCCTTCCACGAGATAGGCAATGAGGTCCTGGGCAATGTTGAGCGCAACCTTCTGCTTCACTTCCATACTGAACTTTTCAGGGGCCTGTTTTAGCAGTCTTCCGAGCATGGATGCTCCAACCTTTGAAGCTTCGACATCCCAGTCCGTATATTCTCCCAGGACGTGCAGGGCGTCTGTGGGGGTGAAGCCTATTGCCTGGATCAACCTCTTCTGGATAAGGGAGTCCAGGACAAGAACGGATGGCCTCTTTTGAAGGTTCACGATGAGGTCGCCGTAGGATACGGGTTCTTTCTTTATATGCCTGTAGACCTCTCTTTCCCTCTTCGTCAATTCAATGGGCGTGAAATCAGTCCTTATGAAAAATTTGGTTGCCTGGACGTTTTCGCCCAGATGGCTCTTGGAAACCCTGTTCTTTTTCAGTTTTTCCAGGAAATCCGGGTACATTGCGGATGCCCTGCAGAGGGGGATAACCCGGCGGGGGCCCACACGAACCCTCTCGTGCTTTACCCAGACGTGGCTGTCTCCTCCGGTGGCCGAGGTTTCCATACGGATGGCTTTCACGCGGGTCTGCCACCCCCCGACGACGGCTCCCGCACTGCTGAGTTCCGGGAGTCCGTTTTGCATCATTGCAACATCCGTACTCGTGCCTCCAACGTCGATTACTGCGCAGGTGGCAAGCCCGCTGAGGTGAGATGCCCCTACCAGGCTTGCAGCGGGTCCGGAAAATATTGTCTCGATGGGTTTTTCCAGGGCTTCTTCGATTCCCACTACCGAGCCGTCACATTTCAACATCAGCATATTTGCTTCGATTCCCCGGATTTCGCACTCCTCGATGATGGACCTTGTGAATTTGTGGGTGATAGGGATTAGCTGGGCGTTTAGAAAAGCGGTAACTGCCCTTTCATAGGCGCCGAGGTCCTGGGACAGTTCGTGGCCGCAGACAACAGGGTGCCCCGTGAGTTCCTTCACTGCCCTCTTGACAGCGAGCTCGTGTTCCGGGTTGCGGGTGCTGAAATAAGACGAAACAGCAAAAGCCGAGACCTTATCTTTTACCTTCAGGGCAAACTCTTCAACGGCTTTCATTTCCAGGGCTTTCAACTCTTCCCCATCGCTGTTATGTCCTCCATCCACGGATATCCAATAGTTGCTGGGAAGGTCTTCGGGAATTACGTAGTCCCCTACCATGATCAGCCCAACGGGAAAGCCGGTTTTTTCCAGGATGGTGTTAGTGGAAAGGGTGGTTGAAACGGATACCAGTTTTATATCCTTGAGATACCCCGGGTCCAGGTTGTCAATTGCGTTCTTCATTCCCGGGAGGGGATCGGGGTAGGTGGTGAGTGCTTTGCTGGAGGCGACTACCATTCCATCAGAATCCCTCACGATGGCCGCATCTGTATAGGTCCCTCCTGCGTCAATTCCCAGACTGAATTGCATTTCTTATAAACCTCTTTTATGAGTTGGATTGTTAATTTTATTTATTGCCCTTTCTCCGGATTGCTAATTTCCAGATTGCTAATTTCCGGATTGCTAATTTCCGGATTGCTTGTTTGCAGATTATTGGTTTGCAGATTACCGACGCTTTCTCTTCTAACAGGCGGGTCTTCAGGCCGGAAGTCAGCTTACTCTTATGCTTCTTTTTATTTTTCGATTGATTATTAAGCTTTGTTCCGTTCCGGAAACATGTGCGTATTTATGGAGCTCAATATGCTGTTTTTCCCCTTATGGCTCCAGTTTTTTCTTAATTCCTTCCTATAATTATCGTGGTTTCTCCCCACGATTATATCTATTTTATTATTTTAATCGGTGAATATAATTATTATTAATTTTTGGATATTAAGTTTTTCCCTATACTCTTTTCGGGGAATCTGCTTATTTTTCTGAAGGGGCAGTTCCTTCTCTGGTCAGGTTCCGCTTTTATCAGGGTATAGGTCTCTTCCCCATAAGCGGCTTTTAGTCGCTCTTCCACCCTGCTTGAGATTCCGGCTGCTTCCCTGATGTTCAGGGAGTCTTTAACGTTGATGGAAACATTAATTGCAATGTTTTTCCCGATTCTCCGGGTCTTGAGTCCGCGGCAGGATATGACTCCTTCCGTTTCGCTTATTAATTTCCTAATGTTCAGGTTGCTTTCCTCGTCAAGGGACGCTTCTATCAACTCATCGGCAGTTCCGTAAAGAGCCCTACCCGAGGCTTTCAGCACGAAGAGACTCAGGAAGACTGCTGCAATGGAATCGGCGGCTGCCCATCCCCTCCCCGGGAGAAAAGTGCATCCAATGCCGAGAAGTACGCATCCTGAGAAGAATATCTCCTCGCGTAGGGATAGGTACTTTGCAGGCCTGCTGCCACCGGGATAAAGCTTCACGTTTTCCTTCCCGCCTAAACGCAGAAGGACCCCCTTTGATAAAGGGGATACAGCAGCCGCAAAAAAAGCAGAAATCCCCGGATTTGCGGGATCCTGACCTTTTATTAGTATAATAAGCTCTCCCGTACCCTGGGAGAGGATCTGAATCCCTGCTAGGAGCAGCATAGCTGTCCAGGCCCCCTTATAGAGGGTCGCAACTTTCCCGTGTCCGTAGTTGTGGGACATGTCTTCGGGTTTGAGGGATATGCGGTGGTCCAGGAGTTTCATGGCCCCGGCTGTGAAATCCTAAAAAGAGCGGACTGCATCCGCGAGGAGTGCCGTACTGTTCCCGAAAAATCCTGCGACCAGTTTGAAAATAGTCAGCATCAGATTCAGGAGCAGGCCTTTGCCGGGCATGCCCTTTGCTTTTTTTAATGTGACTTCCGCTTTCATTTTGGAATGCACCAGTCCGTTGAATTAATTAGTCCTCCTTTGTGAAGCGGAGCTTTCTTGAGCGGGTGGGTAGTGGGGAGTGATTATTTGTTAAAAATGTGGGGTTGAAGTGAATTGCTGGCAAATAAACCATTTGCATAAAGGATGCACGGTTTTTGCTTAGAAAGGATAATTGAAATTAATAACAGGTGTTTTCAGGTTCAGAGGGTTTGAATTGTATTTATTTTCAGGTTCAGAGGGTTTGAATTGTATTTATTTTCAGGTTCAGAGGGTTTGAATTGTATTTATTTTTAGGTTCAGAGAGTTGCAAATAAATTGAAAACACAGATCTTGAGACCTGTGTTCTTTTTTTTGCGGTTGGATTGATAGGGTCTTAATGCCGTTTTTTCTTTGAGGTTTTTTCGGGTTTCGACGTGTCTGTACAACGTGTCTGATATTTCCCGGTCTGAAGCCATTTTCCGTTTTTAACCGGGGTATGCTATTGTATGCTGTTTATTTTCAGATTGGAGCAACTGTCTTTCCGTAGATTTCATTCAGTACCATGGAAAGGGCAGTGTAAAGGGCTCCGAGGCCCATAATAAGTCCAACAATTCCGGCAACTACAAGCAGTCCGGTGCTTCCGGTTGCGTTAACGACCGCCAGCAACATAAACAATATAAATAATGTAACAAAGACGAACTGGATTGCCCTTACTCCGATCTTCATTGTAGCAATCAGCATGACAAAGGTGTAGACACCCCAGATAAAGAGGTATGCAGCCATTGCGGTTGCAGAGGGTGTTTCAACCCAGCCCAGTGCAGGCATGACTATAAGTCCTGCAAGGGAGAACCAGAACAGTCCGAAGGCCGAAAATGCAGTTCCTGCAAAGACATCGCCCTTTTTCCAGGCCATCATCCCTGCAAATACCTGTGCAAAACCTCCTAAGAATATCGCCATGGAGACGATCATGGATCCTACCGGGTAAACCCCGATGTAGCTCAAACTCAACAGGACAGCAGACAGGCCAAGGCCCGTGAACCCGAGAGGGGCAGGGTTTGCGGTCTTGTCTATAATTAAAGTTGCAACTCCTTCGTTTTCGGTCATCAATATCCCCCTGAAGCCATTTTTCCAAAATAAAAAAAAGAAGTTTAGGGCTTAAAGCCCGTAGTTTTCCGGACGGAAAACTGCAACTTCTTCTTTGAATCTGGTCAGGCAGTCGCTCATGAACTTGTCGCCGTCGTCGGGGAGCGCATCAAGGTCATCTTTGACTTTTGCAAGGGCGTTGATCTCGAACCTTGTGAGTTTGAGCTTGCCGGATGCGACACCTTCGTTGATAATGTTGCAGCATTCGACGGCTGCGTTCTTGGTACGGAGGTAGTTGTCTTTTCCGTCCTTGGCAATTGCCTCTCCTACTCTGTAGGCATTGTCGTAGGCAAGCACATAGCCCTGTGGGTCTCTGTACTTGTCAGAGAGGGTGAACAGGTCCCTGAGGCCTTTTGCCTTTCCGGCCTTAAGGGCTGTGTTCATGAGGGAACAGTCATATGCAAGGGACTCTCCCCAGCACTGGACACTTGTACCGCCGAATTCACCGTGGTATTCCACGGATTCGTTGGACCAGAGGTCACAGCACTGCATGACCAGGTTACCCATAACATCGGAGTGGGCACAGGTTGAGCT
Source organism: Methanosarcina sediminis (assembly GCF_052056915.1). Lineage (GTDB taxonomy): Archaea > Halobacteriota > Methanosarcinia > Methanosarcinales > Methanosarcinaceae > MTP4. Next base: position 2,008,820 of record NZ_CP195119.1, on the reverse strand, counting down.
CTTACCTTCCTGGGCGATCGGGACACCGGAGATGGACTTGATGATGGTGTTTTCATATCCGCAGTCCTTACCCGGACCGGTTGCACCTGCTTCGTATGCACAGAGGGACCTTCCGGCTGCAATTGTCCTTGCAACGATTGCGATGGTGTGGGCAAGGTTCTTGTCCAGAAGACCACCGGCGATGAACATTGCAGTGTTTGCCTGGGCACAGTCGGTGTCACCGGCTGCAACTACGCCGTTCTTCTTGGCGATGTCCGCAACGCCGGTCCAGACAGTTTCCATGTCCATGGAACCAAGTACACCGATACCGAAGAGAATACCTGCAGTGTCGTTTCTCAGGATAGAGTAGTCGAAGACTTCCTTACCACCCATACTCTCGACAGACAGGAGGTCTGCACCGTTCTGGGCAACCTGCTCGAAGGATTCCATAAGGAGATCGAACTTGTCTCCGGTGAGTTTCAGATAGTCACGGTCTTCACGGATGTCTCCGGGGGTGTGGCGAAGTGCGCACTTGATCCCGTATTCATCGTGGTACTCTTCCATGATGGTCTTCTGAGCGTGGGCAACAGCGCCTCCCCATTCGGGGTTGTTGGTCATCTGTTCCACGTGTTCGGTTTCAAGCACTACTGAAGGTGCACCGATCTGGACCATCCTTGCCATTGAGTCAGTGGTGATCCTTTCGTATTCCTTAATGAGTTTTTCCTTGGACTTGCCTGCCTGAGGTCTGGGGGCATAGTTAATTTCAGGGGTTGTGTAGCCTGCACCGATCTCAAGGCCGAGACCTGCCTTTACTGGGAATTTTGCGTTCCCGAAAAGCATGTCGTCTGCGCTAGCATAAGCCATTGAAGTGTATTTCTTTACCATTCTTGCTCCCTCCGATTAGTGCTTGTGGAATTCCTCTCTTAATTTCTCAATCCCTTCTCCGTTTTCGACAATGAAGTTTGCAATCTTCACTGCGTCAGAGGCTTCTTCACCATAGACTCCGAGGTCATACTGAGCTACAAAGTCCTGGTTCACAGCACCGCCACCACATGCGAAGGGGAGCTTGATGCCCTTTTCGAGGAGCTTGTCGTTGATTTCCTTGAATGCATACATGGTGGTTGTCATGAGAGCAGTACCGGTGACTAACATTGGCTTTTCTTTCTCTACAGTCTCGATAACTTCGTCAACCGGGCAGTCCCTTCCGAGGTCAACTACTTCGTAGCCGCTTGCTCTCAGGAGGGCAGCAACAATGTTCTTACCGATATCGTGGACGTCACCTTCTGCGACGTGGCAGACAACCTTACCCTTGGGTTCGGGCACTTCAGTGGTCTGAGTCTTACAGAATTCTATACCTTCCAGCATGGCGTCTGCGGACATCATTACGTTGGGAAGGAAAATGATCCCTTCATCGTAGAGCTGGGATACAACACCCATCCCTACCATCAGAGATTCGTTGATCAGGGCGATAGGGTCTTTTCCTGCATCGATTGCGGCTTTGAGGCCGTCAACTACATCGTCTTCTTCACCCTCGTAGATTGCCTTTGCAATCGGGTAGATCAGTTCGTCCTTCGGGTAAAGCTCTTCTGCAGCTTCATCAGGAGTCATTTCCTTTTCGAGGGCGACGTTATAGCGTACTAATATGCCATCGATGTCTTCCAGTTTCAAATCCAACATATTTTAACCTCCAATATGAAAGAAGATGGTCTCAGATTCGCTCAAATCCTTGACCTGGCAAGCTGCTGTCCCGGTAGTCTCCGGTTTTTTCCCGAATAAAAATGTAGATGAATTCGAAAACCTCCATAATCGAAGTCTTCCACATTATGAGAGAGTTTTGGACAACCCATTGTAGTGCGTTTTACAGCACCTTAGTGTTGGCATCTGTGGCCCGGTACTTTTCGTTTTTGGGGCACCCTGAAACAATGTGTTCCGTTTTTGCACCTTAGCAGTATGACCCGTTTTTCAGGTGCTTTTCGAAGTATCCTCCGGGGGGTTTCATTTCCCTGGATCTTTTTGTTTCTGGTGCCCTTTGGGCTTTCTCTTCCCAGTGATTTACAGGGGTGTATCCTCCCTGATTATTCGGGAATGCACTTGCAAAAAACAGTTAGATTTATTTGCTTATACCTTAACCGATGCTAATTTTTCGGCGCCGATAATTTTATACTTCTATGCAGAATTTTTCGTGCATATGATTTAATCAAAAAAAAGTTTTTTTTTGCTGGCATTGATCTGGTCAACGCCTTTAAAATTTACCGGGCAATTGTTTTTCTTATAGTACCATGCTCCGGTTGCGCAGGGTCCGAAATTCTCCTATATCTTCCGGATTTTAGTTTTACTCAAGTGAACTTGTTTTTTATGGGGTGGGTTCAAATGTCCAAAAACAGCTCTTTATATGTCTGTTTTTTCCAGACATATTAAAGTTAACTGATTCTTCGCCTCAAAGTTTATGAAACTTTCGATATTGTCTCTCTTCTCGGGAAAACAGGCAGATGGTTTCAAAGTTTTTTTCTGGACATTATCCTCTGCATTCAGAGTTGCCCAATTATCTGTCTTTTTTCTGCCGTTTTTTAATTTTTTTTCGAACATTGCCCTCTCGGGTTATTATGGCTTTGTCCTGATTTTTTCTTCTGTCTAAAACCCGATAGACAGTTGATTGCCTCCGGTTCGACGTCCGGATTTTTAGTCTCCGTACCCTGAAGGAGTTTCTTTCTGAGACGGTGGCGATGACCGTCTTATTATATATAAATTTTTCGCAAAGCCATCCGGGGGGAGCCGGATCCGGAAAACTCACGGCTTTTCACCTCCCTGAATTTCCGGGGGCATTTGAATTTCTTATTTTTAATGGCACTCGCAGTAGTTTACTTCATGCATTGTTTTTTTGAAAGATAGCTGCTGGTTTTCGAGCTGCTCGTAGACAGCCGCATCCACAGCTTTGACAAGTTCTTCTTTTGACATATACGTAATTGCGGAGAGTACTTTGATTTTCGACCGGGAGCTTGCGGTTTTTTTAAGGACTTCTATCTCCGGACTTTCATGGGCTGAGGTCACGCTTCCCTTTACCAGGGTTTCCTGGTGGGTAAAGGATAATTTTATGTGCCCGATAAACTCCGGGTTCAGTTCTTTTGCCCGGTCCCTTATGTCTTTCAGGATCTGCCCGGTAACTGAGACTGCAATTTCCGGGGAAATTTCCGGAGAACTTATCTCAAATGCTGATGAATAAGCCGAAACTCCTGACACGTCTATGGAATTCCTTCCTTCTGGTGTCGATTTTTCCTGGCTGTTTTCTCCCAGTATTCCCAGCAGGGTATCGAAGGCGTCCCCTTCCCGGGCAGAGAAATGGAACATCCTGGCTTTCGGATTCAGCTTACGCAAAAAGACGCAGATTTCCAGAAGCCTCTCCCTTTCGATGAGATCTACTTTGTTTATGGCCATTACCTCGGCCTCATCTATCTGGTTTAGCATGAAGTTCTGGAGCTCTTCCGGGTTGGTACTGAGGCGGCTTGCGTCCACAAGGTTTACTATGGGGGCAAAGGAAAGTCCCGGGAGATTCATTTTTTCTATATTCCCTTTTATCTGTCTTGGAAAGGCTATTCCGGTAGGTTCTATTATAATAGTATCCGGACGATATTCGGACATCAGGCTTTTTATCGTATGTTCCATGCTGATCCTGAGGGTACAGCAGATGCAGCCGTTTGTGATCTCCCTGGTCTCAACTCCGGGCCCCGAAACCGTGTCTCCGTCAATCCCGATTTCCCCTATCTCATTGACGATGATCGCTGTTTTTTGTCCCCGTTTTCCCAGGTGTTCTATTATCTTCCGGATCGTTGTGGTCTTCCCGCTTCCCAGGAAGCCGCCGATTATCATGCACTTCATGGTTTTTCCCATCCTCTGTACAGCTTCGTCTGCACGAAATCAAAAATCAATTTGAAAAATTGGCAGTATCTATCCCTTTATCCCTTCTGATCGGGAGGGTGCCCCTTTCACTCCTGGAGGGTCAGGGTGAGGGGCTTTCCGATCCATTGTGTTTCAGGTTCCTCGGAGCTTCCCTGCCCGGTAAATGGCAAACCGGTTTAGAGAGCGCATCCTTCCTGATTTCAGGTTCCGGGTGCCCCATGTGGTGCCTGGAGCTTATAGGCTTCGGGTCCCGGATTTTTTTTGTCTCTTGTTTTCTGGCTGGAATTCCCCGGCAAAATGGCAAAGCCGGGTTGGTCCAACCTTCCTGAGTTCCTGTGGATATATACTGTCCTCTCCCCGGGAAGGCATAAAATGGCAAATATGTACTTCCCGGGGTAAGGCGTTGCAGGTCTTACTCACTTCTTGGGGGATATTGATAACAATGCCCATAGAGAGAGGAGTTCGGGCACTGTCATCAGCGTGATGTATTTTTTCATTCAGGTTTTTGGGATTATCTCGTCAATCCTGAGTACGTTTCTTGCTGTTTCTGTTGCCGAGACCAGGGCCAGTTTCTTTACCGTTGCTGAATCGTAGACTTTCGGCCCTTTATCCGTTACTTTCCCTGAGATGTCTATCCTTGCCTCCACTCCTCTTGTGTAGGCGTTTCTCATCTCCACCATCGCATCAATGGTTTTCATGCCCGCGTTTTTCGCAAGGGTTTCCGGGACTCTTTCCAGGGCTTCGGCATATGCCAGGATAGCCAGCTGTTTCTTTCCCTGCTGGGTTGCCGCAAAGAGCCTTACCATATGCGCAAGCTCAAATTCAATTGCGCCTCCTCCGTTTACTATTTCCTTGTTTTTTATGAGGAAAGCTGCATTATTGAGTGCGTCGTCCACGGCTTCTTCCACCTTGTCCAGCCCGTACCTTGCCGGGTCCCAGATCAGGATCGTGGAGATCGGCTTTCCCTTCACCGTTATGAAGACAAAGTTCTCCCTGTTTCGTTTTTCAAGCTTAATCCTGTCGGCTTTACCAAGGTGCCGGGGCAGGATCTCGTCATTCTTGCTCATCAGGGACGTCCCCACGGCTTTCGAGAGCTTTTCCAGGTCTTTCAGCTTCAGCTTCTTGAAAGCCAGTATATTACTGTCCCTGAGCAGGGTCTCTATGTAGGGGTCGATATCTCCCTCGCAGAAGAGGACGTTTGCTCCCGAGTTAATTATTTTTTCCGCAAGGGTCCTGCACATCTCCTTCTTCCTTTCCTCAAACATAAGGGCTGTTTGAACGGAATCCATTCTCAGGTTGTGCTGGGGGTTGAGGTATTCGCTTTTTATCTTGAGGTCGTAATTTATTATGAGCACCGAAGGGTTTTCGAAATCTTTTGGCATGTCCACCCTTGCCGGGTTTTCATCCATTATTATGCCTTCCAGGGCTTCAATCCCCGGTCCTCCTACCTTTTTGAGGATCTTCACGTTTTTGTTGAGGTCGAGGCGGCCTTCCCTGGTTTCGTTCAGGTGCTCGATCACCCCGAGTACGATCTCCGTGATTGCCTCTGCCTGCTGCCTTTCCACCCCTTTTCCGGTAGCAGAACACATTATCGTTGTCCGAACGTCTTCTTCTCCTGCCTGCTTAATGCCGTACTGGAGCATCTCGTAAGCCTTTCTCAGGGCAAGTTCGTAGCCCTCGATTATGGTTGTGGGGTGGACTCCTGCTCTTCTCAGCTTTATTGCGTTTTTGATCAGGTTACTTGCCAGGATTACTGCGGTTTTCGTGCCGTCCCCGCAGGCTTTGTCCATTGATTCCGCAAGCTTCTTGAGGGACGTGACAATCGGGTGGAGGACGTCCATCTCCTTGAGGATCACTTTCCCGTCGTTTGTTACGAACACGTCGTTTACCGGGTTTATTATTATCTTGTTCATCCCCTTCGGGCCCAGGGATGATGCCAGGATCTCGTCGATTTCTACTGCTGCTCTTTCGACCTGGTCTATAAGCCCGTCTTCTTTTACCGGCTCGTTGATGAGAATCTTATCTCTTATTGTCCGGGCAAGTTTTGCCATTCCGTCCCGGCTTTCAAGATCAGTTCCGTTAGGTGTTTTTAGTTCGCTTGCCATGTTTTTCCCCAAGATAGCGTTGCTTTGAATCCTGATCTGTTGAGAGGTCTGCTATTTTTCCCCGCAGGCTCTTTGAAAGCCTGTAGGGAAATGTTCCGGTTTCGGTAACACCGATTTTTTGAACTATTTTCTCTGGACGTTTTTTATTGAAGGAGTTCGTTTTTTTTATTGAAGGAGGTTTTTGGATTTGTACAGCGTTTAATCGGAATTTTTATGATAGAGGTTTTGTTGAATTTGTTTACCGGCGTTTAATCGGAATTTTTATTGAAGGAGGTTTTTGGATTTGTACAGCGTTTAATCGGAATTTTTATGATGGAGGTTTTTGCCGGTATCTGGAAATTCTATCTTTTATGACATCAGGGAGTAATTCCTTTTTTGAGAAGCGTCTGTAAACGAGCGATAAGTTGCGTCTGTTTTTTAGTCCCAGGCTTCCTTTTCTTTCCGGGTTTCGGAACGCATGTGGATAAGGAATGTTTCTGCACACTCCTGAGATAAGCGTAAGGGTTTGTCATCGTAAGGCTAATTTCGGAAGGTAACCCGGTATCCCTGGGAAATGTGTATGCCACAGATGCGGAATCTGTTTTGAGTTCATAGCTTGCCGGGGCTGCTTCGATATCCGAATAACGGAAGAAAGCCCTCTGAGATGAGTGGCTGGGTTCCTGCAAATGAGTTACAGGAATGCGTACAGGAATCGGATTGATAGTTTTTTCTTCAGGTTCGGGTCTTCTCTGGTGTCTCATTTCCAGTTTCACCTCTTTCCTAAAGGGGTTATGAAGGTTCTCCACCATTTTCTGCAAAGATTTGCACACATTTTTTCCGCTCGATCCGTTCTTCGATCCGTTTTTGGATTTGTTTTTCGATCCGTTTTTCGATCCGTTTTTGGATCTGTTTTTGGATCTGTTTTTGGATCTGTTTTTGGAGTTCACCTGCACTTTTTTGGACACACATAAGGCTGCAGGAAACGGCGGGAACCTTATTATTTTTAGAGGGTGATGAAAGGGAGGGGAAAAATCCCGCCCTTTCTCAAAGCAAGTCGAAACTTGCTTTTTTCAGGAAACAACTATTTTTCGGCTTATCCGATGATGTTCTTGTAGATCTCCGGACCCTTTTCTGCTACAGTGTAGGTCTGGGCAGTGATGGAGTCACACGGTCCCTTTGGCGGCACTTCGCAACCGGTAGAGATCACATACTTGGACTGCATTCCGTTTTCCTTGAGAGTGGTAAGGACGCTCTCCTGGAGGGCAATGGTGTCGTTCCTGATCTTTTCGAGTCCTTCCGGACTGTTGTTCAGGAAGAGGATCGGGCTGACTTCCCCACCGAACATGACATCCTTTCCATAGTTCTCAATGAGGTACTTGTGGTCTTTGGACCCCTTGTCTGCCTCATCCGGATAGTAGGTGTAGCTGTAGTAGTCGGTGCCCCATTCGTTGATGAGGTCCCAGTGCGGAGCGTCGGCACAGTTGTGGATGACCATTGGCATGTCGTATTCCTTGTAGAGCGGGGCGAATACGTCCTTCAGGATCTTACCTTCGGTCTTCATGTATTCGTCTGCACCGAGGATGACATTGTTTGTCCAGAGGGTTACCAGACAGAGGTTGTCGGGCTGGGCTTCTTCGAACATCATCTTGGCCAGTTCCTTGCAGTACTCGGTGGTCTGGTCAAGGGCTTTGAGGACAACGTCCGGGTTGGTCTTGAGGTCGGAAAGCACACGGGTTGCTCCCATGATCTGGGTCAGGGCTACCATCGGACCTTCGAAGAGGGCAGTGTTGAGTGCGTTCTGTTCGCGGGTCTTTTCCGTTGCAAGCTTGTTGCCCTGGACCAGGTTGTATCCACGGGTTCCTTCCTTGATTTCGGGGACTTCCATGCTTTCGTAGTCTTCAAGGTGGCCGGTTGCTGCAGGGGTGTCCTCTTCAGGGAACCTGACTTCCGCACCAAAGTCCTTTGCGGCTATACAGAGGTCGGTCAGGCCGACGAAGTTGTCAATATGGAAGTACTTGGTACCTGCGGCTACACTGTCTGCAAACTTTTCTGCGTTTGTGGTGTAGTCTGCGTAGGAACAGGGTACGAACTTCCTTGAAAGGCCACAGACGAGAGGGGCGACCGGAAGCCTGTCAACCTTCTTGTCCTGGAAGGCTGCAACGAACCTTTCTTTCTTGGTAATTGTCTCGTTGAACTTGGGGATGACGGTGTCGTGTTCTTCGATGATCTTCTCAGCAGTGATGCTGCCAATGTCTATTTCTTCCCTGGTTCCTTTCTGGGCAAGGACTTCTTTGTACTTCATCTTGCTTTCTGCGATTGAGGAATCGCTCCAGGAATCTGCAGGAAGTGCGCTTGCAAGGGAAGTCATGGTTTCGACTGCTGTGCTGGCGTCAAGGGCTGTGCCGTCTGCACCAACGGAGTTTGCAAAGTCCTCGGAGATCGGGGCACCGCCTACCATAACTACGAGGGAGTCCCTGATACCTTCTTCCTGAAGCTGCTCGATAACCGTTTCCATGCCGCCCATAGTGGTGGTCATGAGTGTGCTCATGGAGATGCCGGTTGCCTTGTTTTCCTTTGCGACTTCTGCGAACTTGTCAAGAGGCACGTCGCAGCCGAGGTCGATCATGTTGAAACCTGCTGCGGTCATCATGGTCTTGACAAGGTTTTTCCCTATGTCGTGCACGTCTCCTTCGACGGTGCCGATGATCACGTTCTTGGGCTCAGCGCTTGTGTCTGCGTTGATGTAGGGAGTGAGGATGTCCATTCCTGCATACATTGCGTCAGCTGCGAGCAGAAGGCTTGGCACGAATGCTTCCCCCCTCTCGTACATGTCACTGATGATCTTCATACCCTTTGCAAGCCCGTCGACAATTGCTTCGTATGCATCGACTTCTTCATCAAGGGCTTTTTGTGCAAATTCTTCTGCAATGTCGTCGTCGCCTTCAACTACAGCATCCGCTAAAGCGTTCAGAATGTCTTCTTTTGCCATTGAAAATCTCCTTTTTTTGTGAAGGATCCAAACAGCCAGTTGTCTGCCTGTTTTTCCGGATCTTAATCCTTGATTTTTTACTGCATTTAGATCCTTTAACGGGTTCCACAGCCCGTCAAATCCCTAAATCCACTAATATACTCCTTAAATCCACAAAATAATCATCCCCTGATAAAATTCGTTTTTCCTTGTCCTGCTTCGCAGGATCCGGAAGCTTTTCTTAAGCCTGGAGCCTTGTATCTAAACTCCCATTCAGGTGAATGACTATTCCATATCAAAGGATATTTCCTAAAATATATAGCTTAACCGACCTCCCTTTTTATAAATACGCTAATATTTCCCCTCTTTAAAAAAAATACTTTTCTTTTAATTTTAGTCCTGCCTGTTTTTTGTCATATCTGCCTTTCTTGCACCCTGGGGAATTTTTCTTTTCCTTCCATGTTCATGTGTGCAATGCTTTTTGGCAGCCGGGTGATTTCCGATGGGATAGCTAAAAAATAGTTTTTCCAAAAATAAACGATTCTTTCAAAAAGGTTAGTTTTTCGAAAAACAGGGTACATTGAAAAAATGAGGGCATTGAAAAAATGAGGGCATTGAAAAAATGAGTGTATTGATTGAAGTTTCTCTCCAGGAGCTTAAGTGCGGGACCTTTTTTATTCTGTACCTGCGTAAACTCCTGGGGCTAATCGAATACGGTCTCAGGAGTGTCAAACTCTGCTTGTTAAAAATGGCGGTTCAATATATCATCGATCGTTTTTATAATTTTTGATTTTATTCTTCCCATAGTGGTTTAAATATTATATCAGTAGTCTTTGATATGGTCTTTATGATCAAGATTTAAATATTATACTCACAATATACTCTCTTGTACGTTGTTTGGAAGTTCTCTCCCATTTTATAAAAAATTAATGTTCAATCCAGATTTACGCTGGTATTGCAGAAACGGGTCAATAGTTATAATTTAAACAGTGGACTACTATGTGACACTTTGCAGGTCTTCGTAAAATCTGGGATTTCAATCTCGTGGGCTATACAGGATTGGGGATTTATTCCTGAAAGTAGCTACCTGAAATAAAACAGTATATGGTTGGAGGCTAATATATATATGAGTTCCCTGATTGATTTGATTTTTTTTTCTGAAAAAAGAAAAAATATCCTGATAATGTTAGCAAGCGGGCCAAAGGATATTGATGAAATAAAAGACACCCTCAATGTTAAGGCCTGTGCGGTAATGCCCCAGATTAAAAAATTGAAGGATATGGACATTATCGAGCAGAGAGGAAACATCTACGAACTCTCGGATATGGGGGAAGTGATAGTTGAAAAGATGCTCCCTCTTACCTCTCTTCTGGATGTCTTTGATGGAAACAAGGATTACTGGTCAAAACATGACAGAACCCCAATCCCAGGGCATCTGGTTAAGAAGATGGATATGTTAGGGAAGTGCACTCTGGAAGAACCCGATCTGGATCATCTCTTCGAGTTTCCAAAGGATCTGCTTGGCAGCGTATACAAATCAAAGACTCTCAAGTCCTTTTATTCTTTCTTCTGCCCTGATTGTCCTTCAATCCAGGCAACCTGCGCAGAGAATGGGGCTGAGGTGCATTTGATCCTTGACAAAAAGGTCTATAACAGGTTGGAAAATGATTTCGTGGATCAATATAACATTTTGCTTGAAAACAAGGTTTCCCTTTACATCTATTCGGGGGATGTAAAACTCTCATCTTTCATGGTTACGGACGATTTCATGATGCTGAAACTTTTTGGAAAGGACGGGGAGTTCGATCACAGAAAAATCATGAGTTTCACTCCCAGTGCCATCGAATGGTGTAACGAACTGGCCCAGTATTACATAGAACACTCCGAGAAGATCAATTGAAAAAGTAAATGAAAAAAGCAGGACCACCGGGAATCTGCGTTATAAATGGGGGTTTTCTGGTCCTGGTGGCCTGTGTCCGAATCCATAAGTTCCCGGATCCTTTTTTCTCAACACCCGGCGAGCGTCCCGGCGTTTTGTCTGCGTTTTTCACGCTCTAATTAATTAATGTTCATGATGTTCATGTTCATGATGTTCATGTTCATGATGTTCATGTTCATGATGTTCATGCTCACCATGGTTATGCCCGTGTTCGTGGGCATACTCTATTTTGTGGATGCTGATTTCCTTTTTCTCGAAAATTTCCTGCACTGAACTGTTCACGGCATCGAAGAGTTTTTCTGTCTTAACGTTTGATACCGCGGAGAGGACTTTCAAGGAGGGTTTTGCGTCGGGTTTTGAGTTTACTATATCTTCCTGGGGTTCTTCGGAGTAGATGGTTACGCTCTGTTTTACGGTTTCCGTGCCGTTGTCCAGGAAGAGCTTGATGTGCCCTATGAACTCGGGGTTGAGATCAAGGACTTTTGTTTTGATCCTTTCCATCAGCTCGGTGGTGATTTCTCTGGATACTTCCCTGTTAATGTCCTGCTTTTCTACCGCAAATTCCACAGCATAGCTCCCGACGCCCGAAGCTTCGATGGAACTTTCGGTTTCTCCGGGAGCTGCAGAGGCTTTGGTTGCTTCTTTTGCAGGAACTTTTTCTGCGGGGGTTTTTTCCTCTTCCTGAGGTTTTTCGATCTCCCTAGGCTTTTCCCCGGCGAATTCGGGGAGCAGCATTTGCATCAGGCTCTCGAACCTCTCGTCCATTGCTTTTCCGGATAACTGGATTACCTTTGCTTTGGGGTTCAGCTGCTGGACCGAAGCTTCAAGGATTGGGACCCTTATAGGCTCTATAAGGTCCACTTTGTTGATCCCGAGAATCTCTGCATCAATTATCTGCCGCATGGAGAAGTTTTTTACTTCCTTCATCATATGCTTGAAGCGGCTCCCGTCAATCAGAGTGACAAGGGGGGCAACTGTTACGCTTTCTCCCAGGTTCATAAGTTCGATATCTTCTTTAATTACATGGGGGAAAGCGATTCCCGTGGGTTCTACCAGGAGTATATCGGGCTTGTATTCTTTTGCAAGAAGGGTCACGGTTGTCTTCATGCTCACTTTAAGGGTGCAGCAGATGCATCCGTTTGTGATTTCCTTAGAGTCGAATCCGAACCTGTCGATTACATCCCCATCAATTCCGATCTCTCCGATCTCATTTACGATAATGGCGACTTTTTTCCCCTTGTCTGCGAGGTATTTGCCCATATTGATAATGGTGGTAGTCTTCCCGCTTCCCAGGAACCCTCCCACCACAATAACCTGCATTTTTTTCTCCTCCATTTGCTTCCGTTTTACTGCTCGTTACTTACCTTTCAATTCCAATAAGCTTTTCTTAGCTTTTTCTCAATTCCCTGCCACTGTCAGGTTTTCCCACTTGAACCTGTCTTCGGGGCAGGCATGGAGACAGCGCTGACAGTTTGCTCCATCGCAAAGGTCGGTCCTTATCCTTACTGTCCCGCCGTTGTCAACCCTGAGGGCCCCGTTCGGGCAGACCTTTACGCATTCGTGGCAGCCTTCACAGCCCTCAATGACCATGGTAAGGTAGGTCCCGACTTTATCGAGCACGTGCAGGCCTTCTTCTCCCAGTTCCGGGATATCCCTTTCGACCTGGCGGTCAATTTTCAGAATGGAGGAAGGTTCGTCAAGCATGGGGAGTTTTTTCTTTTTCAGGAACTTCTTATGCATTTTGAACATCATGCCTTCGTTCCAGTAGGCAAGTTCCAGCATGTAGCTTTCCTTGAAAGCTTCCGAAGTTGCAAACATCACGTGGGTCCCGACGATCTCCTTTGCAATTTTCTGCAGTTCCCAGAGCCTGTCTTCCGAGATCAGGATCTCCCGGGCCACGGTCAGGGAAGTGTTTCCGATCTGGGAGACATAACCTGCATTATAGGGGATCATTCCCACCTGGTGGGCCTTTGCGGCGTCCATGTATGTCCCGGCAGCTCCGGACATGTGGGCGATTTTCAGGTCTTCCATCTCGATACCGGCTTCGGCACAGAGGGTTATGTGGCCTGCCCTGATTGCCCCGATAGCTCTTCCGGCTTCGATCAGGTCTTTTTCTGTGAACTTGATCCCGTCCTGGAGGTGGATGACGCTGTCCGGGGTCAGGATCTTTGGGAGTGTTATCAGCTTGTTCCGCATCCCCGCTTCTATGAGGGCAATGACTCCCGTTCCCGTGATGCCCTTTGCCTTTGCATCACCTTTTTCCACCACATCCCCGGTCTTCGGGTTGACAAGGTCTCCTTTTACGGGGCTCATCTCTTTATCCAGGACATAGCAGCGGAGATTTTCCCCTTCGAACTCAACATCAGAGATTGTGTGGGGAGATGCAATGGACCCGAACTCTATTTCCTGACCCTCGAGGGCGGGACCCGCGGCTGCCGATCCCGTGTAGATGACCCCGTTTGCTTTCAGGGCCATTTCGGCGTTTGTCCCGTAGTCGGTTGCGATTGCGATTTCGTCGCTCCCAAGCATTCCTGATTTCTCGATGAGGGCAAGAGCATCGGCTCCGACCTCGTGCTTGATTGCAGGGGGGACGTAGAGCTTGCAGTTCTCGAATTCCTCGAAGCCTTCGATTTCGGACAGAGGAATTATACGGGCGTCCCGGTTTTGTTCTTCAATGTGGTATTTCTGTTTCTTGCGCTCTCCTGCATATGCCAGGTCTTCGATGGGAATCTCCTGGAAGATGGATAGCTGGATCGGGTTTCCACAGATTGAGAATTTTTCCAGCTCTTCAGGCTTTACTTCCAGTTCCTCAAGGATGTGCTTGACCGCGGTTACCGAGAGACCGTGGGCTTTGTCCTGTCCGTAGTGGATTGCAAAATCCAGGTGGTCCATCACGTTTGCGCCCGGCAGGGGGTTTCGCAGGGTTATGACGGTTTTTTGAATCGTTTCACTTTCCAGATCAATTTTCTGTGCCCTGAAACCACTGGTTCCAAGGTCGATTGCAACGCCTGTTCTCATATTTTAACCTCCTCCTGAAAAAATCTGAGACAATATCTGGTGAATGCGCCTCAAGCATTCATGAATTTTTTATAAATTTGAGTAAGTGTAATTATGAATGAATTTATGAATGAATTTCCCTTTGTGAGTTATTTTTTGAGTTGTTTACCTTAGTGGTAAGCCTTTGAATGCTGTAATTTAGGGTGCCCTAATTCCGGATATTTTGTCCTTCCCAACATCCAATAAAAAACAAAAAAATCCGGACAATGGTTCCTGAAGCCTGAATTTTGCCCCGGAACCTGTCCGCAAAAAAATAAAAGAAAATGGTTTTGCTGTTTTATGCGTAGTACTCGTTTCTTGCTGCTACAAGGGCCTTGACGTTCTCGAGCGGGGTCATGGGTGCAATACCACAGCCTGGGGCGAGCACATCAATGCCATCTGCAATGGCCTGTTTGCCTTCGGTAATGATCTTGTCAACAGGTCCGGGCAGGAGGGTGAAAGGACTGGAGATGTTTCCGACGAGCCTTGCCCTGTCTCCGATGACTTCCTTTGCCTTCTTCACGTCACCGATCTTTTCTTCGACGCTGAGTCCTTCAAAGCCGCAGTCTGCCATGTAGTCGATGACAGGGTTTACGTTCCCGCAGATGTGGAGGATGGTTACGGAGTTCACTTCAGAGGAGAACTTCTGCAGCCTTGACTGGAGGTACTGCTTGAAGGAGTCCGGGCTCATAAGGTCAGGGGAAGCGACGGGGTCTGCAACGGAGATGACGTCTGCGCCTGCTTCGACCATTGCGTTTGCGTAGATGACAGATGCTTCGGTTGCGAGGTCCAGAACCTGTTCGAAGAGTTCAGGTTTCTTGATGGACCATTTCATGAAGGACTTTACACTTGCCAGGTCGGAGGCAACGGTGATTGGGCCTTCCATACCGCCGATGATGGGTACGTCGGGGCCGACCTTTTCCCTGATGATCTTGATGGCTTCGAGCACTGCCGGAATCCTTCCTCTCTGCAGGAGGTCTTCGGGAATTGCTGCATCGTCCAGGCTCTTGGGGTAGGGGTGTCCGGTGACAGAGGGTTGTCTGTTCTTGGTACCCATGTTGATTTCACAGCCCATGGCTTCGACAAGGACGGTCAGGCAGTAGGGAACCCTGACAGCTTCGAGTCCGCTGAGTTCATGGTTTGCGAGGGCCAGCTTTGCCATAAGTTCGGCATCGGTGTGGGACTCCGGCCAGGGTGCTCCGACGACGTCCATGAGTTCTACGATTCCGGTCTGGGTAACAGAACAAACAGGTACCTTGTCAACTTCTTCGCCTTTCAGGGCGGCTAACAGTCTCGTTTTAAGTGTAAATTCGCTCATAATCGGTCATACCTTTTTTATTTATTTCTTATTACATTTATTTTAATTATATTTGCAGTTTTATTTTCTACTTTACGATATTATATAGACCTTTTCAATCCAAAATGTTTCATACTCAGGGCCTTTAAACTCCTGAGTCCTCAAACATCATTAAAAACCATAGGATATATGTAGGAGAAAAGGAGCCTGACAAAGCCTTTTGTCACTCCTTTTCATGTTCGCTTGCACAGGGCCGAGAACCTGAGCGTAAAATTAATTCTCAACCCTCTATTTTCGCATTGAGTAGAGATTATTTTTCGTTAGCAAGTTATAAAACATAATTGACGGGAATTTTTTTTTACCCTGTTTCTGATAAATGCGGTGAAAATTTTTGACTCGATAACCCGGGCATTTCAAGCTCCCGCCCCCGCTTCTTTTCGAAGTGTCAAGCTTATATGTCTGTGCGGCATTGAATATAGGGGGTACAATGGAGTAGGCAGCGGCTGAAGACAGGGAAGCTTTGTGCTCTCCCCGGGGCGACGAACACAGGATTCCCCTTCCGGAATTCCTGAAGTGTTTTGGGACGGATGAAAACGGGCTCATGGGGCGGGAGGCTGGCCGCCGCTTGCGGGACTGCGGCCCCAACGTCCTGGAAAATACGGGGAAAGAAGGCATAGCCCGAAAATACTTCCGACAATTCCGGAATTTCTTTTCTATCCTTCTGGCCATAGGAGCCCTTCTCTCTTTCTTAGCCGAGTACCTGGACCCCGGGCAGGGGAATCTATATATAGGGGTAGCTCTCGGGGGGGTCGTGGTCCTGAACGGGACCTTTACTTTTATCCAGGAGTACCAGGCCGAAAAGACCATGGAAAGCTTCCGGCAGCTTATCCCGCCCCATGCAAGGGTTTTAAGGGACGGGATGGTCCTTGACGTCCTGGCTTCGGAACTGGTTGTCGGGGATGTGATCCTTCTTGAGGAAGGGGACAAGGTCCCGGCAGACGGGCGTTTGATAGAGGCCAATTCCCTGAAAGTAGACAATTCCGCTCTCACCGGGGAAGCCGAACCGCAGTTGCGTTCTCTTAATTGCACCCATCAGGAAATGCTGGAGTGCAGGAACATGGTTTTTTCCGGGACCCTGGTGCAGAGCGGAAACGGAAAAGCTATCGTGTTCGGGACGGGAGCACACACCCAAATCGGGAACCTGGCTACCCTGACCGAACAGACTTCTGCCGTGGACACTCCTATCCGGAAGGAACTCAACCATTTCATAAAGGTAATTTCCTCAATAGCGATTTTCCTCGGGGTAACCTTTTTTCTGCTTGCCTTTTTCCTCCAGGACATCTTCCTTGCGAGCCTTATTTTTGCCATCGGGATCATCGTCGCCAATGTACCTGAAGGGCTCCTGCCAACAGTTACCCTTGCCCTGAGCCTTGCCTCTCGCCGGATGGCCGACAGAAAAGCCCTGATAAAACAGCTCGAGTCCGTGGAAACCCTGGGTTCGACCACGGTTATCTGTACGGATAAGACCGGGACCCTGACCCAGAACAAAATGGCTGTCCACTCCCTCATCATCGGGTATGAAGATGTGGACCCTGAAGAGCCTGAAGGTTCCGCAGGGGAAGCGGCAGGGCAGGAATCAGGTGTGAACACCGGAGAAATGCCTGCCGGAGGAGAGGTGATTTCCGGCGAGGGGCTGCCGGGTCCGGGCTGGGACCCCGCAAAGATTCCTCCTGTTTTCCTGCGGGTCGCCGGGCTCTGTAACAATGCGAGGTTTTCGGAAAGGGCCCCTGGATACACGGGGGACCCCACCGAAGGAGCCCTCCTGGTCTTTGCAAACGGCTTTACGGACCTGAAGGAACTCAATGTTAATTATCCCCGGCTGGAGGAATTCCCGTTTGATTCTCTCACCAAGCGGATGGAAGTCCTCTGCCGTACTCCCGAAGGCGGGCTTGAATCCTACCTCAAAGGGGCTCCGGAAATTGTGGTTGAGATGTGTGATTCCTTAATTGAGGCCGGAGGGGTGCGGGAACTTAGCAGAAGGGAGAAAGAAGAACTGCTGGACCGGCACCTGAGAATGGCGGAGAGGGGAGAGCGGGTGATAGCCCTTGCTTACAGGGAAGCGGAAAAGCCGGAAGAGTACACTGAAGGTTTCGTTTTCCTGGGTTTCATCGGGATTGTGGACCCCCCGCGCCCCGAAGCAAAAGGAGCTATTGCAAAGTGCCATGCTGCAGGGATCAAGGTAGTCATGATTACAGGGGATCATCCCGTAACGGCAGAGTCCATTGCCAGGGGTGTGGGGCTTGCGGATTCCGAAGCCCTGGAAATAATCACGGGGGACGAACTGAAAGCTCTTTCCAGAGAAGAACTTGCGGAGCGGTTGAAAAAGAAGAGTATAGTCTTTGCTCGGACCTCTCCCGTACAGAAACTGAAAATCGTGCAACTCTTCCAGGCCGAAGGGGAAATCGTCACCATGACCGGGGACGGTGTCAACGATGCCCCCGCAATCAAGAATGCGGATATGGGGGTTGCCATGGGCAGCGGCACTGATGTTTCCCGGGAAGCTGCGGACATGGTACTTCTGGACGACAACTTTGCCACCATTGTGAATGCCGTGGAAGAGGGCAGGACCGTCTTTGATAATATAAAAAAGTTTATTGCTTACATCCTTACCAGCAATATCCCCGAAATCCTGCCTTTTATCGCCTTCGTCCTCTTTACCCTGCCTCTCCCTATGAACGTGCAACTCATCCTGGCAATTGACCTGGGAACTGATATCCTGCCTGCCCTTGCCCTGGGGGTGGAAAGGGGAGAAGGGGATATTATGAGGCGCCCTCCCAGGTCCAGGGATGAAAAACTGCTTACTTCCCAGGTGCTCTTTACTTCCTACGGGATAAAAGGGCCGATAGAGGCAGCTGCCGGTTTTTTCTGCTACTTTGCCGTACTTTCCGGTGGGGGCTGGAGTTACGG
This sequence comes from Methanosarcina sediminis, assembly GCF_052056915.1. Taxonomy (GTDB): domain Archaea; phylum Halobacteriota; class Methanosarcinia; order Methanosarcinales; family Methanosarcinaceae; genus MTP4. The sequence continues at coordinate 1,990,656 of NZ_CP195119.1, read as the reverse complement.
GGAGCAGCTTGCAAACAACAATCCTCTCTATATGCAGTCGATTACGGCTTTTTTTTCGGCGGTGATTATCTGCCAGATTGCAAACGTCTTTACATCCAGGACCCGGTTACAGTCGGTCTTCACCAAAGGTCTTTTCAAAAACCGGTATGTCCTGGCAGGTATTGTGAGTGAGCTTCTTATCCTTTCCTTTATTATCTGGAGCCCCCTTGCCCACCTGATTTTCAATACCTCTCCCATTGACCTCAAATACCTGCTGCTCGCTCTCCCCTTTGCCCTCTTCCTTCTTGCAGTTGACGAACTCAGGAAGTATGCTCTCAGAAAGAACGTGGGCTGGGTCTCTCGCTCGTTCAGGTGGTGAGCTCCTCTAGTTTTAAATTATTTTCTACTCATTCCCTTTTTTTCTTTCATAAATGTATATATTTTTTTTAATTGTGTTTATAAGAAAAAAGAGTTTAACAGGGCCATTAACGCCAGTAATCAAATAATTTTTTATACTATGTAATACACAAAAAATATTTATATTGATTTCAAATTAGAATTATCACATCTCAATTAGAATTCTCATATCTCCTTTATACAGGTGGTCAATTCCCTCCGTATAAATGCTCTCAATTCTCTTGTGTAAAAAAGCCTCTCTTCATAAAATATTCAACTTCCGCCGTATTAAATCTTCAATTCCCTTTGTATGATATATTCGGCCATGCACCCACCTTCAGAGTTTATATTATGAATGTTAGCAAAAAGGTACTGGTTATTATCTACGTGATTTTTGCTTTATTGATTTCAGTTGTTATTTTCGCCTCCCAGAGTATCCTTGACTCCAGTTTTTCCGACCTGGAGGCACGGGAAGCGATTGATAACATGGAAAATGCAAAAAACGTTATTGATTCACAGATACTCGAACTCGACGAGGCTAACGTTGCCTTTTCTTCCAGGGCCGAGGTCCGGGCTTTTATGCAGAGTTCCTACCCCGGGAATATTAGTGAAACCCTGCCCGACGATATTTTTTCTTTAGGTGGATATGACCTCATCTTTTTTGTTAACGCTTCAGGGGATGTACTTTACTCCTATTTTTTGGATTCCGAGCGCTTGATTGGTGGTCTTGCGCCTCCCGAACTCCAGAGTAAAATAAATGACGGATCTCTCCTTTGCCCGGCTTCCACCGATAATGTCAGCGGTTTGCTTATGCTCGAAAACGGGCCTGTGATCATCTCCTGCCGTCCCATCTCCGGGAGTTCGGGAGATGAAGAAATCCTGGGGACTCTCATCATAGGCAGGGACCTGGATGTGGGTTTTGTTGAGTCCGTCCAAAAAATTACCGGTAACCCTCTGATGCTCTACAGGCTTGATAGTGTGCCTGCCAATTTCCAGGAAGCTTTTTTTGAAAGTGATGGGCAGACCTGCATGAACACGATAATAGATGGGAAGGTAGTCGGATACTTCGTGCTAAATGACATCACAGGCGAACCTGGGGTTATGGTTCGGGCGGACATGGACAGGAGTATCTACGCCGAGGGGCAAAAGTCCCTCCGCTACATTGTGCTTTTTCTCCTATTTGCGGGCCTACTGGTGGGCGGAGGCTGTAAGCTTTTGATGGACCGGGAGTTTGTTTCCCGTATCGTTGAGATTGACGGTTTTGTTGATAAAGTCGGAAAGGAAAGGGATTACGCAGAGAGGCTTTCGGTAGAAGGGGATGATGAACTTTCGAGGCTTGCTTGCGGGATAAACGGGATGCTTGAAAGTTTGAGTGCAGCCTCCGAAGACCTTGAGGTTCAGGAACACGAAAAAAAGGTAATTTTGAACTCTTTAAGTGAATTACTTGTTTTTATGGACCCCGAATGCAGGGTTGTCTGGGCGAACAAAGCTTCCCTGGACTATCTGGGGATGAAACTTAAGGATCTCGTGGGGCAAAAATTTGAGAAAGTCTGTTTGCTTTGTGAAAGTGGCAGGTCCGGCTCTCCCGTGTGGCTGGCGCTCAATTCCGGGAAGGAAGAAGTTGGGGAGATAAGCACCCCTGACGGAAAGGTCTGGATGGTCCGTGCCAATCCGATAAAAGATGAAGAAGGCAGGCTTACGGGTGTCCTGCAAACAGGGCTTGACATCACCGCCCACAAGCTTTCGGAAGAAAGGTTGCTCAGCGCAAAGCTAGAGGCTGAGGATTCCAGCCGGGCCAAGAGCGAGTTCCTGGCAAACATGAGCCATGAACTGCGGACCCCTCTTAATTCTATCATAGGCTTCTCGGATATCCTGCTCGAGAGGGTCTTCGGGGAACTCAACGAAAGGCAGTTGAAGTACATAAACAATATCTCACGCAGCGGAAGAAACCTGCTTGAACTGATCAATGATATTCTTGACCTTTCAAAGGTCGAGGCAGGGAAAATGGAGCTGCATTACAGTGAATTTTCCCTTGCCGCCGTGTTCGAGGATGTCAGGACCGTGCTCAATCCCTTTGCCCTGTCCAGGTCCCTTGATATGACCTTCACCATAGAACCCGGCTTTAGCAACCTTGAAGCTGACCGGAACCGTCTGATCCAGATTCTCTATAACCTCGTGAGCAATGCAATCAAGTTCACTCCCGATGGGGGAAAAGTTTCCGTCTACGGCAAAAAAACGGGAGATTATGCCCTTATTTCGGTTACGGATACCGGGATAGGTATTTCTGGCGAAGACCAGGAAAAACTCTTCCAGCCTTTTACCCAGATCGACGCTTCTGCTTCCAGACAGTACTGTGGGACCGGGCTCGGCCTTGCTCTCGTAAAGAAAATCGTAGAATTGCACCGGGGGGTAATCCGGGTTGAAAGTGAATTCCATAAAGGGAGTGCTTTTACTTTCTCAATCCCGCTCAAAAAGCCAGGGGAAATCAGGAAGGCCGGGAACCCTGAACTCGAGGAAGTGCTCCTGGAGTTTGAAATGAATAAGAAAGCCGCCCTTTCGGTGAAAAAATCCGTGGAAACTTCCGGGCATGCTGTTAAACCTCCTGAAATAATCTTTCCCGAAAGCGGAGATGGAGGGGAACTCGTCCTGGTTGTTGACGATGACAATAATTCAAATGAACTCCTTTCCCTTGTCCTGGGAGACGCCGGCTACAGCGTGGCTCCGGTGTATCTGGGAAGAGACGTTTTGCCGGTTGCAAAGAAACTGAAACCCGATGTTATAACCCTTGACGTCTTCCTCCCCGATACCAATGGCTGGCTCGTCCTGAAACAGCTGAAAAATGACCCCGAAACGGCTCGGATCCCGGTACTTATCATCTCCATGGCCGATAAAAATGAACTTGGAATTGCTCTTGGGGCTCTGTATTCCTTTACAAAACCCATTAAAAAGGTTGAACTCCTTACTTCCCTGGAAGAAATCAGGCAGAAGTTTAAATTCGAAACTCTGAAGGTCCTTATCGTTGATGATGACGAAAATGCCGTGGAACTGCTGAACTCGATGATCGAGCCCGAAGGTTTTGAGGTCTTGAAAGCTTACGGCGGGAGGGAGGGTCTTGACAGGCTCTTCTCGGACAGGCCCGACATCCTCATTCTCGACCTCATGATGTCGGATGTGAATGGTTTTGACGTAATTTCCCACCTCAGGGCCGACCCGGGGACCAGGGATATCCCCCTGATTGTCTGCACTGCAGGGGAATTTGATGAAAAGAATATTGAAGAATTGAACAATGAAATGCAGGACCATTTACTCTCTATCATGAAGAAAGGCACTTTCGGAAGAAAAGAGTTAATTAACAGGATAAAACAACTAACTATGCTTAAGAGGCATAAAGATGAAAAAGATTCTGATTGTTGAAGACAACCCCATGAATATGGAATTGATACTTGATCTGCTGGAATTCTACGGGCACAGCGTAACAGGAGCGGAGGATGGGATAAGGGCCCTTGAGTGCCTCGATGAGAACAAATTCGACATCATTCTCCTGGACATGCAGCTTCCGAAAATGGACGGGCTCGAGGTGCTTGAACGGATAAAGCAGAACCCTGACACCGCTGACATCCCGGTGATTGCGGTAACAGCCCATGCAATGAAAGGAAGTGAGGAACACTTCATCGAAAAGGGATGCGTTGATTACATCTCAAAGCCTATTGATATAAACAAGTTCAGAGCCCTTATTGACAAATATCTCAGTGATTGAGGACAGGATTCCCCGTATCTCTTGTGGGAAATGCCAGGTATTGATGTCCCTGTTCCGAGGGGTTAAACAGGTGATAAAATCCGTTCGAATTAAAAACCGGTTGAATCCGGTAGATAGAAAATCGGAACTCAAAAATCGGTATATTTCGGTTTAAGCACATCAGAAACTAAAAATGTAGACTTCATTTAAGCATATAAAACTATCAAAAATCCGTAGACTTCGTTTGCCAGCAAATCATAAACCAAAAAACGGTGAACTCCGATCGATATCAAATCGGAACTCAAAAATCTGTAGACTCCGGTTATAACAAATCCGGAGGTCCGGTTGATATCATATCGAAAATCAAGGGAATTTCGATTTTCGACACTTCTTCAGATCTTTTCAAGGGGCATTGACATATCCTTGTAATGAGTGAAGAGTTCTTCACACCATTCCAGTGCACTTTCGTCAAAGCTCATCAGGCGCTGGTGGTCGAATTTCCCCTTTCTGTCAAAGAGTACCAGTGAACAGAAACGGTCTGTTACAACGTTTTTCAGGGTTATTTTCTTGTCGCAAATGTAAATTTCCATATTTTTGGAATTCAGAAGTTCCTGGAGGTTTTCTGTGTAGTCTTTTTTCATTCTTTCAAAGACCGGTTCGGTCAGGATGAGGTACATTTCCGCCCCTTTTCGTGCCAGTTCGGAATACAGGTTAAGATAAAGGGGGTGGAAATAAGAAAGAAATATCATGACACGTCTGGATTCCAGGAGGTTTTTCTTAAAGTCTTCAGGCACTTCAAAGAGCCTGTTAAGGTCGGGTTCGAGCAGGAAATAGTTTCCCAGTTCCTCGATCCTGTTAAGAAGGTCCTCAGGAATTGCGCTCAGGTCGTGGTTTACCCAGTAATCGTAATTTTCTTCGAAAACCCTCACGGTATTTAAGAGGGGTTCCATCTTTTCGACGACTATTTCCCCCATTTCCGAGAGCTGGTACCTGTCGTTTTCCTGAGTGATCATGTGGCCTTCTTTTAATTTCTTTATCTGGGGCATAATTGACGTAGAGCTGACGTTCAGGTCTTTTTTTATCTCGTCACTGGTTTTTGGCCCCTCTTCCAGCAGGCGCAGTACATTAGTTCTTTTTTCCGAAAGAAATGCCAGATCAATAAGTGAAATCTTCATGCAAGTCTACCTCCCCGGGAACCTCGTGAATACGCCGGAGGTAATTTCCCTTCATTTTTCCCAAAACCCGTTTTGCCTAATTTGAAGTCCCGGTTTCATTTTCCTGAAAGCCCCACCGGTAACTTCTTGAGGAATTATTGCTCTAAGTTTTCCAATTGATTGTTTATATCCTTTTCCAAAAAACATTTATTATTTCACAGTCCCGGACAATTTCCTGTTCCTTTTTCCTTTCTTTACTTTACTTTACTTTACTTCCTTTTTTTTAATTGAGCCGGTTTTGTCAGCAATTATCTTCGGGTTTATCAACAATTAACTTCGGGGTTTTGCCCTTATCCATAATTTTCAATTTACTTCATATTTTTACTTTATATCTTTACTTCATATCTTTACTTTACTCTTTACTTTACAGTTTTCCTTCCAGTTACTTTTTGGGCTTTGTTCCTGTAGCAAGCACATAGCCCACATACCTTGAGGTTGACTTTTTCCTTAGCAGGATCTTTTTTCCTTCCCCGAGCCGCCTGAACCGGTGCCTGATCTTTTTGCTGATCAGCGTGTACTTTATCATTTTCACTGCGACGCTGGAAAAGTACCGGGCAAACTCCAGGAGCCCGCCCATTGTCCTGATAAGCTTCTTTGCCTCTTCCAGGCTTGCCGTGGGCTTGCATTTCCTTACCTGGACGTCCTCCAGCCCTGCTTCTTCTAGCTCCTTTTCCCATTCTTCAGGGGTCGGGAGAGTAAAGGGAAGTCCGGTGATCTCGGCGAAAATGTCCTCTGCATGCGTTAGCTTTTCTGCAGGTTTCGGGGGGATTTCCGTTTCCCTGTACATTTCATTAATTCCCAGGGAGCCTCCGGGCTTCAAAACCCGGACAAATTCCCTGAAAGCCCTGCCCCGGTCAAGGAACTGGGAGACAAACTCGGTAATTATGGCATCGAAAGTTCCGGCTTCAAAGGGCAGGGCGTAGGCGTCTCCTATCCGGAAATCCGTTATCCCCTCCACACCTTTCTTTTTTGCCCTTTCCTTTGCCTTCTCGATGGAAAGCTCTGCTATATCGACTCCCACCACGAAACAGCCGACTTTCTTTGCGAGGTAACAGGCAGAAAAACCCGTTCCGCACCCTACCATCAGCACCTTTTTATTCCTGTCAAGCCGGCAAAGTTCCGCCAGTTTTTCCGTGGAAACGAGGCCACCTACGTGGAAGTAGGGCACCTCGAGGTAGCTCATGAAATCGTAGTAGCCCAGGGTTTCTGTTTCCTGAATTGAAAGTGAATTTCTTGACATGAAAGGCCTCCGGACGCCCTGGTCCGGGACACTCGATAAATATGGGTCTTTATTTATAAATTTTTCTTTATGTACTCCTCCAATTTTTCCAGCGCTTCTGGCATGTTTTTCCTGCCGAACCCCAGCCTGAAGTTCCGCTTCCCAAAATCATAAACAGTCCCTGGAAGCAGCATTACTCCCTGCCTCTCCACGACATCTACGCAGAATTCCTCCGCGTTTTTGCCAAATTTTATTTGAGGGAACCCTATAGGCCCTGCTTTTGGCTTTACCCACTCGAAATGTTTCTCGTGTTCTCTGAAGAAGTCATCCAGAACTTCCAGGTTTTTCCGGATTATGCCAAGGTTGCGCTCTATCAGGACTTCCTTATTCCTGAGCGCAAGGCAGGAAAGGAATTCGCTGGGGGCACTGTTGCAGATTGTTGTAAAATCCTTGAAAGCCGCAATTTTCCTGAGAAGTTCCCGGTCCTTTGTAGCAATCCAGCCGATCCGGAGCCCCGGAAGCCCGAAGGTCTTGGACATGACTCCCAGTGACAGCCCTTTTCCGTAAACATCAGCCATTGTCGGGAGCCTGTCCCCCGGGTCGTATTCAAGGAACCGGTAAACTTCATCGGAAAAGACATGAAGGCCGTTTTCCTCTGAAAGCTCTATAATGGCGTTGAATTCCTCTTTCGAGAACTGGTACCCTGTGGGGTTGTGAGGGGAGTTGACAATGATTGCCTTTATGTTTTTATGTTTGCGGATGCTCTCTTTTAAAAACTCGAAATCCGGTTTCCAGCCGTCTTCGTATTTCATCTCCCACTTCGTAACTTCGCACCCGAGGGCTTCCGCAATCCCGTAGAGCGATTGGTAGGCAGGGTACTGGACGATAATCCGGTCCCCCTTTTCCAGTAAAACGTTCATGAAAACGAAGATTCCTTCCTCTGCGCCTGAAAACACCAGGATTTCTTCGGGGGAAATGTTTTCGTACAGTTTTGAGATCTCTTCCCTTAACTCCGGGCTTCCCTGCGCCTCCGTATATCCCAGCCACAGGTTTTTGAACTCCTCCTCTGCGTTTTCTTCGAGGGCCAGCAGTTCCCCCGCCGTAAAGGATTCGCAGTCTGATGAAGAAAGAAGGTAAGGAGCACTGAACTCGTATTTTGCAAAAAAGCGTTCGAGTTTGAAGTCGTTTAATTTCATATCTTTAGAGTAATTTTTCCGCTTACTTATAGCTGATCAGATAGGGATAACCAGTGCACAGATTCCAAAAGTGATCCTCACATTTTTTGAACTCTTTTCCCCGATCAGCCGGATGTATTTTTTCAGTCATTTGAATACATTTTTTAGTTATTTGAATACACTTTTTAGTTATTTGAATCCACTTTTTAGTTATCTGAATGCACTTTTTAGTTATTTGAATGCACTTTTTAGTTATTTGAATCCACTTTTTAGTTATTTGAATCCACTTTTTAGTTATTTGAATGTACTTTTTAGTTATTTGAATGCACTTTTTAGTTGTCAATGTACAATTTATGGAAAAGCCGGCTTTTGGAATTGAATACACTGGAAGTATGCCGTTGGGTCAGGGGTTTCGATGTAGGGCAGGGTATTAGGGTTCTGCAGGGAAAAAGGAGAAGCCCCTTTGCCGGGGGCAGAGAAGGAATCTTATCTTTTATCAGGTTATTTTTCCGAGGCTTTTTTTAGGAGCGCAAGCAGCCCTTTCAGGATTTCTTTCGGGGAAGGGGGGTTTCCGGGGATTTTCATGTCCACGGGCAGTATCCTGTCGACTCCGCCGAGCACGGCGTAGGAACCTCTATAAATCCCTCCGTCACAGGCATCGTCCCCTACTGCGACCACGAATTTTGGGGAAGGCATAGCTTCATAGGTCTTTTTCACGGCTTCGGCCATGTTCAGGGTGACTGCCCCGGTTACCAGCAGGACGTCGGCGTGCCGTGGGGATGCCACAAAGGAGATTCCGAACCTTTCTACGTCGTAGTACGGGGTTCCCAGGTTTGAGATTTCTATTTCCGTGGAGTTATCGCTGCCCGAGTCCAGTTCGCGGATTGCCAGGCTGCGTCCGAAGACTTTTGGCATTTCTTTTTTGATTTCGGCCCCCAGGGTTTCGAGTTCCTCATCCCGGAATTCAAAAGTCTCCGTCACCTTCGGACGGAGGAAAAGGGAAAGCGGGTTTATCATTCTCAGACCTCACTGCATTTCTTGATTTTTTTTTCCGTGTTCATCTCTTTGTTCACGGGCATCTTTGCGTTCAAAGGTACTTTTGTTCAAAGGTCGGTCCCTGCATATGACATGTTCAGGCTCTTGTTGATAACAGGAAAGTCAGGGATGATGTTCCCGAGTACCGCATGTTCGATGGCCTGCCAGTTGCAAAAGGAGGCGGTCCTGACCTTGTAGCGGTCGACAAGCCCGTTTTTCAGATATATCCAGTGCAGGTTCTGCCCTCTGGGGGCTTCGACCAGGGCCAGGGCATAGCCGGAATTGCCGGGACTGCCTGATCCGGTTTCTTCACCTGTCTCAGGGGAATTTCCTGCAAATACGGGGCCTTGAGGCATTTCTTCTAAGAGGCGGTTGATGAGCTTCAGAGATCCCCTTATCTCGTCAGCTTTTACCTCATAACGGGAGAGCACATCCCCTCCTTCCCTTGCGGAAGGTGCCGGAGCAAAGTGCCTGTAGGCCCCGTAAGGCCTGTCAAGCCTGGTATCGGCAGGGCAGCCCGAGGCTTTTGCCAGAGGGCCTGTGAGGTTGAGAGGGACGACGAGCCCTTTTTTTACCACGCCTGTAGTTGCGAACCTGTCGATCAGGGAGGACGAGGACATTGCTCGTTCGAAAGCCGATTCAAAAGTCCGGGAAAACTTTGCGAAGAAAGGTGCCAGCTCTTTCAAAGCCGAATCCGGGATGTCTTTTTTCAACCCTCCGGGAGCCATTATTCCCCGCAGGAACCTTGAACCTGTGAGTTTCTCGTTTTGCCTGAATACTTCTTCCCTGAGGATTAAGAAGGGGCTTGCTACCGGGGAAAAACCAACGTCCACGGCCATGCCCGCAAGGTCGGCCAGGAGGGAGTAGACCCTTTCTAGTTCCAGCATTACGGCCCGCAGACATTCCGCCTTTTCGGGCACCGGAATCCCGCAGGCCCTTTCCACGGCCGTGCAGAACCCCACGGCATTTGCCGCGCTTTCGTCCCCGCTCACGGCTTCGGCAAGGGCAACGCATTCGGAAGGGCTTTTACCCTCAGCAAGTTTTTCGATACCCCTGTGCTTGTAAAAGAGCCGGATTTCCAGGCTGAAGATGGGCTCTCCTATCACGCCGAACCTGAAGTGCCCGGGCTCGATGATTCCGGCATGCACCGGCCCGACCGGGACCTGGTAGACGCCTTCTCCTTTCAGCTGCCTGAACCGGTATTCTCCTCCGGGCTTCCTTACTTCGTTTGCTCCTACTTCGTTTGCTCCTACTTCGTTTGCTCCTACTTCGTTTGTTCCGAATTCAGATGTTCCGGCTTCAGTTTTCTGAAGGTTCAGGGGGCCGTTTTTGAAAGCTTTTAGCAGGGGGTGGAAGCCGCTGGGGTAGCACTCATGCAGGAAGAGCCTTCTCGTGTCAAAAGCTCCCGTAAACTCCAGCCCGAAACCGTCCCTGACTTCCCGCTCGAACCAGGACGCCGAAGGGAAGCTTTCCGCAATCGAAGACACATTCCTTTCCCTGCCGACTTCTCGCACAAGGACGAGGACAGGCGGCTTGCCTGCCTGTTTGAAGGCATAAAAGAGGGTAAAGTCCCCTTTTTTCTCAAAGGCTTCCGCGCAGAATAGCCCGATGAGGCTGAACTGCCTTTTCGCAAGGGCTAAGGCTGCCCTTTCAAACCCGGCTTCGGAGAGCCGGACATAGGCCTCGTCTGCGCGGGCGTTGAGCAGTTCGGGCTCTTCTCCCGCCATTTCCGAAATTTCTGAAAGCAAATCCATTGTATCCTTATTCTTTTTCATATCCATACGCACTGTCCCCTTACACATATCCCAGTTCAAGGACTATCGCTTCAAGGAGCTCCCTGAGCGGTTCCGGGAACCAGAGGCCCAGGAGGAGGGCAAGGGCGAGCATGAAGACTGTAGGAATCCTCATCCCTGCTCTTACAACATAGGGTTTCTGAAATCTTTTTTTCCGGTATCCGGTTTCTTTTCCGTGCTCCTCTTTTCCGCTCTCTTCTTCCACTGTGACCCTTGAGAAGGCTTTCAGCAGGAAGTTTGAAAAGGCTGCGGCTGCCAGGATGAGCAGGAGCAGGACTGCCAGGGTCAGGTAGGGGGAAACTTCCGCGCTTTCCATCAGGATGAAAAACTTTGCCGGGAAGAGGGGGAAAGGCGGCATGCCAATGATTGCGACACTCCCCAGGATCAGGGTCCAGGCTGCGCGAGGTTGCAGTTTGAACACATCTCTCATGTCCTCGCGCATGTTGCTCCTGTACTGCCTGTGCAGGATGCCTGCGGCAAAGAGCAGGGCTTCTTTTACCAGGACGTGGACCAGCATGTAGAAGAGGGCCCAGAAAAGGGCAAGGGGGGTGCCTATCCCTATCCCTATGAGCAGGAGTCCCATGTGCTCGACACTTGAAAAGGCGATCAGCCTCTTCAGGTTCCTCTGCTGGAGCATGCTGAACGCCGCAAGAGCAATTGAAAACAGGCCTGCCGCAATAAGGATTAAGGATGCCTGGGGGGCTGAATCGCTTACCCTGAGGAGAGCGTAGGTCCTGAGAATGCCGTAGATCCCCAGGTTCTGCATGAGCCCCGAGAGGATTGCGCTTACAGAAGGGGCTCTTGCGTAGGCGTCGGGGAGCCAGGTGTGGAAAGGAGCTATCCCTGCCTTTGCCCCGAAGCCTATGAAGACGAAGGCAAAGCTTGCAAGGAGGAGGGCAGGGGAAAAGCTCGAAGCGTTTTCCATAAGTTCTATCCAGGAAAGGGTCCCTTCCCCGAGAGCCCTGGCCGAGAGGGTGAAGAGGAAAATCAACCCCAAAAAGGCAAAGAGCATGGCCCCTGAGACTATGAAGACGTATTTCAGGCCGGCATCAATGTTCTCCCTTGCCGAGAGGATCGCCACCAGCACGGCTGCGCAAACCGTGGTAAGTTCGGCAAAGATCCAGAAGAGGGCCAGGTTGTCCGAGAACAGCGCTGCTGTGGCTGTAACAAGCAGGAGATTGAAGGCCAGGTAGAAGAGTTTCAGGTTCTTCGGGTCAAGTTCTCCTGCTTCCATCAAGCTTTCCGTATACCCTTTTGCATAGGGGGCTGCTGCGCAGAAACCAAGGACCGTTATCAGTTCCACATAGAGGTTCAGGTGGTCCAGATAAAGGGACGGCCCGTACCGGACAGGCAGGTCAAGGGTCAGCAGGGCTGTGCAGGTCAGGGCAAGGTGCAGCAGGGCATTGCCTGAGGCAAGAGCGTTCATGAGCCTGTGAGACTTCGGAAGGAGGCCGAGGGCAAGGAAAGCCCCCATTGCCAGCAGGTAGAAGCGGATCAAAGGGCTTCACCTCCGTTCCAGATCTGCAGTTTCCTTATTTTCGCCCTGTATTCCTCGATGCTTGAGTCCAGCCCCACAGCCAGGATAGAGGTCAGCAGGACCAGGATTATCAGGTCGATTACAATCAGGACTTCGAGGATGAAGGGGAGTTCCGTGACAAAGATGCCTAACATCAGGACCCCGTTTTCCATGCTGAGGTAGCCGAGAGCTTTTGTAATTACCTTTTTCCGGCTGAACATGACAAGCATGCCCATGAGGGTCAGGGAAAGCCCTATGACAGCCCCGAAAAAGAAGAGCCTTGAGAGGGCAAGGTCCCCGAAGACCCGGGAAAGGAAGGTATAGGAAAGCAGGATCAGGCCTATGCTCAGCAGGAGGGAGGTCGTGGGTTCCAGGTAGGTGAAGTCCAGGTCTCTCCTGATTTTGATTTTCTCCTCGATCCTGTTAATGAAATGGGGGATCAGGAGCACTTTGCTTGCCAGGGTCAGTCCTGCCAGCAGCAGGAGTTCGTTTTTTCCTTCTATCAGGTAGAGGAGGAAGGAAACTGCGGCAAGCAGGAAGGACTGGGCAGTATAGGTATTAAGGACCGAAGCAAGGCTGCGGGTGGAGATGATCAGGGCTGCACTGATCAGGACGAAGACGAAGAGGATCTTGATTACGCCTTCGAGATAAAGCGGGTCAATCATGCGAACACCTCGATAAGGATGGTAAGGGCTGAAAAGAAAAACGCCATCATGTAAAAGGCAGGAAGCCTGAAGAGGCGCATTTTCGCAAGGGACGATTCAAAGAGCCCGATCACCACGGAAAGAGCCCCTGCTTTCAGGAGGAAGAACAGGGCAGATACCGCAATTTTTCCGGCGTCAGCTTCCGTGCTGAGTCCCACTGGAAGGATCGTGTTTATCAGGACTCCCATGAGGAGGAGCTGTTTGAGGGCATGGGAAAGCTCGAGGAGTGCCAGGTTCTTCCCGGACTGTTCCAGGACCATGGCCTCGTTTATCATGGTGAGTTCGAGGTGAGTTGCAGGGTTGTCCACGGGAAGCCTCCCGGTCTCCACGATGAGGATGATGAAGAGGGAAATAGAGACCAGGACAAGGGTCGGGCTTACCGGGAGGAGCGAGCCTGCGGTCAGGGCGAACATCTTGTGCAGGTTCAGGCTCTTCAGGACAAAGGCAAGCGCGGCAAAGGCCACCACCATGGTAGGCTCGATCACGGCTGCCAGGCTCATGGACCGGGAACTCCCCATGCCTCCGAAGGCGCTTCCCGCATCAAGTCCGCAAAGGGCCGTAAAGAAGCGTTCCAGGGCAAGGAGATAAAGGAAGACGATTACGTTCCCGAATCCTCCCGCCGGTTCCGGCACAAATACCAGGGGTACGAAGAGGGAGCAGGCCAGCAGGGCCGTGAGGTTGAGGTATGGGGTAAGCCGCATTATCCCGGAAGAGACCGGGGAATAAATTGCCTCTTTGTGCATGAGTTTTCTCAGGTCATAGTAGGCCTGGAAGATTCCGGGGCCTTTCCGCCCCTGAGCATGGGCCTTTACCTTCCGGATCAGGGCCATGTAGAGGGGGGCTGCCAGCAGGGCAAAAGCCGGGTTTAACAGGGCAAAGAGCAGGAATGATGTGTTCATACAAGGACCCCCGTGGCGAGAATCAGGGTAAGGACTGCAAGGAAGGCGTAGAGGACGTAGCTGTCAAGCTTACCGTTTTGCAGTCTGGAGACCCGCTTTGAAATGCTGTCAATAGCCCGGGCAGGGGGGATGTAGAGGTATTCTTCAAAGAAACGGAGCAGGCAGATTTCCACATTTCCGTTTTTGAATAGGCTTTCCTGCCCGTCGAAATACTTCGGCCTGTGCACAATCCGGGTCCTGTATATGCTCTTGAAGATCATGACCAGGGGCTCGGAAAACCCTGCTGAGCTGTACTCCATGGAAGGAGCCAGGGTGGGAGCCCCGCAGCCCCAGGTCTCGCTGATCCGGGCAGGTCTCTCTTCCTTTTCACTCTTATCCTTTGCACGGACTGCCAGGAAGAGGGCTGCGTATATGAGCCCCAGCAGTAGTCCGAGCAGGAGAAGGTCCGGATACTCAACGTCCAGGCCCGCAAGGGAAAGGAGCTGCTTTGAAAAGAGCCCGGCCAGGATACAGAAGGCTGCAGGCATGGCTGCCCCTATAAGCATGAGTTTAGGGACTTCTTTAGCCAGCAGGCTCTCTTCGGAGCGAGGGAGGGCAAGGCAGGTGATCCCGAAAAGTTTTACGAAAAGAGCTGCTGCCAGGGCTCCGGCCAGGGCAAAGCCCGAAAGGGCGATTACCAGGAGCACGGTGAGCAGGGGGTCGTTGAGAGCCGATGCCTGGAAAAAGGCCTGGTAGAGCAGGAGTTCGCCTGCAAAGCCGTTTGCCGGGGGCAGGGCTGCAATCGAGACCGAGCCTATCAGGAAAAGGGCTGAGGTTACCGGCATGCTTTTTACCAGCCCGCCGAAAGCTTCGATGTTCCGGGTACCTGTGGCATGGACCACCGAACCTGCGCAGAGGAAGAGCAGGCTTTTGAAAAGGGCGTGGTTGAAAGCATGGAAACAGGCCCCCGTTAGGCTCATCAGGGCAAGGGCAGGAAGTCCTTCGGCTTCGAATATGACGTAAAGCCCTATCCCGATGAAGATGATCCCGATATTTTCGATACTGCTGTAGGCAAGCAGCCTTTTTATGTCGCTTTCCTTAAGGGCGTAGATCACCCCGAAAAGAGCCGAGAGGCTGCCTCCGGTCAGGACCAGTACTCCCCACCAGAGTTCCGGCGAGGGGACTGCAAGCAGGAAGCGCAGGAAACCGTAGACTGCAACCTTCAACATTACCCCGGACATGAGAGCCGAGACCCCGGAAGGGGCTGCAGGGTGGGCATAGGGGAGCCACTTGTGGAAGGGTACAAGTCCTGCCTTGATCCCGAAGCCTGTGAAGAGGCAGAGGAAGGGCAGGGTCAGGGTTCCGGGCTCCACCGATCCGAGCTGGCCTAATTCGGCAGAGCCGGTCAGCCTGAAAAGGCTTATGAAGCCCAGGAAAAGAAAAGCCGTGCTCAGGTTTGTCATCACGAAGTAAAAGAAACCTGCTTTTTTGTTCTCCTCCGAGGAATAGTCGTGGAGCACCAGCAGGAGGGAGGAGAGGGACATTATCTCCCAGAATATGAGGAAAACCACCATGTTGCCTGCAAGCACGACCAGCAGCATGGCAAGGATGAAGAGGTTTGTCAGGGCTGCCTGAAGGTCTTTTCCGGCTTCGCTTTTTGCGTGTTCCGTATATTCCAGGGAATAGATCGAGACCCCTGGCACGACTGCCGCGATCAGCAGGACAAACCCTGCCGAGAGCCGGTCTGCTCCCAGTGTGAAGTCCAGCCCCGGAAGAAAGCTGATAGCTGGAAATAGGACTCCTTTTCCTGTGTAGAGGATTGCCCCTGCAAAACCCAGGAGCAGGGCTGAAGAAATAAAGGACAGGCCAAAGGAGGCCTTTCTTGCGTTTTTACTGCGGTACAAAAGAGGGAGGACGGTTCCGGAAAACAGTGCGGCAAAAGCGCCGTACATCAGGGCTTCGAGCAAGCTATTCACTCCCAAAGCCGGGGCACGGCAATTAAATGGGCATATTCCCGAAGCTTGGGTCCGGTAATTAAAAATGCATATTTCCGAAACTGGGGTCCGGTAATTAAAAATGCATAGCCTAATATTTTTCCAGACTTTGAAGGGATTGCAGGTTTTTCATTTCCGCATCCTTCGGATGCTGTTTTTCTGAAACCGTTCTCTCTATTACATATAATATAAAGGAATCTTTTAATCGTATCCACATTCCACCGTTAATATCCTTTCCCGGGCATTTTTTTCTCCGGGAGTCTGCGCGCCTGATATCTCCCCGGATTATATAGTTTTTCATTGAACGCTTTTTTCTAAAAATTAATAACTAATGATCATGACGGTGGTTTTCTGGAATTTCCTTCCGGAACAACGCCAAACCCGGTGGAATAAACAGATTATATCGGCTTTATCTCTGGATCTTGACCCCTATATGGGTCAGAGGCTGTAACTACCATTAGGTTACTCCGGAATTATAATTATCTTCCATGAGCTTTCCTTAAAAAAGTTTATTTTGACCCTTTTCCAGGCCGTTTCCCTAGAAAAATTTGAAAAGATGGGGTGTCCCTGTCGTGTTGCGCACTTGCCAGACAGCAGGGTTCACTTTCTTCTCTCCTGATGCCCCTCATGGATTCGCGCTTTATGCTTCGAGCTCTTTTACATTAATGATTCAGCAATGTTCCCGGCTACATTAATTATTCATCAATGATACGGTAATGTTTTTCTACGCAGCAGAACAAAAGCGAACATGATATAAAGCCTGCGTACATAGCTTATCCGTATAACTATGAACGGGGAGTATATCTTCGATTCAAGAAAGTGGTTTTTGATTGAACTGCTCTCTTGCCTTGGAAAAATAAGAGGAATAACCAAACTTCAAAAGGTGGTTTTTCTCGGACAGGAAGAACTGGAGCTTCCAAAGCTTTTTCAGTTCGATGAATATCATTACGGACCATATTCCTGGGATTTAAGTGACATTCTTGAGGATATGATTGTAACCGGTTTTGTGAGTGAAAAGACCGAATATCATGATGACGGTGTAATTTACACTTACAGCCTTGCCAATAATGCCCTTGAGGAGGCTGGAAAAATTGGGGTGTATATCCCTGAGGGTAAAAAACACATGCTGATTAAATATTCAAAACTTCCAATGTTTGCAATCTCAGAGTTTGTTTACCAGAAGTTCGTACACGAGGGAGTTGCCTCTTAAGACTCTATCCTGAAGTTTCAGTTTTCAACTTCAGTTTTCAATTTCTTTGCAGTTTGCAGTTATAGCTCTCAGTTTCAGTTTTCAATTTCTTTGCAGTTTGCAGTTATAGCTCTCAGTTTCAGCTTCCAATTTCTTTGCAGTTTGCAGTTATAGCTCTCAGTTAGCTCTCAGTTTCAGCTTCCAAATTCTTTTTTCCTCCTTCTTTTTTCCTCCTTACTTTCCCTTTTCCTCCTTCCCTTTTCCTCCTTACTTTCCCTTTTTCTGCTTCACCTTTCACTTCAAAACCCGGTAAAGCAGGTGCAGGTAATTTCGTTCCATCCTTTCGTTTTTCACAAGTTCAAGCCCGATTCCGCTCTTCTCAAGGTTTCCGAATAGTTTTTCCCCCGTTTTCCCGACAAGCACCGGGCTTACAAGCAGGCTGATTTTCTCTACCAGGCCCTGTTCCAGCAGAATGCTGTTAAGCGTGCTGCCGCTGTCCGAAACGACAATCCTGAAACCGTAGCGTTTGTTTGCTATTTCCAGCGCTTCCCGGTAGTCAACATGGGCTTCCCCTGCCCTGATGAAGTCGTAATTCCTCTCTTTGAGGTAGTCGAGGTATGCATCAGGGGTCTTTTCCGAAACCAGGACAATCACGTCCTTGCAGTATTCGGAGCGCCTGAAGATATGCAGCAGCCCTTCCAGGGTCCCTCTAGAGTCTGCAAGCAGCCAGAAGGCCCGTGGGTCCTGGGACTGGATTTCCGGCTTTACTAAATCGTATCCCTCTTCAGGGGGGATTTCTTCACAGAATAGCTCGATTCCGGTTTTTGCGGTGTTCGAGCCGACGAGCATGGCATCGGGACTGTAGCTTCTCAGGGTCCCGTAGTGGAGTTCGAGGTCGGCTTCGAAGCCGCTTATCGAGCAGTCGAGGCTGACACTGTTGTGGATGATTAGTTTCGGGAGCATTGTGTATCTCCTGGAGACTTTGACCTGTGGGTATTTTTCGTATTCCGTACTGAATTAACTTTATTGCCCTACGAGGATATAGTTAATCGGATGCATGTTGTTGAAGTTGAAGGAGTGTCAAAGTCCTTCGGGGGAACAGATGTCATAAGGGACATCTCTTTTTCTGTCGAAAAGGGAGAAATCTTCGGGCTGCTCGGACCAAACGGGGCAGGGAAGACCACGCTTATCAGGATGCTCCTGGACATTATCAGGCCCGATTCGGGGGAGATCCGGGTTTTTGGGGCATCCCTGGACCCTGCCGGAAAGGACCGGATTGGCTACCTTCCGGAGGAGCGGGGGCTGTACCGTAAAACAAAGCTTGTCGATATGCTGGTCTACCTGGCGCAGCTTAAGAACGTTTCAGGAAAGCAGGCCCGGGAAAATGCCGAGTCCCTGCTGCGGTCTCTTGGGCTCTACGAGCACAGGGGAAAAAGGGTCGAAGAGCTCTCCAAAGGGATGCAGCAAAAAATTCAGTTTCTTTCTTCAATTATTCATTACCCGGACCTTGTAGTCCTTGATGAACCTTTTTCGGGGCTTGACCCGGTGAGCACAAAGACGATCAAGGACAGGATTATCGAGTACAGGAATGCCGGGAAGACGGTCATCCTTTCCACGCACATGATGGAACAGGCTCAGACGCTCTGCGACCGGATCCTGGTGGTCGACAGGGGAAGAAGGGTGCTTTACGGCAGCGTGGAAGGGATCAGGAAAGAGCGAGGGAAAAATTCCCTGCTGGTGGAATTCGCAGGGTATGGTTCGGGACATGGTTCGGGATACGGAGCAGGGCATGATGCAGGACTCGGTGTTGGAAGTGGCGCAGGAGCCGGTACAGGAGGGGACTCTTTGAGCGTGCTTATGGGAATCCCGGGGGTCAGGAGAATTGTGGAGCACGAAGAAGAGCATAAAAAGTTCGTGGAGATCTTTCCGGAGGAGGGTGCAGGGACGCAGGAGATACTGGAGGAGCTTGTCCGCAGGGTCGAAGTCTTGCGTTTCGAGCAGGCACTCCCGTCCCTGAACGAGATCTTTATTGAAACGGTGGAGGCCAACGCCAATGAGTAAATTCTCAGGAAAGGCGTTTACGGTTTCCAGGCACGAGTTCCTGAAAACTGTGAAACGCAAGGAATTCCTTTTCATGACTTTCATTTTTCCGGTCTTCCTGGCAGGGATTACCCTTGCCCCTGCCCTGCTTGCCGGTATGACCCCCTCCGAGGACCAGAGCGTAGGTTATGTCGACATGACAGGGTCTTTTGACTTTCCCGGGGAAGTCACAAACGCAGGATTTGCGGTGGGGCCTTTCGGGGAAAAAAGCTCGACAATAGAGTTTGTCAGGTACGGGGATAACCCTGAAGCCAGTCGGGCACTTAGAGCCGGGGAGATCTCTTCCTACATCGTAATCCCTGAGGACTTCCTGGAAGCCGGGGTAATCGAACTTTATGTCTCCGAAAAAGGAGTTCCCGTGCCCAGGGCCAATCTTGCGGCAGACCTTTCCGATATCGTTGTCACCTCTCTCCTGCAGGACGAGGTTGAAGATGTTGTACTCCAGAGGGTCAAGGACCCGGTCAACATTAAGCTGTTCGACATCGGGGAGGGTGGGGAAGCCAACGAACAGGGCGTTGCGGATATCCTGGGCGACCTTGGCCTCCCCTTCCTCACCGCCTTCCTCCTCTTCTTCAGCATTTTTTCTGCATCAGGATTCCTCCTCCGCGGCGTTTCCGAAGAAAAGGAGAACCGGGTTATCGAAGTCCTGCTCTCCTCCGTAACTCCTACCGAACTCCTGACCGGCAAGGTCCTGGGCCTGGGTGCAGTCGGCCTCCTGCAAATCGTGGTCTGGATCTCTGCAGTCGCTCTCGGAGCCTCTTATGCCCTTCCTCTGAGCCTGGACCCTTTCCTGCTCTTCCTGGCTGTGGTCTATTTCCTCTTCGGCTATCTCTTTTTCGCAAGCCTCATGGCCGCTGTCGGAGCCCTGACCTCCTCCCTTCAGGAAAGCCAGCAGGTAGCCGGGATCTTCACCTTCGCAGCCGCTGCTCCCATAATCTTCATGCAGCTCCTGCTCACAAAACCCGACAGTCCCCTTGCCGTTTCTCTCTCCCTCTTTCCCATCACCTCTCCTGTCGCCATGCTGGTCCGGATCGGGGCTACGGAAGTGCCTTTTTACCAGATCGCAGCAAGCCTTTTCATCCTGATGCTCTCAATCCATGGCGTAATCATATTCTCCAGCCGCCTTTTCAGGGCCTACCTCCTTATGTACGGTAAAAGGCCGGCTTTCCGGGAAATCCTGAAAAATATGCGGGGAGGGTGAGCAAGGGAAAGGATAAGTAAGTATCCGGTTCAGGTAAAGTTCCCTTCCCTAATTCAAATCCGGGCAAGGGATCTTCCAAATTCGGGGAATAAAGCTGGAAGCAGGTAAACTTCATTTCTCCAGTCTTTCATGACAGTTCTGCCTGGATGCTGATCGGGGCAATATGGTTTACCACCAGGAGAGCGATGCTTTCAAGGAAGTTGCGGACATTTCGGGGGATTTTGTCCAGGGTCCGGGACGCAAAGTTCAGGCTGCCTATGATTTCTCCCCTGTATTTCATGGGGATTACGGCAACTGCCGTGATTCCTTCCTCCTTGATTGCATCAGCCATTTCTTCGGAGTAAAAGTCCAGGGAGTAAATGGGCTTTTCAGTCCAGATCTGTTTTGCTTCCCTGGTATCTGCCTTATACCTGGAAACCTTCTTTTTAAATTCGGGGGAAATTCCCCTGTGTGCCACCAGGTTTATCTGGTCTAGGAGTTCGTCCTTGAGATATATGCCCCCTGCATCGATCCCGCTTATCTGCAGGCAGTCGTCCAGGACCCGGTTGAGCATGGCCTGGAGGTTCCAGGTGAGGCTCAGGGCCATTCCGAGTTCCCTCTGGATTTCAAGCATTTCCCGGGCTTCTTTTATCTCGGTGATATCAACGACAAGGCCCTGGAAATGGGTCACTTTGCCTTCCATTTCCCTCTGGATAAAGGTCCTCTCATCCACCCAGAGCATTTTCCCGCCTCCGGTAAAGATCCTGTATTCCATCTCGAAAGAGTCCTGCTCCTCCGCGATGTTGCGTTCAAGGGCTTCAACCACTGCCCCTATGTCATCCCTGTGGATGATGTCCCCGTAAAGCACCTTTCCCGATGTGAAATCTTCTACCGTGTACCCTAACCTGATCACGTTTTCCGAAACATACTCGGCAGGCCAGTTTTCTTCGTTTTTCCACAGAAAAGCCACCGCAGGGCTGTTGTTGAGTATGGTCTTCAGCAACTCCTGCATTTCAAGAGCTTTTTTGAGGGCCTCTTCGCTTTCCTTCCGGTCGCTTATATCCAGGACAATCCCCTGGAAATGGGTTACTTCCCCTTCCGGGTTCCGCTGGATAAAAGTCCTTTCGCTCACCCAGCGCAGGTCCCCGGCTTTCGTAAAGATCCTGTACTCCATGCTGAAGTCAACAGCCCCTTCCTGGATCCGCTCTTCAAGGTTCTCTTCAACACTTTTCAGGTCCTCGGGGTGGATGATATTCCCGTAAAGGACCCTTCCCGAAGTAAAGTCCTCTGCCGTGTACCCGAACTTGCCCACGTTTTCCGATACGAACTCCGCAGGCCAGTTTTCTTCATTTCTCCACAGAAAAACCACCGCAGGGCTGTTGCTTATCACGGTCCTGATTATCTCCTGCATTTCAAGGAGGGGCAGCAGGTCCACTATCCCCACTGCCGCAATGACCTTCCCTTCCTCCGAGAAGATGGGAGACACAACAACGTTCCTGCACCTGTAGGTGCCTTCCATCGGGATCTCCCGTATGGTCCTGCCCGTCCTGAGCACCTCTTCGAGTACGGGCCCCGTATAGTCCCGGTCAAGGATTTTTCCGTCTTCCAGCCTGAGCCCTTTTCGATTAAGGCTGCGGATGGTTGTGGGCAGCCCTATCAGGGAATGCAACGCAACTGCTATCGCCTCAAGTTCTTCAGGCCCCGAGTCCTCGGATATCAATAAGGCACTAATCCTTTCCCCCTCCACAGGAATATTTTCCAGAAACTATTTCCCTGAGAATATAGTTGCTCTTTGTTTATATAATTGGGATTTTATCGAATATGTTTTTGCCCTTATCATGGGAGCCCACGCTCCGCAAAATAACAAAACTAATTGAAGAAATCGATATTCTATAGTCATTCTTTTATATTATTCGCCACATATTACTTGTTGATCCATAGGGGTAGAGAAGCAAAGGATGAGGAAGCCGTACAACTTGATGGGTACGGGACTTCATTCAATTGTGGAAAATCCTTGTGGATCACCCCTATATCAAGCTTTTTTTCACTTCAGGTTTCTAATTTCAAGCATCGTTTTTTCTTTCCTTGAGAATCTGCGGGCTGGGCGAGGATTCGGATATGTTGCCTTAATTAAGGAAGATCCGGAAGATTGGAAGGGGTTTAATAGGTTTTTCTCCAGAGGGTATCCCTCCGTCTTGTATAAAAAGTTTTGAATATAAATGAACATATTTATAATGTATGTGGGTATACTGAATTTATTATATTTCCCATAATTTAAAAAACCCTGCGGAGTTAGTGTAATGGAATTTTTATGTTACAGAGAATGCAGTCAATGTCCCGAGTACGAAGAAAATCTATGCCCCACTCATTGTAGAGTAATAAACGAGGACATTAAAGTCACAGGAGCTATGATTGCTGCAGAAAGAGTAGAAAAATACTGGGATGCAATTATTTGCGAACAAAAATCCGGGCATAAACTCTAATTCACTACCGGTTCCCAAATAGTACTTTAATTGAATTAGGCGATAAGTGCCAAAGTCCTGAAAAAACTATCGCCAAACGGAAAACTTCTTAGCAAAAGGACATGTGGTTACGAGTTTCATGTCGCATGTCCTGAATATGATTTTTTTAATTTCACAGGCGGATAGTCCACTTTTTCGACTTTTTCGGGTTTTTTTGTTCCTTTTATGTGCAGGTTGGTGAGGATTCGAATTTATAATGCTTTCATTAACCATCTATATTTTTTTCTGATAATTGCAGGGTGCCTCCGCCAGCTTGCCTGGCGGCTTTCCTTAAATTTGAATATGAAGTTTGAAACGAAGGACCATTTATAATAATAATAATAATAACTTTTGAATTATATTATTCTGCAGAAGCATCTCATTTCGTAGTTTTCCTTTTCCCAACCAACTGATAATTTATCTAAAATAAGTTAGATTTTCTTTCTACAAGAGGGTCCCAAACCCAATCTTACACTTTCTGGGTTAGTTAATGGTCTATTGCAACGTTTGCAACGTGCAGTTTCTTTCTTTAGATCATTTGTTTGAGTAGCTTTCACCACATTTTTCTGTGAAGCTTCATTTAGAGCTCTAATTATTGAGTCTTGCGAATAACTCATCGCCCATGTAACATTTTTTCCATAAAGGGATGCTGGTGATTCATATGATTTATCTATTTTTACTGCTACAATTTTCAATCCTAATTTATGTGCATTATCAATTTCCCAATTTACCCATTCACTTTCATGGGTATGCTCCCCAACAATTACTAAACAGTAAGTAGCCTCATTCATCTTTTTTGTTATTCCAGTCTTAATTGTTGGAGCTCTTTCACTATTTATTGGTGTAGTAACTGACTGATCGCTAAATCCGAAGTCAAAATTTGGGTTTGCATTCCATGCTTGAAGTAATAATTTGTAATGTTTGTCTTCTTCATATTGAAAACTTACAAAAACTCTCTTTTTTCCCATCAATTCTCACTCTTCTTGTCCTCTTTACAACTTTCTACCCACAAAGTATTTTCTCTAGAAATCAACCTTTCAACTCTTTCTACAAACAAAGCTTCTTTATCTTCAACCTCCCCATACTCATTAATCCCAGCTTCGTAATAATAATACTCTTTTTTTAATGTTTCACATGTAGTTCTATAAGTTATCCAATTCTCTTGGTATTTAAACGATTTTAAAACTGATGTCAAAATAGCCACGATAACAGATGTTAAAACTGGGCTCCATTTCAAAAGCCAGTTTGCTGGTTGGCAAAATTCAATTACTATTAATACTGGGGTTAAAGACGAGAGAATTATCAATATAAATTGAAACTTTTTGTAAATTTTTTGATTATCTAATGATTTTTTATCATACCAATTGATTTGGTCTCTGTATCTCTCCTCCAAATATTTTTTGAATTTTCCCTCGTCCATTTTGAACCCTGCTTTGTTTTTTATTGCCACCTTTCACCGTTATGATTTTTGCCATACATTTTTCTGGAGTTTATTGGGTTTATTTTTTCCCTTCTTTCAAATGCTTCATGAATCCATTCTTGAATCTGAATAGGGGAAGTTGACCATCTGTAAATCTTAGCATAACCATTTGATATATTATCATATAATCGAGGGGGTATTGTATTCGAATCACACTGATTTTGTGAATTAAGTGGATATGTTGGAAGGAGAATTCCAATCAATCCCGACCGAGGGTTAAAGTTTGTGTCACTTAAACTTGCACGAATCTCCCAATCAACAAATTTCCTTTTCCATGTTTCGGGCCCTATCAAAACTGCGGTAACTGTGGAGTCCTTTAAATGGTTCTCTCTTATTTTTTGCATAACTGTTTCTGTTTTCATATTCTGGTCATCAATATCCCCTTCTTGAACAGATTTTGATATAATGGTATCTCCGAGCATCCGTTCGAATTTTTCTTTATAGTCCCTGTCTTCTGGACAATTATGATAGCTAACAAAAACTTTGTGAACTTTTGATCCCATATTTTGTCTCCAAACTGTTCTACAAATTTATATTATACTGAATGTTCTCCTTTAATTAAATGTAACTATTACAGTTTACAAAAGTCTCATTTATATTGTCTGAATTTTCGATACATATTTAAGTTTCAAATACACTATTTTAGGGTGATATTAATTGAAAGTACAATCCAATATCGTACTTAGAACTCGTCACAGAACAAACTATGCACATTTATGATTGGACATTTTGATTTTCAATATCAAGATCACCAATCGAAGTTACAATTGAATGATGAGTTGCATAGTTTATTTCGCTGCAGATCCTTATTGTTCACTTGTAAATCCAAGTCGTCTTATCAATCGTTATTGTAAGCTCCTTCACCCTCTATAAATTGATCAAAATTTTTTGTAAAATAGCAACACTTATAATAAATTAAACAAATACCAAACGTCGAGGTATCCATTCAATGAGCAAGTTTTTCTTCTTGAGTCACAGCTCAAAAGATGAAGAAGTCGTTCTAAAAATTGCGAGTGGATTAGGCAATGACTTATGTTGGGTTTCTGAGTGGGAAATGAAGGCTGGAGAGCGTATTTTTAAATTTGATAAAGCAATTGCTGATTCTCGTGTTTTCGTATTATTTTGGAGTAAAAATGCCGCTAAGTCTCAATGGGTTAACGAAGAGGTTGATCTTGCTAGGTATCGATGGATTAATGAAATCGGATACAGACCTATTGTTGTAAGGTTGGATGAAACTTCTCTTCCTAGTTTTTTAAAGCATCGCCAGTATCTATGTATAAGAAAAGGTATTAATTACATAATTGATGAATTAAAAAAATTAAAAGATGATTTGACGCCAAAGGAAGTTTTTTTTGGAAAAGATAATCTTACTGACTATTTTCAAAATAGACAACAATATTTTGATAAAATCGAAGAAATGGTCTCTTTTGGAGCTTACAATGGAATTTTTATATTAGGTTTAGACGGAATCGGCAAAACTTCCTTCGTCAAGAGAGCAAATTCTATACTTTTTCCACATTTACATCCTATTTGGATTGATCTTAGATTTGCATCTACTCCAATTAGGTTACTATCCACAATAGCTAAACCTTTTGGTATTTTTATTGATCCCAATGAGTCAGGACAAAATCCTGAAAAGGTTTGGGACGAGATCTTGTTACCCGAGATAATCAATTCACAGAAAACATATTTAATTTTTGACAATTTAACTCTTCCCGGTAGGGATCCCCTCCTAAAAGGACAAACAATGACTAATTTGTTGGGTCGTATTTTTGAAGATGTCTCAAAAATAAGCAAGCCTGATAATCCAAATATAATATTAATTTCTCACTATGTCCCAGAATTTCTTCAAGATAAAATGCTAAATTATGGTAGGGTTATTTTAGGACGTCTTGAAGATAAAGAAGTAAAGAGAGCTTTAAAATATCACTTAAGCTTTTCTCCATCTGCATCTTTCCAAGATTTTCAGATTGATAAATTAGCATTGAGAATTCGCGGTTATCCCCTCGTTATTTCTTTGATGGCTACTAGGGTCATTGATAAGGGAATTGATGTTATACTCGATGATGAGGCTATAATACGTGAAATGGAAATAGAATTAGCTCAACATTTGCTCTCTGGGATGGAAATTTCTATCAATGAAAAAGAAATTTTAATTTTGCTTGCAGTTTCTACATGTTCTTTAAACATGAAACAAATTAAGTCAATTTGTGGAGATAAATGGAAAGCTGTAGGTGAAATTAAAAGTAAACAGTTGTTAGATCCTGCTTCAGAAAATTATCAACTTCATCCCATACTTAGCGAGTATATTAAGTCAACAATGGCAACTTCGGATGATATTTTGGAAATGCATTTTAAGCTTGCTAAATTGTTTAAATTAGAATGGGATAATGCACCTAAAAATAGTTCTGCATTTGCTCAGTATGGATCTTTGATATATTTTCATATGATTTCGGCCGGTAGATTTTCTGATGCGGAACTGATCCAAAAGGCTTACCTTGTGGAAGCCAAAGATGCTGCTATTGAACTCTATAGGAGGCGCAAATACAAAACTTCATTAGAATTTCTTAAAAACGCTAGAAAAATGATTACATATTCCGATCCTATTTACGATTATTATTATGCCTTATGTCTAAATCGTTTGGGTAGATCTAAGGAAGCTATTCCAATTCTCGAAGAACTTGTTGGGGATTATCACAACGTTTCACGTTATCATCATTCTTTAGGAGTTTGTAAGAGAAGAATCAAAGATTATAACGGTGCGTTGATTGCGTTCAGGACTGCGATTTCTGTCGCTAGAGGTTATGGAAAAGTTGTACCTCTTACTACTCTTGCAGATTTATTATTCGACTTACGTTCAAATGATAATAATTATTTAACTGAGGCTAAGAATCTAGCTTTAAAAGCGTTGGATATTGCACCTCATGATTCTGAGGTTGTAAGTGTTTCGGCAA
The DNA here is from genome assembly GCF_052056915.1 of Methanosarcina sediminis. Classification (GTDB taxonomy): domain Archaea; phylum Halobacteriota; class Methanosarcinia; order Methanosarcinales; family Methanosarcinaceae; genus MTP4. The sequence goes on along the minus strand of NZ_CP195119.1, from coordinate 1,963,613 downwards.
AAATTTTCATTGGAGTTGGAGAGAAAAAGAGAGCTTTGGAAATCCTCTCTGATGCTTTACGTTTGTCACCTACAAATGCTCATCTTCATCATCGAATAGGAATGATTCTAAAAGACATGGGTAAACTGGAAGAAGCAAAATCTCATCTTGAAAGTGCATCTAAAGATCGTGCACTTGCTTATTCTACCATTGCACTTGCAGATGTATACCTAAGATTGGGTGAAATTAATAATGCAGAACAAACTTTGGATAATTATATTGGCAAGGATGACGCTGGATATTTTGCAACCAAAGGAAATATTTTAAGAGTCAAGGATGAACTAGACCAAGCAGAAGAGTACTTACAAAAAGCAATCTCATTATCTCAGAGAGATCCAATTCCTTTTGGTGGGATGGCACAAATAAAACTAGATAAGGCTAAAAAAGCGTTATCTGAGAATTTAAAGCAACAAGCTTTAATGTTCCTATCTGAAGCAGAAGAAAACCTAAATAAAGGTTTAAAAGAAGACCCTGAAAATGAAGCTCTTCTCACGACACGGCATGTTATTTCAACTTTTAAATTAAATACTGGTTTGGAATAATTTTTTAATAGTCCTGAGCGGATTCGAACCGCTGTCCCGGGCTCCAAAGGCCCGAAGGATTGACCACTACCCTACAGGACTGCGCATGAAGGCTTTTAGCTATACCTTATTTATGGTACTTAATTTTTGTGCCACTAAAGGTATCTTTGTCCGTGTTTCAGGTTGAAAATACGTGTCCTGTCCAATTCCATACAGGTTTCGAAACTTTTTCAGGGGAATACTTTTTTGTGCGATTAAAAATTTTCAATCAATTAATTTAAAATAATTTCCAATATAATTATGTAATTGGGACTGGGAGAGAATAAGGGAGAAATCAGACACAAAATGAAATGCCTGAGGACTCTGATCCTGCTTCGTATCATTATGCTTGGGGGAGCATATCTTCGGAGCGGCTGTATTGGGGGATATAGTGAAAAGGTGTGGCGTTCTCGGGCTTCTTCTTCCTCTGCTTTTTTACTTCTCTTGCTATGCTTTTTTGTGTGCTTGTGCGTTTTTATTGTGTGCCTTTTTTGCGTGATTGTGCATTTTTATGTTCTTTTTACTGCGTTTTTTTATCTTTTTTTGCTCCGTCTTCTTTTGAAAAGGGATTTCTTTGGGGTATGTTTTTTGACATGTCGATAAAATTCGGTTTTCCCGGGGGATTAAGTAGAGGGGAAAGTTTAGGTGGCTGCAGGAAACCTGAAAGACGAAGAATTTACTGCTTCCCTGATTCCTCCAGTTCCGTAGCCCCTCTATATTCAGGATATCTGGTTGAAAATAACTCTCCTGTCCAATTCTATGCAGGGCTTGAAAGTTTTTCAGGGGAGAAGTTTTTTTTGCGATTAAAAATTTTCAATGAATTAATTTAAAATAATTTCTGGTATAATTGTATGATTGGGAAATGGTAAGTGAACCGGGGAAATTAACAGGGGAAATAAACCGGTTGAAAGAAATGCCCGGAAATCATCGATCCTTATCCAGATCCGTGCTTAAGGGAAGCACATTTTCGGAGGGACTGTAGTGGGGGCTACAGTAACAAGGATCCGAAATTTCCGGGCTTTTTCTTACGCTGCGAATCTTTTCTTTTTTTCGATGTTTTCTGCTTTGCTTTTTTGATTTTCTTTTGTTATCCTGCTTTTCCGGCCTGAATTCTCTGGAAATGAGGTAATTTTCTGTTTCTCTTTACTTATGCTCTCCAGGGTGCTTGAGATATTCGATTTCACGATATGATTTTACGTGCTTCAGAGGAGGGGTTTCTAATATGAGGAGATTCTTTTCCCCTTTCGAATCTGTTTTTATTGCACTGTATTTCTGGTTGAAAATAACTCTCCTGTCCAATTCTATGCAGGGCTTGAAAGTTTTTCAGGGGAGAAGTTTTTTTTGCGATTAAAAATTTTCAATGAATTAATTTAAAATAATTTCTGGTATAATTGTATGATTGGGAAATGGTAAGTGAACCGGGGAAATTAACAGGGGAAATAAACCGGCTGAAAGAAATACCTGGAAATCATCGATCCTTATCCGGATCCGTGCTCTAGGGAAGCACATTTTCGGAGGGACTGTAGTGGGGGCTACAGTAACAAGGGTCAGAAATTTCCGGGCTTTTTCTTACGCTGCGAATCTTTTCTTTCTTTCTTTCTTTCGATGTTTTCTGCTTTGCTTTTTTGATTTTCTTTTGTTATCCTGCTTTTCCGGCCTGAATTCTCTGGAAATGAGGTAATTTCTCGTTTGTTTCTGTTCGTTCTGTTTTTATTGCGTGGTGTTTCTGATTAAAAATAAGTTCCATGTTCAATTCTATGCAGGCTTCAAAAGTTTTTCAGGGGAGAAGTTTTTTGTACAATTGAAAATTTCCAACGAATTAATTTAAAATAATTTCCGGTATAATTGTATGATTGGGAAATGGTAAGTGAAATGGGAATACGAATAAGGGAAAAAACTTATTGAAATGAACACCCGGAAATTACTGGTCCTGCTTCGGACCCGTGCTTAAGGGGAGCACATCTTCGGAGTGCCTGTAGTCGAGGATACAGTAAAAAGGATCAGGGGTTTCCGGGTTTCTTATTGCTTTCATTTTCCTCCGTCTTTTTATTTTTTTCATTTTGTTTGCCTGTTTTCGGTTGTGTTTTTCCTGCAGGTTGTTCGGCTCTTATTTTCTGCGTGTTTACTTTCTCTTCTTTTTCTACGGTTTACTTCATCAGCTCCTTCTCAACCTTTACCTCTGCTTCTGATTCCTGTTTCTTTGAAAAGGAGGGGTTTTTCCGGAATCTGTATATCTTATTGAAAATATGCACCCTGTACAATTCTATGCAGGTTTAGAAACTTTTTCAGGGATATTATTTTTTATGAGATTAAAAATTTTCAACGAATTAATTTAAAATAATTTAGACGATTATTGTATACTGGATATGGGAAGTAAAAAGAAAAAGACATGATGATTGTGGAAGAAATGCCTGGGGTCGCTTAATCCTGCTCCTGATTCCACTCTTGAGGGAGGGTGGATTTCCGGAGCTGCTGTATGAGGGGATAAAGTAAAAAGGATGAGGCGTTCTCGGGCATCTTCTTTCTATGTACACCTCTTCTTTTTTATTTTTTCTCTGCTTTCCTTTTCTGCTTTTCCTTTTCTGCTTTTCCTTTTCTGCTTTTCCTTTTCTGCTTTCCTTTTCTGCTTTTCCTTTTCTGCTTTTCCTTTTCTGCTCCTGGTTTTCTGATTTACTTTTTTGAAAAATATATCCTTTTTTCGACATTAGTTTCTATGCAGAGTTCGAAATATTTGGAGCAAAGATATTTTTTGTGGCGTTAAAAGTTTTCAACGAATTAATTTAAAATAATTTATGAGATAATTCTCAATTGGGAAGTGGGAAGAAAATTGGGGAGAAACTGAGAAACAGAAAGAAATGCCTGAGGGCGTTGGTCCTGTTCCGGATCCGTATGCTTGGGGGAGCATATATTCGAAACGACTGTATTGGGGAATGCAGTAAAAGGATCTTCATCCTCGGGCTTCTTCTTGCACTGCTTTTTTACTTAATTTCTCAAGTTTTTATTATGACTCCCCTATTTTTTACTGGATTCCTCTATTTTTTTACTGTGATTCTTTTCTTTGCTTTTTCGTTTTCCTACTTTGGGCCATCACCTCGAAAGTGGTCATAAAGGGGCGCTTGATTGGAAGGGCAATATTTTCGTTTTCAATATAAAGTTCAACGGCTTCTTTCAGGTTTGTAACTGCTTCTTCGATTGTTTCTCCCCGGCTCGTTACGTCCAGTTCCAGGCAGAGCGACTCGTAAGATTCCCCTTTTTTGTTCACTATTGCAGTTAGTTTGAAAGTTTCTTTCATGTTTCCAGATAGGGTTGGCGGCCAAGTTAAATATTTCGCAGCTTTTTTGTTCTGTAATTTGTCCTTTCAGGTTTTTATTCCATTCTTTTCCTGATAGTGCACCTGTAGGGTATGTGTCCTTTAATTTTATGTATTTCCTGCACGAGGTGTGGTTTGCGTGGATTCCTTTTTTCAGAGGGATTTTTTCACTTTTTGGATTTTCCGGTGCAGAAAGTAAATATATATCCACATTGTTTATATAGAAATTAATTTATTTTGATCTGTTAGTTGGGTGAGTGTTAATGCTTTACGAGATGACTTCAAGGGAACGTTTTATCAATGCGCTTGAGATGAAGGAAGTGGATAGGGTGCCTTACGGCTACCTCTGGTTCGGGGCCGGGAATACAGTGCTTAATCGGATGGGGGTCAGCTTTAGGGATGTTTATTATTCCCCCCGGGGGATTGCTCGGGCTCAAATTCTTGCAAGGGAGATGTACCACCACGATAACGTGATGGTCCCCTGGGGCTGTTTGTTCACGGAGGCTGAGGCTCTAGGGACAAGGGTACACATCAAGGAGAACGGGTACCCGAAGGTTGAACGCTATGCCCTGGACTGTGCAGGGGACTACTGGGCGCTCAATCCCCGGAGTCTTGAGTGTTCGGACCGGACCGTAGATCTCGTGGAAGCCATCGAAATCCTCAAAAAAGAAATCGGAGACGAGGCTTTCATCACGGGGGCCATGCTTTCCCCGCTTATGCTGGCAGGGCAGGTGCTGGGGGTGAGCAGGCTCTGTGTTGAGATGCTCAAAAACGAGGAAGATGTCCATTTCCTGCTCGATGTGCTCACGGAATGCTCCACACTTTTTGCAGACATCCTGCTTGAGGCGGGGGTAGACGGCATTTTAGTGGATAATGGGGAAAGCGCAGCCGACCTCTTCAGCCGGCAAATGGCAGAGGAGTTCATGCTGCCCTACACAAAAGAGCTCTACACGCACATCAAAGCAAACGACGGGTACGTAATCTCCCACAACTGTGCAGCCCATGCCTTCCTTGACCTGGAACTGGCGCTTGAACCCGATGCCCTGAACTTTGCCTTCGGGGAAGTTGCAGCTCTCGGGAAGCCCTACGGGAGCGAATGCAAAAGGCTCCACAGGCACAAATGCATCGGATGCAGCTCTCGCTGCTGTTTCAAGGGTCTCCGTGACTTCACGGATAGCGGGATCTGTCTTATGGGAAACATCAACCCTGCCGTCTTTGCCCCCGGTTCGGCAGCCGATATCGGGCTCGAGGTGAAAAGCTGCCTGGAAGCCGCTCCTTCAAGGGGTTTTATCCTCTCAACAGGTTGCGAGATTCCCCTGAACGCGCCTTCTGAAAAAATGGATGCCCTCTGGAATGCCTTCAATTCCCGGCTTCCCGGACTGCCCGGGGTTTCGCCTTCCGGGTACTACGAAAATGTGAAAAATTCCGTGATGCTGTCCCCTTAATCTGCTTATCCGGTGGTTGGGGCATGGAATCTTAAGCTGTAAGGCTCTACCCTTTGCATCCATTTTTCAAGGTTTCTTTTGTGACCCTCTCGTTTTCTGTTCCAGGTTTCCAGGAGTCGGGAGTGGGTGAAATTTCATCGAACAGATGTTTTTTTGCAGGCTCAAGTTTTCAGGTTTGGTATTTATAAAATCAATTTTATATTGATTATCTACCTGGTGGTACTTGCTAAAGGAAGCAATGAGAAGCGGAGAAAAAAATCATGGTTGAAGAAATGACCTCAAGGGAGCGTTTTATCAATGCTCTCGAAAGAAAAGATGTAGACCGTGTCCCTTACGGTTACCTCTGGTTCGGCGCCGGGCATGCGGTGCTGGAGCGGATGGGCGCAAGCCTCAAAGATGTGTATTATTCGGCAGAAGGAATTGCACGGGCGCAGATTCTTGCCCGGGAGATGTACCACCACGACAACGTGATGTCTCCCTGGGGCTGCCTCCTTGTGGAAGCGGAGGCGCTCGGGACGAAGGTGAACATCAAGGAAAACGGGTACCCTACTGTGGCTGAATACGCCCTGAAATCCGCAGGAGAACATGAAAATATTAATCCGGATAACATCAAGCGGTCCGAACGGGTAAAGACCGTAGCCGGGTCGATTGAAATCCTCAAGAAAGAAATCGGGGACGAGGTTTTTATTACCGGGGCAACTCTGGCTCCCCTGATGCTTGCTTCCCAGGTCCTGGGAGGGAGCAGGCTCTGCATTGATATGCTGAAAGATTCCGAAGCTTTCCATGCCCTGCTCGAAAAACTCACGGAAAGCTGCATCCTCTTTGTCGACTCCATGCTCGAAGCCGGAGCTGACGGTATCTTTGTCGAAAATGGGGAGAGTACCGGTGACCTCTTCAGCCCGCAGATGGCAGAAGAGTTCATGCTGCCCTACACAAAGAAACTTTACGACCATATCAGGGCAAAAGGCGGGTACGTAATCTCCCACAACTGCGCAGCCCTTGCCTTCCACGACCTGGAAATGAAACTTGAGCCCCATGCCCTGAACTTTGCTTTCGGGGATGTCAGGCTGCTCGGGAAAAAGTATGGGGTAGAATGCATGAAGCTCCACAACCACAAGAACATCGGCTGCAGCCCAAGGCACTGTTTCAAGGAGTTAAAAGCTTTCTCCGATGCCGGCATCTGCCTCATGGGCAACATAATCCCGGACGCTCCCCTGGCCGGAGGCAGGGCTGAAATCGAGCATGAGGTGAAGTGCTGCCTTGAAGCTGCCCCTGAAAAAGGTTTCATCCTTTCCACAGGCTGCGAGGTTCCCCTTAACACGCCGCTTGAGAAAATGGAAATGCTCTGGGAAGCTATAAAGGCAAGGCTTTAAAGTTTTCTTTTCGAATCCTAACCTAATTCCTTTTTATTTTTTATTTTTAGTTTTTTAATCATTACAATATCTTTTTTCAGTTATTCCAATACATTTTTTAGTCATCATAATATACATATCACTAATTTTTTGATTTTTTTCTACCGTTTTTTCGGACTGGTTTTTGATTATAATTTATCTGATTTTTTGATTAGATCGGTCCGATCACCGGGATTTTATACCTGGAAACCTATGAACTGTGAAATTTATGGCAACAGGTTCGGCGTTTTACTCCCTTGCGGCTTCATTTGATTTTTCGGTCCTGGTCCTGCTGGGCGTGTTCTTGCTTACGGCTCTGCGGCAGGTTGGGTCTTTCAGGCTCCAGATCTGGCAGGTCATGTCAGGGGGAGCGGCAGCAGTGCTGCTTGCAGGGAAGATTTCGCCCGGGGATGCGCTCAGGGCAATAAATCCCGATGTCATGCTTTTTCTTTTCGGGATGTTCGTGGTTGGAGAAGGGCTCAACCGGAGTGGTTACCTGGGTGTGCTTGCAGGAAGGCTTTTTGGGAAGGCCCGCAGTGTGGACCAGCTTGTTTTGATTTTGCTCTTTTCCACGGGGATCCTTTCCTCCCTTCTCATGAACGATACGCTTGCCATAATGGGGACGCCGCTTGTGCTGGATCTTTCCCGGAAATACGGGATATCTCCGAAACTCCTTTTGCTGGCCCTGGCTTTCGGGGTTACTACGGGAAGCGTCATGAGCCCCATAGGAAACCCCCAGAACCTGCTCATTGCGGTGGAAGGCGGGATTTCCAATCCTTTCCTGGTCTTTTTCAGGATGCTGGGGCTGCCTACGCTCATTAACCTCTTCGTGGTTTATGCCGTGCTGAAGCTCTTTTTCCCCTCCGAATTCGGGAAAGGGAGGCTTGAACATGCAGAGGTCAGGCTCAAAGACCCGGAACTTGCCAGGGTTTCGAGGCTGGCTCTCGGGCTTCTCCTGGGAATGGTTTTCTTCAAACTTGCAGCCTGTTCCTTCTACCCTGCTCTTGACTTCGGGCTTACCTGGATTGCCCTTCTCTCTGCCCTGCCTCTGCTCTGCAGCAGGAAGCGGGAAGAAATTCTTAGGAATATCGACTGGCAGACCCTTGCCTTTTTTGCTTCCATGTTCGTGCTGATGGAATGTGTCTGGGATTCAGGTTTTTTCCAGGCCCTGGTGGAAGCCTCGGGGCTTGACCCTACCTCCCTTCCCACTATCTTTGTGCTCAGCATCGGGCTGAGCCAGTTGATCTCGAATGTGCCCTTTGTTGCCCTTTACCTGCCTGCAATGGAAGCTTCGGGAATTTCCATAGTCCAGGTCATGGCCCTGGCTGCAGGGAGCACGATTGCGGGGAATTTTCTGGTCCTGGGGGCGGCAAGCAACGTTATAATTATTCAGAATGCAGAAAAAAGAGGTTTTAGCATCTCTTTTCTTGAATTTGCGAGATTTGGATGCCTTATAACTGTTTTAAATAGTTTTATATACTTATTTTTGCTTAATGGTTTTTGAAATGCGGATAATTACTGAAATATGTTTATTATTTCCAGTAATTTTCTTAAAAAAGAATTAAATCAACTTATTATCAAAAATAATGCCTATAAATCTTTAATTTATTAAATTAAACCTTCTATATGGCTTGTAATTAGAAAATAACAATCAGTAAATTAAGGATCAGTAAATCATTGATTTTCGGAAGACATCAGATCATGAAGCAGAACGTAAGCCGGATAATGAGCCCGCGGGCAGCACGGGCAGCCGTAAGGACAATGGAGCCGCAATCTCCCATTATCATGGGTCCGGAATCCCCTGAAGGGCAGGGCCTGTCAAGCGGGAGCCTTCCAGAGGGGATTATTTCAGTTGAGAGCACTTCAGAGCTCACTCCACCGTTCGAGACGCAGGAAGGTACGGAGTTTTCCGTCCCGGTGGCGCCGGATATTCGGAAGGGTCGCATTAAAGTGGGAAAAGGTAACGGTAACCGGAACAGTAGCGATAAGGGTCGCGAAAACAGGATCAGGAACATTAATGGTGGCAAGAACGGAAGCGCCCGCGAAAATGCACATGGGAATGCTCATGGGTCGGGCAAATCCCGGAAAAATAGCCTGGGCCCGGTTCCTGAACTTGAGGGCCATGTGGATCCTGAATGGTGGCAGAAGATTTTCAATTCCATGTACCTGAAAACCGATGCCGATGTCCTGGAAGACTCCGAAATTACGGGCCGGGAAATCGACCTCTTTACAGGAGCCCTGAAACTCTCTCCGGAAGCCCGGACCCTTGACCTCTGCTGCGGGCAGGGGAGGCATACCCTGGAACTGGCAAGGAGGGGGTTTTCGCACGTTGAAGGCTACGACAGGTCAGGGTACCTTATCCGGAAAGCCCGGAGCAGGGCAAAAAAGGAAGGGCTTTCCGTCAGGTTCAGGGAAGGGGACGCAAGAAAACTGCCCTACGGTTCCGACTCCTTTGATGCGGTCCTGCTTCTGGGAAACAGTTTCGGGTATTTCGATTCCGTAAAGCATGACCTCCAGGTCCTTAAAGAAATCTTCCGGGTACTGAAGCCGGGGGGCAGGCTGCTTGTTGACTGTGCGGACGGGGCTTACCTCAAGAAGAATTTCCAGGCACGCTCATGGGAGTGGATCGACAGGAAAAGTTTCGTCTGCAGGGAGAGGTCGCTTTCCGAGGACGGGGAGCGCCTTATCTCCAGGGAAGTTATCAGCCATGTGAAAAAAGGGGTCATTGCCGACCAGTTCTACGCCGAGCGCCTCTACAGTATGGAAGCCCTCGCCGGCATGCTCGAAGCTGCAGGGTTCAAACAGGCCCGCTTCCACAGGGCTTACTCTCCCGATTCCAGGAAAAACCAGGACCTGGGCATGATGGGACACCGTATCATCATCTCGGCGTCTGCTGAAAAGTTTCAGGCTTCCCCAAAAAATGCCTTTGCAAAAAAGGAAAAGAACGTAGTTGTTATCATGGGCGACCCGCGCAAGCAGGATATCGTAAAACCTGCCTGCACTTTTGACGAGGACGACTTCGAGACCATCGCCCGGATGAAAAGGGCCCTTTCGGAAATCCCGGGCATGTGCTTTACTTATATGGACAGGCATGACACCCTGATCGAAGACCTGAAAAAGAGGGCCGGAAAAATCGACCTGGTGCTCAACCTCTGTGACGAGGGCTTTGACAACGACCCGAAAAAGGAACTCCACGTCCCTGCCCTCCTTGAACAGCTCAAAATCCCGTACACCGGGGCAGGCCCCCGCTCCCTTGCCTTTTGCTATGACAAGTCCCTGGTTAGGGGCGTTGCAAGGGAGATGCAGGTCCCTGTTGCAAAAGCCGTCTACATCTGTCCCGGAGCCCCTGTTCCCGAGCTGCCTTTCCCCTTCCCGGCAATCATCAAGCCGAATGCCGGGGACTCAAGTTTCGGGATCACACAAAAAAGCGTGGTCCACAGCCAGGAAGAACTTGAAAAATCGGTTCGCGAGGTCCGGAAAAAGCTGGGTCCCGATGTTCCCCTGCTCGTGGAAGAGTTCCTCTCGGGCAAGGATATCAGTGTGGGAATCATAGGGAACCTCCCCTCCTCTTATACGTTCCTCCCGATTACGGAAGAAGACTACTCGGAAGTGCCTGAGTGCCTCCCGCGGGTCTGTGGCTACGAGGCAAAATGGGACCCCGATTCCCCTTACTGGAAGATCCGTTCCGTGCCCGTAGAGCTTCCGGAAGAGACCAGAATTGCTGTCACAAGCCACTGCCTTGCCCTCTACGGAAGGCTTGAGTGCAGGGACTATGCGCGCTTTGACTGGAGGCTTGACGCCGAAGGTAGGCCCCGGCTCCTTGAAGTCAACCCCAACCCCGGCTGGTGCTGGGACGGGCACCTGGCCAAAATGGCTTCCCTAGTAGGAATATCCTACTCCAATATGCTTGGAGCCATCCTGGATGCTTCACTGCAAAGGCTTCACACCGGAAAAGAGGGCCCTATCCGGCCGTTGAATATGCAGGAATATGGGGTTGATGGGCCTGAAATAAGGGTTGTGGAAGTGAACCTTAACGAAATGAACGTTAGCGAAGGGAATGGGAACTGTGAAGTCTCCGCCCTTTCTTTCAAAGCAGTGCCGGATGTGCAGGCATTGTGAAAAACAGTTGTGAAAAACAGTTGTGAAAAACAGTTGTGAAAAACAGTTGTGAAAAACAGTTGTGAAAAAAGTCGCCGAGAATCCCCATGGCGGCTTTTTTCTCGATTTTCTTCTTAATTCCCTCTTTTAATTCTTCATAACCGGGGTTTTTTCAATACGTTCCGGCCCCGGCTTCATTTCTGGATAATGACGGTCAGGATATCCTCGTCTTCCAGCATGTGTTCCATCCCGAGCCGCTGGCCGGGGTGTTTTGCGGAGGGGCCCCAGACCTGGGCGTAGCGGAACTTCCTGCGGAAGTCGCGGTGCAGGCGGTCGCAGATGTCCCCTATGTTCGTGCCGCTCATAACAATCATGGGTTCTTCCATGTCTGCGGGCTGGCCCTGGGGTTTCATGTAAACTCGGATGAAGCCCAGGCGGTTGTAAATGGAGTCCTTGAGGGTATCGATGTTTGTGCCTTCGTGGGCGGAGATATAAATTGCACCGGGATACATTTCCCTGCATTCCTTGATCAGTTCCGGGTATGCAAGGTCCACCTTGTTTACGACGATAAGGGAGCGGACGTAGCTGCGGTTTTTCAGGACTGCATCAATGAGCTGGTCCACGTTTATGTTTTCCCTGATTAGGACGTGGGCGTTGTGGATCTTGTATTCGTCCAGGACGGCTTTGATGGTCTCATCGTCCAGGTCCAGGTCTATGGTAGAGTTGATCTCGACTCCGCCCCTGTCCCTTTTCTTTACCACGACGTCAGGGGGTATCTGGTCGATCCGGATCCCGGCTTCGTAGAGTTCATCCATGAGCACTTCGTAGTGCTTGGGCTGGAAAACGTCGAGCAAAAATATGACCATGTCGGAGTTCCGGATAACCGAGATAACTTCTTTCCCGCGCCCCCGGCCTGAAGCCGCTCCTTTCACAAGCCCTGGTACGTCAAGGAACTGGATTGTTGCGCCCTTGTGTTCAAGCACTCCGGGAACAACGGTAAGGGTGGTGAAAGCGTACGCTCCTACCTCCGAGTTGGCGCCGGTAACCTTGTTCAGGAGAGTGGATTTTCCAACCGACGGGAAGCCGACAAGGGTTACGGTCCCGTCCCCGGACTTCCTGACCGAGTACCCTTCTCCCCCGCCCTTTGCGGACGCCTTTTTCTCAATTTCGTCCCGCATGCGGGCTAACTTAGCTTTCAGCCGGCCGATGTGGTGAGAGGTGGCCTTGTTATACTGGGTCTTCCGGATTTCGTCTTCGATTTCCTGTATTTGTTCCTGTATGCTGCTCATCTGGAACCTGCCGATTTCAAGAGTGAAGAAATGATCTTGATATGTGATAGTAAGATTTAGTGATAGTGATTTAGGAGAGATTGCGATAGGAAGCCATTGAATCCTTTTTTGATTCAAAACAGATTCGTTACTCTGGATTTTTTATCCAGATAGTTTGATGGAATATATAAACCTATGGAAAGCTCCCCGCGGGTCCAATTCTCATATCCAATCGTATTCAATTATATTACTTAATAAATATAATAGTATTTAAACATTATCTGTCGGGAACTTTCCTCCAAATACTTTTTCCGGGAATTTCCGCGGGAAACTATCTTCGCTCAAAATTCACTCAAAATTAACTATCCTTTCACTCGAAATTAACTATTTCTCCGGTCCTTTCATAAACCCGCATCCCTGCCGGCAGCTTTGCTGCAAACTCGCTGGATTTTAGGGTCTCAAGAAACTTCCTGACTTCCGGGATATCAAGCAGTTCTTTCCTTATAAGGAAATCATACTCTTCTTCCGTGATTTTTATGAATTTAAGGCCGTTTCGTTCGGCGCAGGTTCTGGTGCCGACGCCTGCATCGACTTTCCCTGAAATTACAGCTTCGCAGACGGCAACTTCGGTCTTTGCTCCCGAGTTATAGCCCTGGACCGAAGCCGTGAGTTCTTTCCTGCCGCTTCCCCGTTCGCGGGCAAGTTCGGAAAGTTTCAGGTCCAGGAGCGTCCTTGTGCCCGACCCCCGGTTCCTGTTGATCAGGCGCTTTCCCGACAAATCCGAAAGCCCTGATATCCTGCTGTCCTCCGGGACGATCAGTCCCTGCTCGCGTTTGTATCCTTTCACGAGTACTGTGGAGGAAAGCCCCATGTTTTCGATTGTCGGCACATTGTATTCGCCTGCTTCCGAGGGCATGTTCACGCCGGCAATGTCGGCAGTCCCTGAAGCGATCGCGCTGAAACCCCCGCTTGAACCGGTTACAAGGACCCTAAGGTTCAGGCCTGTCAGGTCTTCCAGGATGTCCAGGCCCGGACAGGAGCCCCCGGCTATCAGGAGGTCCGGCTTTTCCACCTTCCCGAAAAGGGTCACTTCCACCGGGGTCCCGGCTTCTATGAACTCGGTTTCAGGACGGATTTCTATAAACCCGTCTGCCCCTGCCAACGAAGTGATCGCTCCCGAGCCCCGGTCTGCCGGATAAACCCTGCCCCGCACAAGGCCCACAGGGAGAAGCTGCTGCCTGCCTTCGGAGCGGAAGTTTGTCCCCATGACTCCTTTTTCGGTCATTTTCAAGCCGGTTTCAGCCCCCAGCTTTTTCCTTATAAGGGGGGCTACGAATTCATTGAAGATCATGAGTGCGGAAGTCGGGTTTCCGGGAAGCCCGATAATTGGGGTTCCCTTGATTATGCCTACTACAACGGGTTTTCCGGGTTTGATGTTGATACCATGGGCAATGGTTTCTCCCATCTCTTCGATCAGCCTGTACATCACGTCCCCTGCTCCCGAAGATGTGCTGCCCGAGGTAAGGATAAGGGAGGATTCCGAGGCTGCGGTTTCCAGGATTTCTTTCATGGCGCTTTCGTCGTCCCTTACGATCCCGTACATATCTGGAACGGCCCCGCATTCCCTAATTCCTGCATGGATGGTGTATGAGTTTGCATCGTAGATCTGCCCGAAAGCCAGCCTTTCTCCCGGCTGCACTAGTTCGTTCCCGGTAGAGATGATCCCAATCCTGAGGCTGAGGACAGGCACCTTCTTTTTCCCGATTGATGCCAGAACCCCTATCTCCCGGGTCCCGAGTTTTCTGCCTTTCCTGAGCACCCGTTCTCTTTTCAGGATGTCTGAGCCGGGCTTCATGATATTTTCGCCCACGGTTACCGGCCTGTAAACGAGCACCTCTTCATTTTCCCCTGCGATTTCGGTATCTTCTACCTTCACCACAGCATCCGCCCCTTCCGGGATCGGGGCTCCTGTTGAGATCTCCACGGTTTCTCCTGCTGCAACCGTATACTTTGCATCCGATCCTGCAGCAATCTCTCCCATGCGCCTGAGCTTGACAGGTTCGGTTTCACTGCTGGCGTAGCTGTCCTCCGCCTTTAGCGCATACCCGTCCATTATCGCTCTTGGGAAGGGAGGGACGTTTATCTCCGTTATGATGTCCTCTGCAAGGATTTTTCCCAGGGCTGCTTCAAGAGATACATTTTCCCGGTCCCTGCGGACAGGAAGTCCGTTTATTATCTTTCGTGCCTCCTCAACGGAGACCAGTTGCCGAAATTCCTTGCGCTTCATGAGAGTCAAACCCGTATTTTTCCGGTTTTCAGATGCATGTTTTACTTTAATATCGTTTTCCCGGAAATTTTTCAACTTTTTCGATACTTTTTTGATAATATGGTAAATTGGGGGTGATAAGGTAGGGGTTGAAAAGGAAAAAGGAATCGGAAAGGTAGGGATTGAAAAATAATTTCAGTATTCAAAATAGGTGCCGGCAGTTAGGCCCTGGTAGTAAAAAAAGAAGGTGTTGCGGGAGAAGGTCCCGCATTTTATTCTTTCTTTTAATTTTCCGGCCTTCGGGCTCAGTCGTAGATTGGGGTGCCCGTATTCTGGGTGATGTATTCGAAGGCCTCGACCATCTTCTTTGTGAGGGGACCTGGTTTGCCGGTTCCGATGTGCCTGCCGTCTAATTTGGTAAGGGGGGCGGATTCGGCAGCCGTGCCGGTTACAAAGATCTCATCTGCGGTGTAGAGGTCGAAAAGTCCCAGGTTCGTTTCGATGACTTTGATGCCCATGTCTTCCAGGAGTTCGATTGCTGTTGCCCTGGTGATGCCTTTTAAGTTGTTGATGGTGAAGGGGGTCAGGACTTTGCCGTTCTTTACGACGAAGATGTTGTCTCCCGAGCCTTCGGAAACGAATCCGTTGTTGTCCAGGAAGACGGCTTCGTCTCCGCCTTTCTCGTTGGCTTCGATCTTTGCAAGGATGTTGTTCAGGTAGTTCAGGGACTTGATGTTCGGGGAAAGGGCGTCAGGGGCGTTTCTCCGGACTGCCACGCTAACTCCGGTCAGGCCCACTTCATAGAGGTCGCCGTACATGGCTCCCCATCCCTGGGCGATCACGATAATGTTGGGCCTGTCGCACTTGCGGGGGTCAAGCCCCAGGTCCCCATTCCCGCGGGAAACAATCGGGCGGATGTAGGCGTCTCTTAAGTTGTTTTTGCGTAACGTCTCAAGGATTGCTTCGCTCATTTCTTCCCTTGAGATGGGGATGTCCATTGCGATTGCCTTTGCGGAGTCATAAAGTCTGTCAACGTGCTCCTCTAACTTGAAAACACGTCCGTTGTAAGCTCTTATACCTTCAAACACACCGTCGCCATAGAGGAAACCGTGGTCGTAAACGGAAACCTTTGCTTCAGCCTTGGGGACAAACTCACCGTTTATATAAATCAGTAATTCACTCATAACATCATCTTCTCTGTAATTTTTATAAGCTGTATGCTGTACTTCCTTGATGCTTTCAATCTAATATAATCTTTGATGTATAATCCTCAATTCAAAATTCCAGGTCTCGGACCCTGCCACTAAACAACCTCTGCACATTTCCGATTGAACATATTAATTTTCAAGATCAAGGTCTCCAATCGAAGTTACAATGAATAATAAGTTGCACAGGCTATTTCGTCGCGGGCTCTTAATGTTTCAGTGCTCTTCAAAGCCTTCAAGGGGGACCCAAAAGCTTTCGGGAATGAGCATATTTACAATATTCAGAAAGATCCGGACTATAGCGGGTATTTACTGAATGTATATTACAATTCCGCTTCCACATAAATATTTTAAGATTCTTTACAATATCCGGATTCGCTTTCATGCAAAAGGCTTTTATCTTTAAAGGCCTATTTCGTACTCTCGTAGTATGAAAAGCAAAGTGGGCTCGTGGCTTAGCCAGGATATAGCGTCGGGCTTCTAACCCGAATGTCAGGGGTTCGAATCCTCTCGGGCCCGCTAGTTTTTTCATTTTGTTTCATTTTGTTTCATTTTTTTTGCAATATATTTTTCCAGTTATTTTTTCTCTAATTTCTTTTTCGGATAGTTTTCTCGCTTCTTTTTGAGTCCTTTTTACTTTGGAGTTCTTTTTTCGTTATCTGGAAGCTTTTTGGGTGTAGGGAAGGTGAGTTCCGGAACCTCGGGGCAGGATGGAATGTTTTATTATTTAACGGGGGCGTGTGGAATGGATTTTAATGGTGCGGGTCCGGAGAATAGATTAGAATAGAAAGGGTCGGGACAGAATCGCCCCTTGTAGGGTGTATACAGAAAATAGTGAACTACCCCTCCCCGCTTCCTTCGGCTGTTTAGGAAGGGAACTTCCCTCCTTCGGAGTTAAAAAAGGTAGTTGAATTGCTTCAACAAAATATTGAAATAAATCTGTCTGGTAATGAAAGGTTTTGGAATTCCCGATAACTCTCTCGCTTTTACTCCCGATTTTTGTGTAGCAGCCAGGCTCCTCCAAGGATGAATATTGCGGGAAAGAAGAGCTCTCTGAGCCACCAGAAAGCTGTGTATTCGCTCAGTTCGTCCAGCACGAGGTAAATACCAATTATCAATATAATAGCACCAAGAAGCTTTCCGCGCTCCACCCTGTATATTTTTTCTGCCTCTGCTGTCTTCCCTGCCTGTTCGGGCCCCATCTATTCTTTTCCCATCTCGACGCCGCTTTCCGAAGGCATAATAACTGCAAGTATGATGTAGATGACAATACCTATCCCGTTCAGGAAAGCGAGGAGTACGAAGGCAAGCCTGATAAGTGTCGGGTCTATCCCGAAGTACTCCCCGATGCCCCCGCAGACCCCGAAGAGCATCTTGTTGCTTTTGCTTTTTGTCAGGGTGCGTTTCATGGTGTAGGAGGTGCGCTCTTCTTTAGTCTCCTCGGCTCCCTCCACTCTTTCTTCAGCTTCTCCAGCGGTCTCTTTTGCTTCTTCAGTTGCTTCTTCAGTTGCTTCTTCAGCTGCTTCTTTTGCTTCTTCAGCTGCTTCTACTACAACTATCTCTTCTTCGGGAAGCTTTTCCTCGATAACCTTTTCTTCCTCAGCAGCCTCTTCTTTTGCTTCTTCTGCCTCTTCTTTTGCAGTTTCCACTTCAGCTTTTACTTCTACTTCTTTTTCAGCCTTTTTTCCGGCTCCTTCTTCCGGCTCAGGGGCGGCTTTGGAGGTATCTGCTTCTACATCCTTTTTTTCGATTGGATTGGGATTTTCCTGCATACAGGTAATTCAATTTATGCGAATTTATATCATTCGTATACCTTTTTTTTCAATGGCACCCACATTCTTTTTTTTGCCGGAAGGTCCCGTAAAGCATCAGGGGGAGGAGGAGGGCTGCAAATCCAAGCTTTACGGTTTCCGGGAGCATTTCGCCTGCGCTTCCCAGGGTCGCCGTCGCGCTGATCCCCAGTTTCAGGTAGAGGGAGTCCAGCAGGACCCCTGCTCCCAGGGCACAAAGGGAGATCACTCCCAGGTAAAGGGCTGCAGAACGCTTCCCGAGGAAACGGGCGACCATTGTCACGGTTGCGGCATTGGTTGCCGGGCCTGCCAGAAGGAATACGAAGGCTGCTCCCGGGCTCATTCCTTTGGCTACCAGGGTCGCGGCGAGGGGGGTCGAGGCGGTTGCGCAGATGTAGAGGGGGATTCCCACCACAAGCATGACCAGCATCGAGCTGAGCCCTCCTCCCAGGTAGTCCCTGATCAGGCTTTCCGGGACAAGGTAGGAAATGATGCCTGCAAACAGGATTCCTATAAGCATCCATTTCGAGATGTCCCCAAGGAGTTCGATGTAAGCATACTTCATGCCTTCGAAGAGCCGGGTCTGCAAGGGTTTTTTGCCTTTCCCGATTTCCTGGCTTTTCCTGTCCTCTTTACTTTCGTTTCCGCCGCACCCGCAGCTGCATCCGCATGAGGCCGTTTCGTCTTGTGAAAGATTAGGTGAATGATTCTTAGTTGGAATCGTTTGAGTTGGAATCGTTTGAGTTGAAACAGTTTGAGTTGAAACAGTTTGAGAGGAAAGGGTAAGATGGCTGATTTTTTCCGTGGTGGGTTTGTTGAGGGTCACGGGGTTTGAAGCCTCTGTTTTTCCGGGGGCGGGGTTTTCGAGTGAACGGCAACCGCAAGTAGGGCTGCAGGTAGAGCCGCATTCAGAGTCGCAAGAAGAATAGCTGTCCTTTCCCGAGGTTGAAGTAAGGGCTGAAGTTCCGGGGAGGGTGGAGACGGCAAATAAGCCTGTTTTTTTCCCCTGATCGTCTTTCTTTTCGTCTTTCTTTTCGTCTTTCTTTTCGTCTTTCTTTTTATTTTCCTCTTTTTTCTCCTCCTCTCCTATCAGCAGGTTGTCTGCAAGTCCTGCCAGGATGGCCGTTACAAGGGTTGCAATGGGGCGGAATATTGTCATCAGGGGGTCAAGCAGTGCGTAGGTGATGGCTATGGAGTCTACGCCGGTCTGGGGGGTTGAGATCAGGAAAGAGAGGGTAGCTCCCCTGTTCGCTCCCCTTTTCCGGATTGACATGGCAGCAGGGATTACGCCGCAGGAGCAGAGAGGGAGAGGTAGGCCTGCCAGGGAGGCGTTGATTACCGAACGGACTTTCCCGGCGGAGCTTCCCAGGTATTCCACTATTTTTTGGTCCGGGACTAGGATGTTCAGGAGCCCCGCGATTCCGAACCCGAAGATAAGGTAAGGGGCGGCTTCCACGAAGATTTCCCAGGAGGCCAGCAGGATGCCCGAAAACAGGGTGAGGATAGGGGGGAGGATTTCAAGGCTCATGCTTTTTCCTCCACGTGTTCCAGGCACATCTCAATCAGCATACGCACGTGTTCGTCTGCGATATAGTAAACCGTGAATTTTCCCTCGCGCCTGACCCGCACCAGGTCAAGCTGCCTGAGGGTCCGGAGACTGTGCGAGACTGCAGACTGGGTAACGTCCAGGGCTTGTTCGAGTTCACAAACGCACAGCTCTTTTTGCCTGAGTAGAAAGAGAATTTTTAATCGGGTGTCCGAATGAAGAGCTTTGAAGACCTCTGCTACCCGGGCAATGCTTTCGGCTTCAGGGACTGCTTGCAGCATTCCCTCTATTTCCCGGGCATTCACTCTTTCACACTTTTCTTTCATGAATATATGAACAACCATTCATATATTAATTTTTTTCGAAAAACTTCGGCATTCAGGGGTTCAAGTGAAGGACTCAAAATTCGATTAGTGGATGCCTTTCAAAGCGAGAAGAGGGATGTCTTTCAAAGCAGAAAACGAATTGGGAATAATTAGGGATTACTTTCAAAGCAAGAAAATGAAAAGGGAAAATGCCCCGAGCCCCAGCAGAGCTATCCAATCGAGTTTCTGCATCCTGAGTTCGTGGAGGGAGGTCCGGCACTGTCCCTGGTAGCACCTGCTTTCCATGGCTTCGGTCACTTCTTCTGCCGAGAGGATCGACCTCCTTATCAGGGGCACTGCAATTGCCGTGGTCCCCCTGCGCAGGTCGTGCTTGAGGTCAAGGCCCCTGGCTAGTTGGGCTGCCCTGATCGTTGCCGCATTTTCCAGGAAACTGGGGAGGAAGCGGATGGAGAGTGACATCATGGTGGCCAGGTCGAAGGAAGTCACCCCAAGGCGGCGGAGGGGCAGGGGGCGGAGCAGGTGCTCGATCCCGTTAGTAATCTGGCTCGGGAGGGTACTTGCCGTAAGGAGGGCCGCATAGAGCAGGAGCAGCCCGAAACGTAAGGAAAGCAGGGTCCCTAACCTCAGTCCTTCAAAGGTAGGCGAGAGCACCGGCAGAGGGATAATAGGCGTCCCTTTCGTTGCAAAGAGCTGGAAGCAAAAGATGACGAAAATAAAGAAGAGCAGGGGACGGACCGACCTGAGCAAAAAGGAAAGGTGTACTCCCGAAATCCACGTGAGCAAAAGGAAAAATGCAATAAGCAGCCCCATCCCGGCAAAACTCTCCTCCCTGAAGACGAGGATGCTCAGGCACATCACTGCCGCAAGCTTGGTCCTGGGGTCCAGCCT
This sequence comes from Methanosarcina sediminis, assembly GCF_052056915.1. Taxonomy (GTDB): domain Archaea; phylum Halobacteriota; class Methanosarcinia; order Methanosarcinales; family Methanosarcinaceae; genus MTP4. The sequence continues at coordinate 1,943,481 of NZ_CP195119.1, read as the reverse complement.
GTGCAGGAGGGAATCCCCATAGACGTAGTTGAATGCAGTCTCAGGCATTGTCCTGCGCCTCCTTCTCCTCTATTTTTTTCTCCTCTATTTTTTTCTCCTCTATTTTTTTCTCCTCTATTTTTTTCTCCGCTGCTCCCTTCTCTGATATTCCCCGATCTCTCTCCTGCTTTTCCATCCTGAGTTTTTTAAGCTCTTTCAAGGCCTCTTCTGCCGTAAAAATGCTCTCCCTGAGGTTGGCTCCCTTCTTATTCAGCTCTTTCATAAGCCTGGCAAGCGGAGGCACCGGGGAATACCCTGCCCTTAGGTATTCTTCCGGGCTTCCTGTAAACACGATCCTGCCCTCTTCCATCGAAATGACCTTCTGGGCGAAGGGCAGGATTTCTTCCAGGGTGTGGGACACAACGACGATTCCTACTCCTTTTCGATGGATATTTTGAAGCCTTCCGAGCAGTTTGGCCCTGCCTTCGGGATCCAGGCCCGCAGTGGGTTCGTCCAGCACCAGGTAGGCCGGGCGAAGCGCCAGGATTCCCGCAAGCGCAACCCGGCGTTTCTCTCCCCCGCTCAGGCTGAATGGGGAGCGGTCCAGGATTCCGGTATCGAGGTGTACGAGGGGCAGGGTCTCATGCACCCTTTTTTCAAGTTCTTCTCCCAGAATCCCGAAGTTAGAAGGTCCGAAGGTAATTTCCCTGTATACGGTCTCCTCGAAGAGCTGGTTCTGGGAATGCTGGAAAAGCATGCCTACCTTTCTGCGCACTTCCCGGGTCCGGGTGTCCAGGCCATCCACGGTCACCCTGCCTTCCTGGGGGAGGAAAATTCCGTTTAAATGTTTGATGAGTGTAGATTTCCCGGCTCCTGCGGCTCCGGAGATGACGGCAAATTCCCCTTTCTCAATCTCAATGGAGACATTTTCCAGGGCAGGCTTTCCTTTCCGGTTCCCGGAATAGGAATAGCTCAGATTTTCCACCTTGATTCCCATATCTCCTCCGCAAGGTTTTCGATTGAAGCCAGCCGGGCCCATTCCAGGGCAAGTCCGCCTGCTTCCAGGCTGTTCAGCAGTTCCACGATTGGGGGCAGTTCCAGGCCGAATTCTCCGAGTTCAGGGGTTTTGAAAACGGTTTTCGGATTTCCTTCCCGCACTATTTGCCCCCGGTCCATCACGAGAATTCTGTCGGCGTACAGGACTTCTTCGAGCCTGTGGGTAACATACACGATGGTCCGGGCTTTTCCCCTCAGTTTCCGGAGGATTTCCCGGACCTGTTCCCTGGACCTTGAGTCCAGCATGGAGCTTATTTCGTCAAAAACAATGCATTCGGATTTCATCGCAAGGGCCGAGGCGATAGCCGCACACTGGCTCTGCCCTCCGCTAAGGGTTTTTGGGGAATGGTTTTTGTAATTCTCAAGCCCCACCACTTCAAGCGCCCTGTCTACCCTTTCCCGGATTTCTTCAGGGGGCAGGGCAAGGTTCTCAGGCCCGAAAGCCACGTCTTCTTCCAGGGTTGTGCCCACGAACTGGGTGTAGGGATTCTGGAAGACCATGCCTACGGTCTGCCGGATTTTGAGCAGGTTTGAAGGGTCTGCTGTGTCCATTCCTTTTACGTATACTTTCCCTTCCGTCGGGTTCAAAAGCCCGTTCAGGTGCCGAACAAGGGTGGACTTTCCCGAGCCGTTTCTGCCAACTATTCCCAGGAATTCCCCTCTTTCTATTTCGAGGTTAATTTTCTTCAGGCCCCGTGTCCCATCAGGGAAGTTGTAGCTCAGATCCTCTACTCTGATCATTGTTTTTGGCTCTTTGTTGTTTCCGGCTTCTTGCTTTTTTTGACTTTTTGCTATTTCCGGCTCTTTGCTGTTTCTGGCTTCTTGCTTTTTTTGACTTCTTGCTGTTTCTGGCTTCTTGCGATTTTCGGGTCTTTGCTGGTTTTTATCTCTTTGCCGCTTTTCCCGTCCTGCTTACTTTTTCATATCCTGTACCTGGATGCTATATGGGCCGCAACTGCCAGTTTCAGGAGGTCTCCGGGTATGAATGGAAGTACCCCCAGGGTTATTGCCTGCAGGAGGTCCAGTTTACCGACAAGTGCCATCTGGGCCACCCCCAGGGCATAGACGATTACGAGCCCTATGCCGATATACAGGGCGTTTGAGAGATAGTCGGTTTTTCCACTCTTCTCACTCAGGTACCCGATTACAAATGCCGCAAGTATGAAGCCTATTATATACCCTCCGGTTGGCCCCAGGATCACTCCTGGCCCCGAAGCCCCGCCTGCAAAGACGGGCATCCCCGCAATCCCCAGCAGGGCGTATACCAGCATGCAGAGGGTGCCCCATTTGCTCTTAAGCATGCTCCCTGCCAGGAAGACAAAGAGGGTCTGCATGGTAACAGGCACCGGGGATATGAGAAGCGGGATCCTTATGTACGCCCCTGCTGCTGTCATTGCGGCGAAAAGGGACGCAAAAACCATTTTTCTAAGTTCCGAGGATTGGGCAACGCTTCCTGCTTTGTTTTTCCCTTTCATTCTTTCATCTCTACTGTTTCTCTATCCTTCCTGTTTCTATGTTTTCAAAGTTTAGTCCCGCATCCCGTATCATCTGCAGGTCTTTTTTCGAACTTCTCCCTGCAGTTGTCAGGTAGTTCCCGAGCATCAACCCGTCTGCTCCGCAAAAAAGGACAAGGGCTTGCATATCCCTGAGATTCTTTTCCCTTCCCCCGGCAAGCCTGATATTTTTCTCAGGCAGAATGAGCCTGAAAAGGGCTATGCTTTTAAGGATTTCCAGTGGGGGGAGAGGGGCTGCATTTTCCATCGGAGTTCCCGGAATCGGGTTTAATATGTTGATCGGAACGGCGTCCACGTCCAGTTCTCTCAGGGTAAAGGCCAGCTTAATCCGGTCTTCCATGCTCTCCTCGAGTCCTATGATTCCGCCTGAACAGACTTCGAGCCCGGCTTCCTTTGCAGTCCTGATTGTCCGTATCCGGTCGGTATAAGTATGTGTGCTGCAAATACACCTGAAAAAGCGTTCCGAGCTTTCCAGGTTGTGGTGGATTCTTGAAACTCCGGCTTTTTTCAGCTTTCTTGCCGATTGCGGGCTCAGGGCTCCGAGGGAAGCGCAGATTTCAAGTCCTGTCCTGCTTTTTATCTGCTCCACGGAATCCAGGACGCTTTCAAGTTCTTCTGGCTGCAGGCGGTTTCCGCTTGTGACTATGGAAAATCTGTGTGCTCCGGCCTTTTCAGCTTTTTTTGCGTCTTCAAGGAGCCTCCCGGGGCTTAGCAGGGGATATTCCTCCGTTTCCGGACCGTGGTGGGCGGACTGGGCACAGAACCTGCAGTCTTCGGGACAGCGTCCTCTTTTTGCGTTTGTAATTGCGCAGAGCTCTACAGTGTTCCCCCGCTTTGCTCTCAAGCGGTTTGCAATGGAAAATAAGTCGAAGAGGTCAGGCCCATTAAGGGCTGCGAGCTCCATAACCTCCTCTTCGTCCAGAGGAAGCTCTTTGTTAAGCTTGTCTTTGATCCGGGGGGTTATCGGGGCATTCTCTTTCATTGTTAACCGCTCTTCATCATGTGGTTAACGTTAAATCTGGGGCTTGATTATTAAAGTTTTCTCCCAACATCATCTGAAAATGGTTTATGTAATCCCCTTTTTTGCCTGGATTTCGGGAGTTTTTTCCTTATCCGAGCGATAATTAAATATATATGTTATGACTGCTATAATGCACACCTCGCCTGGAATGCAGTCTCAGCAGAGAACTTTCGTATCCCTGTGTTTCAGGAGTGTCAAAGTGGGCGCGTGGCCTAGCCAGGATAGGGCGGCAGCCTCCTAAGCTGTAAATCGGGGGTTCAAATCCCTTCGCGCCCGCCATTCCACTTTCTTTCATCTGTTCTCTTTTCGGTTTTGTTTTACCATTCAGACCCTCGACCCTGAGCCCTGATTGTAAACAATTTCCGTATATTGTAAGTTGCAGATGAATCGTAAGCTGCTCCGGATATTAATTGAACAAGATCTGTTTGACTACCGAGCATTCATTGACCAAATCAAATTGCTCCGAATTTAACGGATAATTCCGGATATTTAACGAATGAATTAAAGGCAATGCCAAAAAAGCAGATAGAGGAAAATTAACCGTGATCAGGAAAGCCCGGGTAAACGATGTCGTTGAGATGAAGCATATCATCTACACTTATGCGAGGCAGGAGCTTATGCTTGCCCGCTCTCTGAGTGAACTTTATGAAAATATAAGGGACTTTTATGTCTATGAGATAGACGGTCAGGTCGCAGGCTGCTGTGCGCTTCATGTATTCTGGGAAGATGTGGCAGAAGTCCGCGCTCTTGCCATAAACCCGGATTATACCCGGCAGGGGATAGGCACCGAACTTGTAAGTGCCTGCCTTAAGGAAGCAGAGACACTTGGCATGAAGGAGGTCTTTACCCTTACCTATGTCCCTGAGTTTTTCGAAAGCCTGGGCTTTGAGGTTGTGGACAAAAACCGGCTCCCAAGGAAGGTCTGGGTCGGGTGCCTCAACTGCCCGAAATTCCCTGACTGTGATGAGATTTCCCTTGTTAAACCAATACTTTCGTTATAATCTTTCTTCACTTTCTAAACTTTCCCCAGCTTTCCAAACTTTCCCGGGATTTTTCCCGGGCTGGCTTTCTTTTTAATACGTCTGGGAAACCAGAATTGCTTTCTTCAAAAACCAAAAACTATTTATTTAGGCAGTTTAATTTTTTAGGTTGCCCTAATTATCCGTACTGGACATCCACACCGGACTTCCGGGCGGGTAGTGGCGGGATGGTGTTATGCACACTGAACGATTGGAAGAATACCTCGAGACAATATTATACCTCATAATGAAAAACCAGGGCCCGGCCAAGACCAAACAAATAGCCGACGAGCTCAACGTTGCTCCTCCAAGTGTGACGGAAATGATCAAGAAACTTTCCTCCATGGGGTTTGTGGAGTATATTCCTTACAAGGGTGTGGAACTGACCTATAAAGGGACTGAAAAGGCCATAAAAATCAAGCGGAAACACCAGGTGCTTGAGACTTTCCTTGCAGATGTCCTCGATTTAGACCGGAAGGTGGCCCACAAGGAAGCCTGTGAACTCGAACACGCAGTATCGGATCACGTGCTTGAAAAGCTGTACGAATTCCTTGGCAGTCCCGAGTACTGCCCTGACGGGCATCCCATTAACATTGATAAATGTACCCTTGGGGAGCAGGAACGTTTCATTCCTCTTGACGAAATGAATGAAGGAAGTTCCGGGACTGTTGCCCGGGTGACTCTTCCCAGGGAAGCAAAGGAACGTCTGAACTCCCTCGGGATTCTGACCGGAAAAGAAATTGAAGTCCGGCGCAAGCAGAAGCAGGGATGCATTTCGGTAATAGCCGTTGGGTCGGAAATTGCCCTGGGCAGGGATGTAGCCAAAAAAATTTTCATAACCCCCACTAGCGGTAAATCCTGACCTGATCTGTGCAAAACCCCGGAGAGTCCTGTGTGCATTCGGAATATGCCGGTTTCACTGGAAACCTGCCAGATATGCTCGAAAAATGTCCTGAATACCGGATACCCCCTTTGAATCCCGAAAATACCGGGTGCATTTGAGACCTCTCGGAAATCCCGGACCATTTGAGACATGATGGAAACGTACTGAAGTCATACTTGAGACATGGTGGAAACGTACTGGAAATGTACTGGAAACGTAAATAAACACCGGAGACGTGATCAAAATTTCATCCTCATCTTGCAGTACCCGTGACAAAGAAAATAAAAACTCTTCCTATGACATGACTCTGGCTTTCGTAGGCAACCCCAGTGTGGGAAAAAGTGTTTTTTTTACCCGGCTTACGGGAGTTGGTGTTGAGGTTTCGAATTATCCCGGCACAACGGTAGAGCTTGTCAGGGGTATGGTGAAAGGGAAAGGAAGGACGATAGAAGTAGTGGATTTGCCCGGGATTTATTCCCTCGGAACTTCAAATGAGGATGAAAAAGTAGCAAAAGAGTATTTGATCCAGGATCAGCCGGATGTGATTATCAACATCCTTGATGCCAGCCGGCTTGCGCGGAACCTTTACCTAACCTTGCAGCTGCTCGAACTCGACATACCCATGGTCATAGCCCTGAACCAGGTCGACCTTGCCGAAGAACTGGGATTCAGGGTAGATGCCTCCAAACTCTCGGAGATGCTCGGCCTTCCTGTGGTTCCTACGGTGGCAACCCGGGGAGAGGGGCTTGATGAGGTGGTGCTGGTGGCCATGGAGGAAGCAGGCAAGGTCCAGGACCATCACAGGGCCGAATACAGCCCATGGATCATGCAGGCTCTAACAGGGCTTGACAAGGCTTTTCCGGACTCTCCGCCGAGGGTGAAGATGGCGGCGCTTTTGAATGATGCGGAGTTTGTCGAACTCTGCTGTATGCCTCCGGAGGCCAATGCTCTGCTGTCCACCGGCAGGAGGCTCAGGCAGAACCTTGAACTTGAACACAGGATCTCGGTCCCGGATACGGTTGCAAGGGACATTTACGGGGAGTCCGGGCATATTGTGGACAGCGTGGTCTCCAGGTTTGAGCCTAAAAAAAGTCTGAGGGACAGGGTTGACGGGATTCTTACCTCTCCAAACTTCGGGATTGCCGTGCTTATCTCGGCTTTGCTCCTTACTTTCCTCCTGGTCTTCAGGATCGGAGGTTTCCTGGAAGCCTGGATCGTAGACGATTTATTCGAACCTTACATTATCGAGCCCGTGGAAGCCATGACCCTGGGGATGTCTCCTCTTATCAGGAACCTCATCATCTACTCCCTGCGGGGTGTAGAGGCCGGGATTGCAATTGCCATCCCCTACATAGCGGTCTTTTACATTATCCTCTCCGTTTTCGAGGACTCCGGCTACCTTACCAGGGCAGCTTTCCTCCTGGACAACGTGACCCACAAACTGGGGCTGCATGGAAGGGCAGTTATCCCCCTGGTCCTTGGTTTTGGGTGCAACGTCCCCGCGATCATGGCGGTGCACTCTCTTGGGACCCGGAGGGAAAAGAGGATAGCTTCCCTTCTGATCTCCCTTGTGCCCTGTTCCGCGCGGACGGTGATTATCCTGGGGCTTGTTGGGACTTTTGTGGGCTTCTGGCCTGCGGTTTCAATTTACCTTATGGAGGTGGTTATCATTGCCGCTATGGGTTTGATCCTTGCAAGAACGCTCCCTGGAGAACGAAGCGGCTTTATCATGGAGATGGCTCCCCTCAGGAAACCCAAGCTTAAATCCACCCTCCAGAAGACCTGGCTTAAAAGCCGGGAGTTTGTCTACATTGCTTTCCCCTTACTGCTTGTAGGCAGTGCCTTCCTGGGTATCCTCGATGCTCTGGGCTTGCTCGCGATCTTCCAGGACTTTGTGGAACCCATTTCCGTAGGCCTTCTGGGCCTCCCTGCGTTTGCGGCAACAGCGCTGGTTTTCGGAATTCTCAGAAAAGAAATGGCCCTCCAGATCCTTGCCGTGCTTGCAGGCACCGCAAACTTTGCACTGGTGATGACCCCCCTCCAGATGTACCAGTTTGCGGTGATAACGACCATCTATGTGCCCTGCGTGGCCACGATAGCCGTTTTGAAGCATGAACTGGGAACAAAGGACACTGCGCTGATTGTGACTTTCACCACTTTCCTTGCCCTCGGGATCGGGGTCCTGATCCGGATGTTCGGACCTGCCTTCCTCTGATCCCTTTATGCAGGAGGAGACTGTTCAACCGGTTTGCCTGACTTTTGAATGTGTGTCCGAGACGGTGACCTTCCCCCTTCCGAGCCTTCGGTGTGTGTTGGGGACGGTTCTGTCTTTTTTCATCCGGCCCTTCCTTAATGGCATGGGTGCATGAAGTAGGAGTGCATGAAGTAGGAGTGCATGAAGTAGGAGTGCATGAAGTAGGGATGCATGAAGTAGGGATGCATGAAGTAGGAGTGCATGAAGTAGGAGTGCATGAAGTAGGGATGCATGAAGTAGGGATGCATGAAGTAGGGATGCATGAAGTAAGGATGCATGAAGTAGGGATGCATGAAGTAGGGATGCATGAAGTAGGGATGCATGAAGTAGGGATGCATGAAGTAGGGATGCATGAAGTAGGGATGCATGAAGTAGGGATGCATGAAGTAGGGATGCATGAAGTAGGGATGCATGAAGTAGGGATGCATGAAGTAGGGATGCATGAAGTAGGGATGCATGAAGTAGGGATGCATGAAGTAGGGATGCATGAAGTAGGGATGCATGAAGTAGGGGTGTGAGCACCGGCGAATCTCAAATCCATACGGGATGAACAGTGAACCTCTGTGGCGTAATGTTTATATATTTATATTTTGCTATATCTCACTTCTATCTATTTTTCTCATCACCACAAATTACTTATACTCAGCAATTCCTGATTACTTCCGATGACCCGAATTACCAATCACCTGCACAAAAACGTGTTTAGTGTTATTATGGATATTTTTGAAATGGATCATTTCCGTGAGCCTGAACCGGAAGAGGTGCAGCTTTTCCTGGAAAGCACGGGTACCCATGGTTCCCTGGTCAGTGAAAGTGCCCTGGAAATCGACTGTAGTGAGACCAGAATTCAGTCCCGCCAGAGTGTATTATTCGATTCCGATGACACTTTCTCATCCCTTAACTAACGCTAAATCTTTATAATATTGAACCTCGGTTCTGGAATCCGACCCCTTTATAGGAAGTTTTTCGGGTAATTCTGGATTCATTTTTTGAGTTTTTTTAATTCTTTCCTTATTATTTCTTCATTTATTTTTTTTAAAAGTGGGGAGATTCTGATTCCGGTCCCGGTATTAAGTCAACCTTTATTCTTCCCCTATTTTTTCACATTCTTTTAACGATATTTTCATACTTCTTATGGCCTATCCGCAAAATCAGGCCAATCTTTCTCCCTTTTTCAGAAAGCTTAATAAGCTACTTCTTCTTATATTTTAACTGGAAGTTTCCCCCGCCTGAGAAAAGCCATCGATTACCATTATATATAAAGTGGGATTACATGTACTTTGTACACATTATTTAAATTTGTCTAAATAATACCATCTAATTATAGTTACTATGATCTAATCCCATAACCAGAAATTTTGCATATTACCCGGGACCCGAATTTATTGCAAGAGGAATTTTATGAGGACTGGACAGAGGGATCTGAATAATAAGCCGCTTAAAAGGCGTTTGTCGATTAGCTATGAAGAGCTTGAGACTCTCAAGAAATCAATTAAGGTTTCGGTTCTCAATGAACTTCGGACCGAAATGGAATGCAGCTCCGACCTGGATTCCCTGAAGGATCTTATCCTTTCCGATATCAGGACCGAGCTTATGGGGATGCCGAGTCCTGCTTCCCTTAAAGCTTCAGTCCTTAATGAACTGCGCATGGAACTGAATCATGCCCCTGTCCATGAGAGAGGGGCGGCTGAAAATAAATTGAAAGAACTTGCAGGCATCCAGGACGGGCTGGTAAAAGAACTCCTTGACCAGAAGTCCGTGGTAAGGAGACTGGAAGCCGATGTTGAAAAACTTTCCCGGAAGCTCGAAGAATTACAGAATTCCACTCCTGATGTTGCTCCTTCGGTCTCCCTCTCCATGCTCGAAGACCCACTTGACCTTCCTCCCCTTTCCAAAAAGCCTAAACAGAAACCGGAACCCCGGAAAGAAATTCCTTCTCCACGTGCAAGAATCGAGGTAAGGGAAGTTCCCGCTCCTCTGCCAGGGACCAATGCCAGGGTCAGGTTAAAGGTCCGGGAAGTAGAACCTGAAGAACTCGATGAAGAGGAAGTCGAGGAAATAAAGTGCGAGTATATCATTGCCGATAGCGGGGAGCTGAAGCGGCAGAAAGTTGCAAGAAATGTGCAGCGGTCCAGGGAAAACAATGACTGCGAATACATCATCGCCGAAAAGTCTGTCACTCATATTGAAAGAAACGAGACCGTTGTTGCAAGGGATGACGAAGACGCAGAGATTATCACCTGTGAAAGATAAGTTCCAAAAGTTCAGTGAGGGCCGAAAATACAGGAATTTCCAGATAAATCTTTTTTATGGGAACTTTCTTCAAATTCTACAAAATGTTTTCAAAAATTTCTCTCCAAAAAAAACGCGAAATTGCAGAGGCATCCTGTGTACATAAAAGAAATAGAATTCGTTAACTTCAAGTCCTTCGGGAAAAAAGTAAAAATTTCCTTTTATAACGACTTCACCACGATTTCGGGACCTAACGGGAGTGGGAAGTCCAATATAATAGACGGGATTCTCTTTGCTCTCGGACTTACAAGTTCCAGGACGCTCAGGGCCGAAAAACTCACGGATCTCATCTACAATGGGGATGAGAAGAAAAAGCCCGACTTTGCTCAGGTCACTATCCGCTTTGACAACAGCGACCGCAAACTTCCGGTGGACCTGGAGGAGTTTACGGTGTCCCGGAAGATCCGACAGACAAAGAGCGGATACTACAGCTACTTCTATTTTAACGGGAAATCCGTCAGCCTGACTGAGGTCCATTCCCAGCTTGCCAAAGCCGGCGTGACTCCCGAAGGGTACAACGTGGTCATGCAGGGAGACGTAACCCAGATTATCTCCATGACTGCCGTGGAAAGAAGAAAGATTATTGATGAGATTGCGGGGGTCGCGGAGTTTGACGAACGCAAACAAAAAGCCCTCGGAGAGCTGGAAGTCGTCAGGCAGCAGATTGAGCGGGTGGATATCATTCTGGAAGAGGTGCGTGCCCAGCTTGAAAAGCTGTCAGGGGAGCGTGACCAGGCCCTTAAATACCAGGCTCTCAAGGCCGAGAAGATAAAATTTGAAGGTTATGTCCTGCTTTCCAAACTGAAAGACGCAAGGACCGAACTGGGAAATGTGGATAAGGAGCTTGTCGGAAAGGAGGAGCACCTTGTAAAGATCCGGGCAATCCTTGAAGAGCGGGAACAGGAACTCGAAGCCCTGGATGAAGCCCTGGAAAATCTTTCCCTGGAGATCCGGAAGAAAGGGGAAGCCGAACAGCTCCAGATCAAAAAGGATATCGAGGGGACAAAAGGGGAGATCTCCAGGTGTGTTGACAGCATCGAACTTACCGAAAACGATATCGAAGAGGGCGATGCGCGGCGCAGGAAAGCTTTTGTGGAGATCGATTCCACCAAAGGAAAGGTCCGGGACCTGGACGAGAAAATCGAAGCCGAACAGATCCGGAAAGACAGCCTTGAGTCCGAGCTTTCGGAACGCAGGACCGAGCGCATGCTGCTCCAGAGCAAAATCGCCGACGTAGACGTGAAGTTTGCCGAAACAAGGGACGAACTTACGGCTGCCAAAGGGAAACTCGAAGGCGTGAAAAACGAAAAGAACGAGCTCATGCGGCATGAGGACCGCCTGCTCGATGCCCTCCGCCGAAAGTCCGCAGAACTTCGGGATATCGAAAACGAGATTCAGGAAGCAGAGGCTGCGGTTGCGAGTTCGGACAGCGATACCCGTTCGGTCCAGTACGAGCTTGAAAAACTTTCCGAAAAGAAGGAATCTCTCCTGAAGGACCGGGACGATATCGAAAGCAGCCATTTCAGGGTCAAGGAAGATCTCAGGAAACTTGAGAGCAAGCTTCATGGGCTCCAGCAGGAGTTTGCCCTCACCGAAGCACGGGTACGGGCTGCGGAACACGGGGGGGGATATTCAAAAGCCGTGGAGACGGTGCTCGGGGCAACCCGGCAAAACGAACTCTACGGGGTGCACGGGACCATTGCCCAGCTCGGAAAAGTTGATCGGCGTTACTCGAAAGCCCTGGAAGTCGCCGCAGGGAGCCGGATGCAGGCCCTGGTGGTGGACACGGACGCCGACGCCGCGGAAGCCATCGATTACCTGAAGCGGAGAAAGGGCGGAAGGGCTACCTTCCTTCCCCTGAACAAGATGAAGGCGGCGGGCAGGCTCGAGAACCTCAATTATGATTCCGGGATTGTAGGATATGCAATTGATCTCATCGAATTCGACCCGGCTTTCGAGTCAGCCTTCTGGTACGTTTTCCGGGACACCCTCGTGCTCGACACTCTGGACAATGCCCGGCGCCTTATGGGCAGGTACAGGATGGTCACCCTGGAAGGGGAGGTCCTGGAAAAGAGCGGGGCAATGGTAGGCGGGTTCCTTTCCTCTAAATCGGGACTTTCTTTTGCGGCGGCGGAAAAGGACAAGCTTCTCAAGCTCAGGGACGAGATCCAGGCCCTGGACGCCAGCCGGACTGCTGCAATAGGAAAGCAGGACAGCATCGAGAGCCACCTTTTCGAGCTGAACCGGAAGGTCCGGGACTGCGAGGAAGAAATTTCCAGGAAAGAACTCCAGCTCGAAGAAATTGCAGGCAGGGACGCTAAACTTGAAGCGCTCCTGCAGTCCAAACAGGCTGACCTCAGGGCAATCGAAAAGGCAAGGACCGAACTTAGGACCGAAATGGACGAGGTCATTGCCGAAAAGGAAGAAATGGACGAAACTGCCTCGAAACTCGGGGCGCAGATCGCCGAACTTGAAGCCAAACTTGCCGATTCCCCGCTTCCGGAGATCAACAGGAAAGCGGAGTTCGTGGACGAGGAAATCCGGCGGCTTGACGGGAGGGTCCGGGATACCGAAGCTGGCTTAAACGCACTGAAACTTGAAAAAATCTATGCCGAACAGAAAATTGCCGAATCCAAGGAACTGATCGGAGAACTCGATTCCCGGAAAACGTCCCTCCGGGCAAAGGTTGATTCCCTGAGGGCAAAGATCGAAGAACTCGAGGCTGTGCTGGAAGATAAAAAGAAGCGGGAACTTGAGCTTTCCGATGAACTCCTGGAGCTCCAGAAAGAGAGGGAAAAAGTTCAGGAGGGACATACTGCCGTGAAGCGCAGGGTCAGTGCGGCAAAGAACAGTCTCGAAAAAGCAAACCAGCAGGTTATGACGCTTACGGCTACCCGGAACGCCCTCTTTGAACAGGAAAAGCAGTTCCTGGGAGAAATCGAGCGCAGGGGAATAGAAGAATCCGATGAAGTCCCTAATTACGAGACTGTCTACCTCCGGATCCAGGCGCTCGAGGAGGCTCTGCGCAAGCTTGAGCCCGTGAATATGCGGGCAATTGACGAATATAACGAGGTGGAACTCAGGCTCTCGGACCTGCAGGGAAAGCGCGATACCCTCTTTACCGAGCGGGAGCAGCTTCTGGAGCGCATCGATCAGTATGAGACACTCAAGCGGGACACTTTCCTGGAGGCTTACGAAGGAATTAATGCCAATTTCAAGGAGATTTTCCACGAGCTTTCCGATGGGATGGGTGAACTTGTACTGGACGACCCCAATGACCCCTTTGCGGGAGGCATGACTCTGAGAGCCCGGCCCAAGGAAAAAACCCTCCAGAGGATCGAGGCCATGTCCGGGGGAGAAAAGAGCCTTACAGCCCTTGCTTTTATCTTTGCTATCCAGCAGTACCGCCCTGCGCCTTTCTACGCCTTTGATGAGATCGATATGTTTCTGGATGGCTGGAACGTGGAAAGGGTTTCGAGAAGGGTCAGGACCTCGGGTTCGAAAGTCCAGTTTATTGTTGTTTCCCTGAGAAAGCCCATGATCCAGGCTGCAAGCAGGACCATCGGAGTCACCATGCAGGAAAACAATATTACGAGCATTACAGGGGTAAAGCTGAATGGATGAGCTTGCGGAAGATGCAGGGACTGCACTGGAAATCTTTAAGTTGAAGGCTCCGGATGTGTCCTTTGAAGTTTCGGAACCGGTCGATGGAGACTCTTCTTTTTCTGACCCCGGGCCGTTCGGGCTTCCTTCCACTCTCTCCAACATGGGGGTTGACTGGGAGGGGCTTGAACTTTCGGAGTTCGAGACCTACGAACCCCTGGGCATCATGGTAGAACTTGCAAAAAGCGGAAAGATCGATCCCTGGGACATTGACATCGTGGAACTGACCGATAGTTTCCTGGGAAGGGTGGAGGAACTCAAGAAAATGGACCTCCGGATTTCTTCCAGGACGCTTCTCTATTCCGCGATCCTGCTTCGCATGAAATCCTCCGGGATTCTTGAGGAAGATGTGCCTGAAGAGGAACCCGACTTTTTCGATTACGATGAATTCCCGGAGCCCGATAAATTCCCTGTCCCGAAACTCCCTGTCCGCCGCCTGTCCACCCGTCCCGTGACCCTGAACGAATTGATTTCCGAACTCAGGAAAGCTGAAAAAGTCCTTTCCAGGAAATATGATAAGAAAGCCCGGCAGGCTTCGGAAGCGCGTGAAGCGCCGAAAGGGCCACAACTCAGTACCGGGGATGTTCTGGACATTGCTCATGATGAAGCTATTAGTGTCCGGCTGGGCCTTATCTGGGACAGGCTTTCAAAACTGTTTCAGATGCAGCCTTATGTGGTCTTCTCCGTTCTAATGGAGGAGAGTGAAGACCGGGTCATGGATTACATTTCTCTTCTCTTCCTGGCTTCCAGCAAGAAAGTCTGGCTCTGCCAGAAGGAACTTTTCGGGGAGCTTTTCATCTATCCCGGGGCAGAATCCGGTTTTCCCACTGAGCAAAACCCGTCCTCCTTCCATGAAAATAGCCTGCAAAACGGGGAGGTTTCAGGGCATGAAGTCCCGGGAAATGCTGTCTCTCCGGATGCTGCTGTTTCCTCGGATACCGTTGTCTCTCCGGTTATTGCTGCCCTGGCATCTGACGGTAAAGGTTCTGGCGAAAGTTCTTTAAGGAAGGATGCCCTGAATTCCGAATCTGTAGAGGTTTTCTCCGTCGAAGTAAGTCCGGTAGAATCAAATCCTCTTGAAGACTAAACTACCTTATCTTCAAAACTAAATTCCCACTCTATAAAAATAAATGATCTTTCTTAAAAACTAAACTAATCTTTTAAAGAGTAAGTCCCCTCTTTAAACTAAAAGAACCCTCTTGAAGAGTAATTCTTATCTTTCTATGACATTTATCCTTTTTCCGGAAGTGAAACCTTATGAGTGAGCTTGAAATCATTGAAGCGGCCCTCTTTGCCGCGGGAAGGGCAGTAAGCCTTGAAAAGCTTGCGAAAATAAGCGGCAAACCCAAAAAAACCATACTTTCCGTTCTCAGGGAGTTAATGGAGGATTATGCTTCCCGGGAAACCGGAATGGAGATTGTGGACCTGGGGGAACGCTATGTCATGCAGGTCAAACCTGAGTATTCAGAGCTTATACGGATGGTTGCCCCGAAAGAACTTTCCGCGCCTAAACTCCGGACTCTTTCCATGATCGCCTATCACCAGCCTCTGCTCCAGTCTGACCTTATAGAAATGCGGGGCAGTGGGGCTTACGAGCATATCAGGGACCTGATTGAGCGGGGTTTTGTCGATTCCGCGCCCTGCGGGAGGAGCCGGGAGCTTTCCACAACTCCGCTTTTTGCGGATTATTTCGGGCTCAAGCGAAACGACCCTCAGGCTATAAAGGAAAAAATCATCGGGCTTTTGAAAGAGGATGCCGGGCAGAGTGAAATCAACCGGTGGATCGGGAAAAAGACCGTTGCCGTAACTCCCATGTACGAGTCTCTGATGGGGATGTGCGGGATTAAGGACTACCTGGTGATAAACGCCTATTCCCCCTCTAAAGAAGATCTCTCCCGCCTGTTTGAAGTGGATGTCCTGGTCATTTCGGCCGGCTACCTGGAGGAGGTGCGGCAGCACTGCGACGGAGAGATTCTTGAGATGCACTCCACGACCTTTGAAGACCTGATCGAGGCAGTTTCCACAATTGCTGAAGAACTTCAGGATGAAGTGAATCCGGAAACCGTGGAAAAGACTCTTGATAATCTCAGGGAGACAAGGGAAAAATACCTGTCTTCAACCCTTCTTATCAAAAAGAAGGTTCAGCCTGCCACGGACATGGTCTCGAAAATTGTAAATGACCTGAATCTGGGGGTCTCGGCGGACGGGGCCCTGATAGCCCCTGATTACGGGACCTCGAAAAGTGGGGCAAAAATCGGAAAAGGGGCGGAAATCCTTCTTCCCACTCACCGCACTGTGGAAGGAGACCTTTTCCGGCGGGTCTGTTTGAAGTACGATGCTGTGCTCGATGGCCTGAAAAAAATTGAGGACTGAAGATCCTGTAATCGGCTCTTCCCCTCCCTTTCTTTTCTAATTTTTTTTGTTCCTCTTGCGCCTTCGATTTAAGTTTTTCCGTAGTATATATACTCTCTTTATATATCATTTATATAGGATGCGTGTCATTTAACTATAGCTTTATATACTGGTTAGAGGATATTACTTTTGCTTTATATACCGAGGGTTGACCAATGAGTGAATCTAGCATCAAGATCGAAAACGTGGTTGCATCCACCAAACTTGCTGAAGAATTCGACTTAACCGTCATCGAATCCGAGTTCGAAGGGGCCGAGTACAACAAGCAAAAATTCCCGGGGCTTGTCTACAGGGTATCGGACCCCAAGGCCGCATTCCTTGTCTTCACCTCAGGGAAAGTTGTCTGCACCGGGGCAAAGAACGTGGCTGACGTACACACCGTTATAGGCAACATGGCAAAGAAGCTCAACGGCATAGGGATCACGACTATAGAGAACCCACAGATAACGGTGCAGAACATTGTCGCCTCGGCTGACCTGCATACAATCCTTAACCTTAACGCCATTGCAATCGGGCTTGGGCTTGAAAACATTGAATATGAACCCGAACAGTTCCCCGGACTTGTATACAGGATCGATGTGCCAAAAGTGGTAGTCCTGATCTTCAGTTCCGGAAAACTGGTGGTAACCGGCGGCAAGTCTCCCGAAGACTGTGAGAAGGGTGTTGAAGTCGTCCGCAGGCAGCTCGACAACATGGGGCTTTTATAAGAACAATTCCTTACCTTTACGAAAATCCCGCCTCCTTTCCGACGGTTACCATTTGCGGAAAGGAGTTTTTTAAGAAAAACGGATTCCACATTTATATGTAGAGGTCCGGCAAAGGATATGTGTGAACCTTGAACAGCGCAGACGTTTGCATCCTGATTCCCACCCTGAACGAAGCCGCCACCATCGGCCAGCTCATTAAGGATTTCAAAGCAGAAGGCTTTTCCAATATTCTGGTTATTGACGGAAATAGCAGGGATAGAACGAAGGAAATTGCAGAGGCCGAAGGGGCAAAGGTGGTCCTGCAGACCGGGAAAGGCAAGGGACAGGCAATGATCCAGGCCTTTCGGCTTATAAAAAGCCCGTATGTCCTTTTGATTGATGGGGACGGGACCGAACTTGCCAGTGATGCCCATTCCCTGCTTGCCCCGGTTCTTGAAGGCGGGGCTGATCATGTGGTAGGGAACCGGCTTGTAAACTATGAGTCAGGGGCCTTTACAAAACTAAACCTCGTTGGCAACCACCTGATAAACATGCTTTTTGATCTTGCTTACGGGGCGCAGCTAAAGGATATCCTTTCAGGCTACAGGGCCTTTACCCTGGAAAGCATCAGGGAACTGGAACTGAACAAGACAGGGTTTGAAATCGAGACCGAAATCTCGGTTGAGTGTGTTCTGAAAAACCAGCGGATTCAGGAAATTCCCATAACCTATCTCCCGAGAAGCGAGAAAGGTGCAACCAAACTAAATCCCCTGAAAGACGGGCTCCGGATAGGCTCCACGATCTACAGGCTCGCCAAAGTCCATAACCCCATGTTCTATTTCGGAATCCTGGGCTCCTTTTTTATCCTGGCAGGGCTTTTCACGGGGACCTTCGTGGTCTTTCAGTGGTTTCAGGGAATCACCCGCATCCCCCTTTCAATCCTCACGACCCTGCTTATTATCTTCGGCTTGCAGATGTTTATTTTCGGGATGCTTAGCGACCTGATAGTTTCCCTGCACCGGCAGACCCTCCGTTTAATCAAAGAACAAAATAAGTGAGGATTCAAATTCTCTTCTTTTTTGGGAATTTGCCGATTATTATAGGTGGCGCTGATATTTTTCTTCCTTTTTTTCTTTTTCTTCCCATTTTTCCTCTGTTTTCACTGCTTTTTCTTCTTTTTTCCCCTCCTCTCTTCCTCCTCTCTCCTTCCTAAATAAATCAACTTTACTTGATTTGACGTCTTATTGGTTTTCAATTTCGGAATCATGTGGCTTTGAACTCAAGTTAATTTGTCTTTGATTAAAGTTTATCTTTTAACAATTGTTATATATAATTACGCACTTTCTATGTTCAAAGATCCTTACCTACGCTTATACAACTGATATTACAGCTGATATTACAGCTGATATTACAGATGAAACTAACTTGAGGTTATAAATATGACAATTGTGGAAGATGCCAAAAATGGAATAATCACCGAAGAGATGAAGGTCGTTGCAAAGGAAGAAGGTCTTGACCCTGAATTCATCCGCCGCGGGATCGCAGCCGGAAGAATCGTAATCCCCACTTCCCCCTACAGGGACGTTAAGCTCTGTGGGCTTGGAGAAGGCCTGAGAACCAAGATCAACGCTTCTATCGGTGTGTCCTCTGACATCGTTGACGAAGATATGGAAGTCCAGAAGGCAATCGCTGCCGAAAAAGCAGGTGCTGACACCCTCATGGAGCTCGGTACCGGTGGAGACTTCCTCGGAATCAGGAAAAAAGTCATTGACAGCATTTCCCTTTCAGTCGGTTCAGTGCCTCTCTACCAGGGTTTCATTGAAGCCGCAAGGAAGTACGGTTCAATCGTGCACATGACTGAAGACGAGCTCTTCAATGCAACCGAAGCCCAGGCAAAGCTCGGAACCAACTTCATGGCAATCCACACCGGTGTCAACAACATCACTCTTGACAGGCTCAAAGCCCACGGCAGATACGGTGGCCTCTGCTCCCGTGGCGGGGCTTTCATGAGCGCTTGGATGATGCACAACGAAAAGGAAAACCCTCTTTACGCCAACTTCGACTACCTTGTTGAGATCCTCAAGGAACATGAAGTAGTCCTTTCAACCGGAAACGGTATGCGCGCAGGAGCAACCCACGACGCAACCGACCGTGCCCAGATCCAGGAACTGATCATCAACACCGAACTCGGCCAGAGAGCCCACGACGCAGGCCTGCAGGTCATCATCGAAGGTCCGGGTCACATCCCCCTCGACCAGATCGAGACCAACGTCAAGATCATGAAGGAAATGAGCGGTCATAAGCCCTTCTACATGCTCGGTCCTCTCGCAACCGACATCGCTCCCGGCTACGACCACATCGTAACCGCAATCGGTGCATCCCTCTCAGCCTCCTACGGCTGTGACTTCCTCTGCTACGTGACCCCTGCAGAGCACCTTGCTCTCCCGAACCTCGAAGACGTGGTCACCGGAGTCAAGACCTCCAAGATCGCAGCCCACATCGGAGACATGGTCAAGTACCCTGACAGAGCAAGACAGTGGGACCTTGACATGGGCCGTGCCAGAAGAGACCTCGACTGGGAAAAGATGTACTCTCTCGCAATCGACCCCGAACACGCAAGGGAAGTCAGGAACAGCAGGGCACCCGAAGACAGCGATGCCTGCACAATGTGCGGCAACTACTGCGCCCTGAAGATCGTCAACCAGAACTACAACCTCGCAAAATAAACCTTGTTGAGAAGCCCTGCAAAGCACGTCTCGCAATAAGCAGGCAGGGCAGCTCGCAAAAAAGAAGCAGGATAGGGCTTTGGTCTTTCCTGCTTTCTTTTTGTTCTTTGTCTTTATAGAGTCTTTTGTGTTTCGTTTATGTTGTTGTTTCCTTCGTATTTTTTATAATTTTTGCCGGTCAGGGGTACGACCGGCTTTTTTCTGGTTCACTTCTGTATAGACTCCGCAATTCTCAGCAACTCGTCTTTTTCCAGGGAAGCGCTAAGGCTCAGGTCTATATTCCCTATCTCCCAGCTCAGGATCTTCATGTCCCCGAAGGCAAGGTACTTTCCTTTCGCCCCGTTGATAGAAACATCTTCGGTAGTATTCATGATCGGAGCTTCCGGGGCCTCGGCTTCGTATACGGTTTCCGAAAGGTAGATAGCATCTTCCTCTTCGTTTTCGTATGTCAGGGAGACGGTCTCGAAGGCCTGCCCTTCAGGGGCTATCCAGCTGTTGTTGGAAACCGTTGAATGGTTGAAGGCATAACCTTCGGGCAGGTATTCCGGAACCAGGATTTCAAATCCTGCGGATTCTCTGGCTTCTTCGAGGGTCATTTCTTCGGGAAGTTCAAAAGAGTCGAGATCCACAGTCTTTACGGTTGCTCCTTCCGGCACCTCAAATACAAACTCTGAGTCCGGGATCCCCTGATTGACTTCCAGGTCATGGATCTCGAGTTCTATCATCAGGCCCCCGTCACTGTCATACATCTCATACCTGAGAGGCATCCAGGTCTCTTTGTCCACCCAGAGTTTCATCCCGTCTACAAACTGGATCCCTTCCCCCTCCTCTTTCGGGCTGGTCTCCAGCAGGTATGCGGACCTTCCGTCGATTTCCTCCATGCCGAGCAGGGAGACATCCGTTTCGTTCAGGAACTCGGCAATGATTCCGGTGTAATCTATCTCCCCTAAAACCGGAGTATCCGGCATTTCCATTTTCATGACCGTATTTGTCTTCGGGTCATAGGTCCACATGACCTCCCCGTCAGAAACCGCAATCGATCCTGCTTCTTCTTCAGGTTCCATTGTAACGGTTTTCATCATGTCCGGTTTCTTCTGCAATAACCGGGCCTCGCTTTCCAGGGTCTGTTCCCCAAAGTGTGAAGTTATGTGCATCGTATACGAATAGTCCTGGATACTGGCTTCTTTTTCCTGCATCTGTTCTGCGATCTCTTCCGCACTGAGTTCCCCTGTACAGCCCGATACAAAGAGGGCAGATACAAGCAGGAGCAGTATGGCTAGGGCTTTTCTTGCTGTCATTCCTTTCATTCCTCCATCTAAACATTGTGTCTTTTTATATAATTTTACAATCTTTCTTTTCGGGTTATTTCCGGATCTTCATGGTTATTTTCCCGGTTTTTCCGTTATTCTTCCGCTGAGACGGATTCCGCAATCTTCAGCATTTCAGCTTTATCAAGAGCGGCTATTATGCTTATTTCAAGCTCCCCGTTTGTCCACTCCAGCTCTTTCATGTTCCCTCCAAATACTGGATAGAGCACCCCTTCCCTGCCGTTTACCGTAATGTTTTCCCCTTCTTTTTCAAAAAGCCGGTATGATTTGCCTTCTTCATACAGGGTTTCGGAGATTCTAATCCGGCCGTTCTCTCCGATATATTCAAGAGTAACCCTTCTGTAGCAGGGCATTGCCGCAAATGTACTAAGGTCGCTGTTGATCACCGTGAAATATGCCCTGTCCCTGCTGTTAAAAACCGTTGAGTGATTGAATGCGTAGCCTTCTGGCAGGTACGCCGGGGCAAGGACTTCAAACCCTGCTCGCTGCTCGGCTTCTTCGAGTGCCAGTTTCTCCAGGTCAATTTTATAGTCTTCCGGACTCAGGAATTTTACCTCTGCGCCCTCGGGAACCTCAAATTCAAACTCGGAATCCGGGATACCTGAATTTATTTTGAGATTCCGGATTTCAATTTCAACCGCCATCCTTTCCCTGTTATCGTACAGTTCGTATCTAACGGGCAGCCAGGTCTCTTTGTCAATCCAGATTTTTGTTCTTGGGAGGTACAGTTCATACTCTTCTTCAGGGATAAACTCAAGCAGATACGCGTCTTCCCCTTCGATTTTCTCTGTCCCGAGCAGGAATACCTTGCTATTGTTCCCGTTCAGGTTTCCCCCAAAGAAGAGAGGGCAGATCTCAGTGTCGATCATGTCCGGTTCTTCAAAAAGCTCTGTCTTCAGGACGATACTTGATTCGGAGTTATATATCCACTGGAACTTCCCGTCCGAAGCTATTACCGACTCAGTGCTTTTCTCAGGTATCCGTATCGTATTTTTCATAAGGTCCGGTTTTTTCCACAGGACTTCATATGTTTCCTCTTTTTGTTCAAGGAATGAAGATTTCATATGTGCTGTATAGGAACAGTCTTCTATACCCGCATGTTTTTCCCGCATTTTTGTTACAATTTCTTCTGCTCTTTTCTCTGCTCCTGATTCCTCTTCATAATCAGGGATAAATTCCCGTTTATCCGGCATCTCCACTTCCTTTTCTTCTGCGTTGTTTTTTTCCTCACAACCCGATACGAGAAGAGCCAGTGCCAGCAGGAGCAGTAATGTAAATGTTGTAAGTGCTTTCTTCTTTGTCATTTTCTTCACTACTTTATTTCTCGGGTTTTTTTCCATATTTTTCCCCGCTGTGGTTGAATCCTACCCCTTATCTTCAGGAGCAAAGTCCTATGATGAGGCTTGAGGCAATCTGCCTGTCTCCGTCAGGGGCTGTCAGGTTTTCAGGGGGATAGCGTTTCCCGAACTCTCTGGTTTCCATGGTTGCCCCTTCCGGGAGCTCAAATTCAAATTCTGAATCCTGGATCCCCGTGTTGATTTTCAGGTTGCTTATTTCGTATTCCATTGTCAGGTTTTCGTTGCTGTCATAATTCTCATACCGGAGAAGCATCCCTGTCTCTTTGTCTATCCAGAACTTCTCGCTATATCCCGGAAGGGCTCCCTCTTCTTCTCCTTCTCCTCCCTCGTTTCTTTCCCTATCTCCCTCTCTATCTTCTCCTTCTTCTTCCCCATTTTCTTCGGGGGTTTTCCCCAGAAGGTATGCAGGCCTGCCGTCTACTTCTTCTGTCCCGAGAAGGGTTGTCCTGTTTTCATTCAAGAGCCCTCCAATGAGTCCGATTCCGCTGTTTTCTCCGGAATCTTTCTCTGCAGATTCTTTTTCTTCAGGTTCGGAAGTTTCAGGCAGTTTTACTTCTATAGCGGTGTTTTTCCAGGGGTAATAGGTCCACATGTACTCCCCGTTTGAGACCTCTACTTTCTCTGGTTCTTTTCCCGATCTTTTTGTAAGAATCCTGTACATGCCCGGTTTCCTGGCCATAACCTCAAATTCATTTTCCAGGGTTTCCCCCTCGAAATCTAAATTCAGGTTAAGGGTAAAAGAATAATCATCGATATTGTCCTCTTTCTGCTGCATCTGGGCTGCTATCTCTTCTAAAGTGAGTTCCTTTTCTGCGGCGAGTCCCTTATCTTCGCAGCCTGATACAAAAAGGGCCGGGACTAGCAGGAGCAGTAATATAAGTGTTTTAACTGTCTTTCTTGTGATCATATTTCTCCTCTTTTTATCATCTTTGTCTGTGTATGTTCAAGCTCTAAATTCCTCACATTTTAATTTTATTTAATATATTTCTTCTGGTCAAATCTTCAAACAGTTCGGGTGTTACTGATGATCCTTTCTTACCTATTGCTAAGTTCTAGCTTCAGGACCTCAACTCCTCTTTTGAAATCCTGTTTCATTTAAAATCGGTAGTTTTTTACCTGTTCCGGAAATTACTGCATATCTTTCTTATTATTTCTTTAAAAGTTTTGACTTATGTTGGCCGAAAATGGGAATTGATACATTTACATGCAAAATTTACATGCAAATCGAGGCGGCATTTTTATGACTAAGAAAATAGTTGCGGGATTCGCAATTCTCGGAATGCTCTTATTGTTTGCTTTTTTTTCAGGGTGCAGTGCTCCTGGGGACAGCGAGGAAGCTTCCGAAAGCGTGGTCGAGGGATACGAATTTGAAGAGTTAAATCCAGATGAAATTACTACGGAATGGAACGAATCATATCTCTTCAGCAGCAGGGAAGCTGCGCAGGAAGAGCTTGAGGAATTGAGACAAAGATCGGTGGAGATAAGTGAAACCTTCCGCCCGGAATTCGAGGAGCTTTCGGGGCCTGCTTTGCTGGACTACATTGAAACCAAAAAGGAGTTTTCCAAGTCCTTTGAAATCCTGTATATTTACGGATATACCGGGCTTAGCAAAAACGTGAATGAGCCGTTTTTTGCTTCTCTCCTTGCAGACGCCCAGGACCTGGCTACGGAACATGGGAAAGCCACCTCTTTTGCCACTGTAAAGTTGACTTCGCTCTCAACGGGGGAATGGGAGCAGCTCTTTTCCGAGGAACCCGGGCTTGAAGAGTACCGCCCCTATCTGGAGGCAAGTTACATCAGGTTTGCAGAGCACAGGCCAAAGGATGAGGGCCAGGCGGCATACCTTGCGGATATCGGAAACCAGCGCATGAAACTCCAGACCGAGGCATTTTCGAAGATTACGAATAATGTCACAAGGGCAGGAAACATAACCCTCGAGAACGGGGAAGAATATACACTCAACTCCCAGTCCTTCTATACCCTGCTTTCAACGGACCCTAACAGGGGCAACAGGAAAGCATGTTATGACCTGTGGTTTTACCACCTGATTGACGAATCGGATTCAATGGCGGCTCTCTATTCCGAAAAAATCCGGCTTGATGACCTTTCTTCCAGGGAACTTAATTACTCGGACTCTTATGAATCCTGCCTCTATGCCCTTTATCTCACAGAAGCTCAGGTTGACGAGATGAATATGGTCTTCAAGGAGCGAAAGGACGTATTCGAAGGCTATAATGATTTCAGGAAAACAAAGCTCGGGCTTGAAACCCTGAAGCCCTGGGACCTTGCGCTGCAGTTAAGCTGCCAGTCCGGAGAAGGGTATGCTTATGCGGACACTCTAGGCGGCATCCAGAAGTCCTATGCAAGGATGGATCCCCGTTTCAATGAAATCTTTTTAATGATGGTGACTGGCAATTTCGTAGACGTGTATCCTGCCCCCGAAGACGGGAAACAGCCCGGAGGCTACTGCTACGAGCTCTGCGCCCTCCAGGCTCCTGCCCTGATCTTCATGAACTATAACGGCTTGATCTCAGACCAGAAGACCCTTGCCCATGAACTGGGGCACGGGATCCATTTCTACCTCATGGGCGAATCCGTAGATTACCTCTACTGCAGTTGTCCTATCTACGAAATGGAGGTCCCTTCAACTTTCAATGAAGAACTTTTCGTCGATTATGTGGTTGAAAATTCCGACCGGGATACCGCTGTTGCAGTGCTCTCCCAGCATTTAGGGGAATACCAGAACTACTTTGGTTTCCAGTCCATGATCATGGAATTCGAATACAAGGCACACAGATTATGCGCTGAAAACGGGAATGCCAGCGGAGCGGAACTCAATGCCCTCTGGACCGGACTCTCTAAAGAGTACAGGAGCGATTCCATCGAATATTATGCCGAAGATTCTGCAGGGTGGACCTACATCAACCACATCTACCTGACAAATAACTACTATACCTTCAACTACGCAGTCTCGAAAGCAATAACTCTCTCCCTCTTCAAGCAGTACAAAGAAGATCAGGAAGCTTTCAATGAAAACTACATAGCCTACCTTTCGGCAGGCAGCACAATGACTCCCGAAGAAAAACTGAATAAATACTTTGGGATCGAAATCAACAGGCAGCTCTTTGAAGATGCCATGGACGTCGTGGAGTTGAGGATCAGGCAGCTTGAGGAACTGGAATGGGAGAGAAACGGACCGGAATTTGAGTCTGCCGCAGAAAGCCTGAATGTCTATTCCGGTTCTTTCTGGAAGGTTCCGGTGGAATAATAACCGGTTGGAGGCCGATTGATTGAAAGTTGATCGATTTGAAGTCTCTATGAATTATTGGAAGGCTCAATAAATTGAATATTTTGGGGCTTTCGAGGGAATTTAAGTGTCCTCCAAACCCTCTATCTTTTTTTCTTTTCACTTATTTTTGTTCCATGAAAGGTTTTTTCCGGTTTTTTGCACTTCCCCGTGCTCTCACCGGTCGTCGTAGACGACCGGCTTTTTCCCGAATATTGAAAAGAAGAAGCATAGGAAATAGCAAATGAAGTATTGTTTTTCGTTAGTTTGAGATATGTTGAGTTCAGGAAATGTTTTACCTGACCTTTCTTTTCTTCTTTTTTATCTTTTTAAATTTTTATTTTGTAAAGGCCGGGCTCCTTCGTCGCCCGTGGTCAAGAACGACATGATAGGGCTATTTCCGGTTGTATGGGAACATAGTTCAGGGTTGAGAGCCAGCCCCTACCCTGTTTTACTGAATAATATCTACCGAATAACGCAGGTCTATCATTAAGAAGGTGCATAGAAAAATAGTCGGTCACGAGTCCAAACTCCTGGCTATTTAACGATTTTTCCGGTTGTTTTCCGGGGTGGTCAGGGTATGAATAAACGTTTTTAACAGAAGCAATAGAACTACCTGTAACCGGCAGGAGGGTACAGAGGAGGATACAAAAATTTACTACCACATAATAGAATCCCCTATCGGCCCCATACTCCTTGCGGGAGACGAAGAAGGGCTGAAATTCGTAAATATCCGGAAAGGCAAAAAGAAAGTCGAAATCCCGGACGACTGGGTGGAAAACGAAGAGTTTTTCAGGAACGTTTCCGGGCAGCTTAAAGCTTATTTTGCGAGGGAACTCGAATCTTTTGACATAAAACTGGCTCCGGAGGGGACGGAGTTCCAGAAATCCGTCTGGAATGCTTTATGTGAAATTCCTTACGGGGAAACCCGAACTTACGGGGAGGTTGCAAAAATCATTGGAAAGCCGAAGGCTTCCAGGGCTGTGGGGCTTGCAAATAACAGGAACCCTATTTCGATAATCGTGCCCTGCCACAGGGTAATCGGGGCAAACGGGAAACTTACCGGCTATGCTAGCGGGTTGGATGTAAAAGCATTTTTATTAAAGCTGGAAGAAAAATAAGTAAGGAAGAATAGTTAGAAGAGCTAATAATTTGGGTGTAATAAGTGGGAAT
Source organism: Methanosarcina sediminis (assembly GCF_052056915.1). Classification (GTDB taxonomy): domain Archaea; phylum Halobacteriota; class Methanosarcinia; order Methanosarcinales; family Methanosarcinaceae; genus MTP4. The sequence continues at coordinate 1,916,831 of NZ_CP195119.1, read as the reverse complement.
ACCTGTACAAATCTGCTGCCTGGAGAACAAAGCATGCACTTAAAAAAGAACAAGGACCCGACTAGCACGGACCTACATAACACGGACCTGATAAAGAGGATCGAAAAAATAATCAAAAACGTAGCTTCAAATCCCGGAACGGAAACCCGCTACAGAGAGCCCCTGGTTGGCTTTGCCTCCGCCGAGGACCCGATATTCGATGAAATGAAGGATACCATAGGCCAGCACCACATGCACCCGAAGGAGGTCTTTCCCGGGGCAAAAACCGTGGTATCTTTTTTCCTGCCTTTTGAAGAGAAGCTGGTGGACCTGAACTGGAAGTCCCCCGGCCCGGTAAAGGAGTGGATTCGGGCAAAGAGTGAAACTGAAAGCCTGATCAAAAAAATCAATGAAAAACTCACTGCCGAACTGGCTGGAGAGGGAATAAATGCCGTGGTCCCAACTGCTGCTTTTGATTACGCTAAATCCGATTTTGACGTTGCCTGGTCCCATAAGAGCGCCGCTTACGCTGCGGGCCTGGGTACTTTTGGCGTCCATCACATGCTGATTACAAAAGCCGGATGTGCGGGCAGATTCGGGACTCTCCTGATCTCTGCTGAGGTCCCTCCCACTCCCCGGCCCACCGAAGAGTTCTGCCGGTATAAGAAAGGGGAGAGGTGCCTTATCTGCGTGGACAGGTGTCCTGCTGGAGCCCTTAAAGTCACAGGGCTTGATAGGGAAAAATGTCTCAGGTATCTCGAGAAAAATGCCCTGGCATTTCCCGAACTGCAGGATATGGCCTGCGGAAAATGTGCCACGGGGCCGTGTGCTCTCAGGTCCAGGTGAGGAAAGGACTTCCTGATAAATTTCCGTGAAATTACGGCACCCTGGATTTCCGCCGTTGTGTCCGGCTGAAATAGGCTTTATAGTTTAAAGGCTGAATTAAAATGGGGAGCAATATGCCTATCATCACACTTACCACTGATTTTGGGGACCTTTACCCTGCAGCCATGAAAGCCGTTATCCTGGGGATCAATCCCGGGGCTCAGATCGTTGACATAACTCACCGTATTTCTCAGGCCGGAATTCGGGAAGGGGCTTTTGCCCTCTATTCCCTTGTACCCTACTTCCCGGCAAAAACCGTGCATGTGGGCGTAGTCGACCCCGGGGTCGGGACTGCCCGCCGGGCTCTTGCCGTGAAAGCCGGTTCCGCAGGGAATGAACAGTTCTTTGTGGGCCCTGACAACGGCCTCCTGATCCCTGCAGCCCGCCGCCTGGGGGGAATGGAAGTGTATGAGATCACGAACCTGGACCTGATCCTCCATTCCGGAGTCTCCGCAACCTTCCACGGCCGGGACATCTTCGCACCGGTCGGAGCTCGTCTTTCCATGGGTGTCTCCGTAGGGGAGGTCGGACCAAAGACCGGGGATTTTGTGGACCTTGACTTCGGGAACTTCGGAATCGACGGCCGTTTTGTTTTCGGGGAAGTACTTTTTTCCGACAGCTTTGGAAATGTTGTCACAAACGTCCCTGAAGACCTGATCCTGGAACTATGTGATTACGGCTCCCTGTTTGAAGTAAATGGCAGGCAGGTACCTTTCGTGCAGACCTATGGCATGGCAGGAAAAGGAGAAGCGCTTGCCCTCATAGGCAGCCACGGCTTTCTCGAACTTGCGGTTAACCAGGGGAGCGCTGCGCGTTATTTCGGGATTGGAGGCGGGGATCCCGTGGAAATAAAAGTGGTGTGAAAAGGTGAAGCAACCTTTTTTTACCGGACATATCGGAATTCGAGGTCGGGTTTTTAGAATAGGGATATCAAAAACCGATTCAACCGGATTGCCGTATTCCTGTCGGTCTTATTTTTGATATTTTCTAACAAGGTGGGCGCATGTCATTTAGTCAAAATTAACTACTAAATTATTAGTTAAATTTAAATATCGTCAAATTTAACTACATTCTATGGCAGAAAAGGTGTTCGTGGTTGGAGGGGAAGTGGAGCCTCCTTACTTTATTGGGAGGAAGCGGGAGATTAAAAAGTTAACAATGGACATTCTGGAACAGGCCCAGAATAATGTGATCATAGGTCCGCGCAGAATTGGAAAAACTTCCCTGCTCGGAAACCTCAAAGTTGCAGTGGAAAATGAGGTCCTCTTTGTCCCGGTCAACTGCCGGGAAATGACCGGTCTTGCCGATTTTTTCAGGGTAACGACTCAGGCCCTTGTTGAAGCCTATGAAGAAAAACACAGGGTCCGGGGTATTGCCCGGAAGTTTTCCGGAATTTTCAGGGATAAAATTACGGCAGCTTACGGTACCCTCTCAGAAATCGGGGGCAGCATCGAACATGTGGGAAAGGTTTACCTCAAGTTCCGGGACAATGAACTGGAAAGAGAGGACCTGATCGCGGAAACTTTTGAGTTTATTGAAAGCTTCTCTCACGAAAAAAAAGAGCCTGTATTGATAGCTTTTGACGAGTTCCAGGAACTCAGTAGGTTCAACGGCAGCATCTTTAATACGCTGAAAAGCCGGATGGACAGGCATCCGGAGGTCAGGTATATTTTTTCTGGTTCTTCCATATCCCTTTTGCATGAGATTTTCTTAAAGTCTGATTCCCCTCTCTATCTCATGGCCGCCAGGACCGAACTCAAACCGATAAAGGAAGCAGATGTTAAAAAATACATCCGGAGCCGGCTTGCAACAAGACAGATCGAAATCTCGGAACAGGCTCTTGAAAAAATCCAAGAGCTGACCGGAGGTTTCCCCTTTTACTTCCAGAAACTCGGTTTCCTGCTCTATCAGGACGCCTTCCTCGAAGAAAAGAATCAGATAAGCTCCGAAGACGTGGACCGGGCTTTTTCCGCCATGCTCGACGAATTCG